>DKQD01000120.1 GCA_002474345.1 Bacteriovoracaceae bacterium UBA7317
GTGTGGTAAGAGCCTCTTAAGGCCATAGATCCAAATTCGTAGGAAATCTTCATGACACTGCAAAAAACTGTAAATGAGCTCCAAAAGCAACTTGATTCTGTTTTGAAGTTTCCCGACCAAAATCCCAACCCTGTCCTTAAAATTGATTTGAATGGAAAACTCCTTTATCAAAATAAGGCAGGAAAAAAAATTTCAAGTTATTGGGGTATAGAACTAGACGAAGTTGTTCCTGAAGAAATTATTCTTTACGCAAAGAAGGAATTGACTAGTCCTCTTGAGCTCGTTTGTGGAAACAAAACATTTTCTTTTCATATTGTCCCCGTTCCTGAACTTCACTTTATTTGTATTTATGGAACAGATATTACCGCGATGAAGGCCATCACCAAGTTTCCCGATCAAAACCCCAACCCAGTTCTTAAAATAAATAACGAGGGACGGCTTCTTTACTTCAACCAAGCCGCCACCTCCATTCAAAGGGCATGGGGTATTCAAATAGGGGAGCAGGTTCCAAACAAAATTTTAAAGTTCTCCCATAATACTTCTAATCAACCAACGAGTGAACCTCTCGAACTTGAGATCAAAAATAAAACCTACAACTTCCACATTGTTCCCGTACCGGAGTTTGGGTTTATTAATATCTATGGAACAGACATTACGGCCGCCAAAGACAACCAAACCATCCTCCTTAAACTAACAAAATACTTTTCCCCTCAGGTCTATGAATCTATCTTTTCAGGAGACCTTGAAGTTAAAATTCAAACAAAGAGGAAACGACTCACAGTTTTCTTTTCAGATATAAAAGGCTTCAGTGAAATAACGGAGAGGCTAGAGCCTGAAGTCCTCACAGAAATTATTACTGACTACCTAACCGCTATGACTAATATTGCTGTTAAGTATGGTGGTACTGTGGACAAATATATTGGTGATGCCATTATGGTCTTTTTTGGTGATCCCAAAACAAAAGGGCCTAAACAAGACGCCATTGCCTGCGTTGAAATGGCCTTAGAAATGAATAAAAAACTTTCTGAAATTAGAAAGACCTGGCAAACAAAAGGAATTTCGCAGCCCCTTGATATTAGAATAGGCATTCACACCGATACATGTACAGTCGGCAACTTTGGCTCTCATGACCGCCTTGATTACACAACCATTGGTAACGGAGTTAACCTCGCTTCAAGGCTTGAATCCAATGCTAAGGCCAACCAAATTCTTATTTCAGAGGACACTTACCTATTGATAAGAGACTTTATAGCATGTGAAAAATTGGAAAAAATAAAAGTTAAAAATATTAAGCACCCCATTCAAACTTATGAAGTAAAAGGTAAAGTCGGTGAGACCGCTAAACAAATAGATGAAAGTGATGATGGTTTTTCCCTTTTTGTGGATCCTAATGTTCTAAAAAATGTAAAACAAAAAAAGACCATACTGGAAGAGGCCTTAAATATTTTAAACCGATACGAGTAAAATTGAAAAAAAGTGAATGCAATTCGGATCATTTCTTTATTGAAATTAGTTAATTGTAAATTTTTTTTATTATATTTTTTTATTAAGTTTCTTTTCTGTAAGCTTGCATAAGCCTCGTAATAACTTCTGCACCAAGTGACGCCGTCTTGCCATTTTCATCAAAATTAGGCGCCATTTCTGCTATATCAAATGAAACAAGCTTTTCCGATAAAACAAGTTCATCTATGAGGTCAATGACGTGAGCTGGCATGATGCCAAAAGGTGAAGGTGCGCTTACACCAGGTGCAACGGAAAAACTAAAACCATCTAAGCAAAGGGTTAGGTAAATTTCCTGGCAGCTCTCGACAAAAGAAGAAACAACTTGTTTGTAAGCAACGCTTCCCTTAGATAAAATATCACTTGCTAAAATTGTCTTCACGCCCAACTCCTTGGCCGTTTCAAAAAGAGGTGTTGTATTGGCCGACTCTTGAACACCAACGCAAAGGTAATGAAAAGGTTTCTTTTGCTCTTTCCTTCTTTCCGCAATTTGAAGGAAGGGAGTCCCAGAGCTTCCCTTTCCACCTTCAAGCAAAGGCCTTAAATCATAATGGGCATCGATGTTAATGACGCCTAAGGAATCACAAGACTTGGCTTTTTCAAGGCCTTGATAATGGCCCCAAGAAATCGAATGGCCTCCCCCTAAAAGAATAGGAAAATGGCCCTTCTCTAAAATGATAGCAACCTTTTCTCCAAGTAACTTTTGAACACCTTCAAGGTCACGGCCATTGCAAACAACATCGCCACAATCGTAAAGCTCAACATCATTAAAATTATGAAAACATTTATTTCGAAGGGCCTTCCTCAAGGCCAGAGGGCCATCCTTAGAACCCACCCTCCCTTGATTCCTCCGGACACCCTCATCAGAGCAAAAGCCCAGAAGAGCAAAACTGGTTCCCCCTTTAGATAAGAGTGGAAGTTCATTTTTCAAAAGGTCGACAACTTTAACCTTATTAAAAAAACGCTCACCCTTATCTTCCCTGCCTGTCCAAATCGTTGCATCCGTTTTTTGGTAGGAACCCACGGTTTTTCCTTTGCATTAATTTTTTAAAAATTGATTTTTGATTTTTAATGACCTTAAATGATTTTCAAAAGGAATGAAAAGGTCTTTAAGAAAGTTTTATTAAATTCCTAGAATAAATTGAAGAAGAAGCTGCAACGTTTCATCCATCATTCCACTCACAAGGGCCTTGGCCTTTTCAGCAGCAACAAGGCCCTGTCCTACTGACGCTAAAATGATAGTCTCAAGACTCCGGTTCAGCATTAACGCCGTTTTTTTAGCAATTAAGGGCGTAACATGCCCCAAACTCCACATTTCTTTTATTATTCCAGCTAGCTCTGCAACATCTTGAAAATAAGAGTTGAAATAGACATCAACTTCCTTAGTCATTGTCTTGCCTGACTGGCCCTTAAAATAATGATTCTCAAGAACCTTCATGGTCTCACTTAGAAGATCTTTTGAGTCAATCATTGAATTCCCGCCTTCACTTTAAAACACTTTCCTATAGTAACACGAAGAACAAAAATTTTGTTAGTGGTGGTAAAAATTTAAAAGAGTTGAACATTCTACCCTCTTAATCAGAGGAAAATAAATTCTAAAGAGTTTTAAACGATGTATTTTTAAGAAAGGCTTTCAAAACATCCCTTTCTTGGTCCTTCTTTTCTTTCCTCTTTAGAAGTGATGCTGGAACCGCTCTTTCTAAGCAATCATTGACTGGACATGTTTCACAAGTTTTGCCAACGATCTTTTCAGGAATGGAAGGGTCATCCCAAAATTTCATGATTTCCTTAAGTTCATCATCAAGAGAAAGCCCTAAAGTAACTGAGTAAGGGTTACCCTTAAAGTCACCCCTTTTCATTTCTTGAGTTGCAAGAGTCACACAAAAATAAGTCTCACTTGTTCCAACTAACCTTGATTTTTGAACTTTAAGAGAGCCATAGTAACCTGTTTCTGGACGGCAAGGCCTTCCTTCATCCATCCACTCTTTAAGAGTGTTAAGAGAACTCCAACGCCTGCAATAGTGTTGGCCCATCCTATTTTCATGAGGAAAGTGGTGATGCGATAAATGGAGTTCATCTGTCACATAAAACAAGTTTTCCGCACAGTTTTTTTTGTTGAAACTTGTTTTTTCATAGGTATCAAACTTTAAGTAGAACAATTTTTTTATTCCAAGCATTTGAGGAAAAACTTGGGTCATTCTTTGAATAAAAATTTCCGGTAAAAATGGACCCTCGCCAAGGAAGGACAAAAGCTTTTTCTCAGAAAAAACTTTTTCTGCCAAAAACTCTCTTAAGCTTTTTTCAAACTGATCTCTAGGCCAAAGAAGAGCACAAGCAAATGCATAATTCATGAGGTCATTCTTTCTTTCAACAAACGTACCTGTATCGTAAGCTAGATCGATAAAACTTTCCCTTTTCAGTCCTAAGGCCACTTTTCCCAATTCCTTTGACAAAAAAAATAACCTCGAAGACCGATCGAGGTCTTCATGAAAAAGTATCTTTGGTTTTTTCCCATCTAAATAAATAGCATCTCCTGGTGGCCAAACAGGTAACTTGTTAGCTTTTAGAGTGTAAATGGAAACATTGATATAATTCTTTAAAAAATCTGCAAGAAGTTTTTCATCAAGGGGTCGATTCTGTCGACCAAGAACTTTTTTGCGGAATTCTAAAGCTGTCTCTTCGATATCTGGAAAATGATGCTCTTTCGACTCCCTATAAGACCTGAGCGCTAACTTGGAAAACTCCTGAGGCTCCATTTCATAATGCCTTGCTAGACCAACAAAAGTTGCAATTAGTGAAGCAAACTTTTCAGGTTTATTACTCATTAGGTCAAAGAGGTCACCACGGTTCATCCCAAATGTTTCGAGAGGAAATGTTTTAAAAAAATCACTTGATAAGAAGTCTGTAAGAGGGACGATAGACTTATCAACAGCTCCTCCCTTAAGATCTTCAAGCCTAATTTTTAGACTTTTTGCCAGCAAAATAAGTTTATCTACCTTAGGGTACTTCTTACCTTTTTCAATTTCATTTAAATAGGAAGAGGATAACCCTGACAATTGGCTTAGGGCCTGTAAAGAAAGACCCTTTTCAAAACGAAGTTTCCTTAATTTAAGGCCTAACAAAAATTTAAGAAGCTCAGGTGTTTTCAAGTCGACTCCCTCAAAAGCTTTCCTGACTGTTCCACGTAATAAAACGTGATTTTATTCGAAAACACTATAAACGGGTAATTCACTCAATAACAACTAAAAACTTAAGGATCATTTTTTAGCGAATTTTCGCTTGACAGTTTTAAGAGGATCTTTTCATAATAAATTAAGATCCAAAAGGAAGCTTAAGGAGAGAGGGATGATTTCTTTAACATTGGATGATCATAAAGAGGTTGGAAATGCTATCTGGATTGAAGATGTATGGTCTCCGGAAGTCTCTCAACTTTTTCCCTTAGAACTTCAAAAAATTATCTTAAATTTAAACAACGAATGGCATGACTTAAGAAAAGACTTAGAAAAAGAAGACAGGTCTTTATCTTCACCCTTTGGCCCCACCCTCCAAGCCAGTTACCTAAAAGTGTGCTTAACAGATGACCTGAAGATGAGTTATCTTATTGAAAGAAAAAGAAGTGAAGGAAAAGAAGCCCCCCTGTGGCTAGGCTTTAACGAAAAAATTCTAGGCGAAAAGCCTGCTTGGTCAATCATATTAAGAGGTTTTCTTAACCTTAATAAACTCCTAGAAAAGCTTGCTAAAGATGATCAAGAGAAAGCAAAAGACTTTGTGGAAAACCCCATTGTTATAGAACTTCCCTCTTTTACCAAAACACGCTCTGAAATTATGGCAAAATCCAAGCCTGTTACCTTAGGACTTGTTTTAACGACACTTTGTTTTTTCAATTTTCATGAAGGTATCGTTGCAAACAAAAAAATCTTTTTTTGTTTACCATCTTCCAAAGAAACCAATCAGTACACTTGGTGGACAGGGCTTTTTTTAAGCTTGGAAAAATTATTTGGCTCCCCAAAAGAGAAAGAATACAGATATTATTTTTCAAAAGGGGAAGGGTCTTCTTTCCTATAAATCCTCTACGTGCTCTAAGAGCTGAATATGCGTCTCAAGCAAGATTTCAGACTAACTTAGGTTAATTTCTTCTTATTAAGAAACTCAAGAGATCCCCAAGATCATTAAGAAACAGTCTCTCATTTCAAAACTTAGAAGACCCTTCCCTTTTACCCCTCATAAAGAGCATCAACTTTAGCAGCAAAAATGAAGTCACTTTCAACAAGTCCATTAATTTTATGAGTCCACACTTCAATATCTAAATGGCCATAGCCTACTACCAATTCAGGGTGATGCCATTGCTCATCTGCCATATTTCCAATTTTAATAGCAAGGTCCATGGCCTCTTTAAAATCCTTAAACTTAATCTTTCTTAAAAGCCTCGTGTTGTCATGAGTTAAACTCCACTCAGGAGAGATTTCTTGTTTAAACTTTAAAATCTCATTTTCAGGCAATGGTGGAACTCCTCCAGAACAAGGAATACACTTTTTTTCTTTTAACATTCTTAAAACCTTTGGTAAAAAAGTGGATCAATAAATTGAATTTAAAAATTCATCAAAATTTGAGGCCACTGGAAATAGATTTTTTCCTTCAACAGCTTGGGAAGGTTTCTCTATATCACCCCGATCCCAAAAATAAATTTTTTCAAACGTTTCATCACCAACTCCAATAAACAAAACGCCCGCCCCTTCAGTAAGGGCAAAAGGAACAAAGCCTTTTGGAATTAAAGCTTTCGTTATTTTAAAAATATAAAAAACATTTTTTTCTTTTTCAACATTTATTCCAAGGAAAAACTCTATAGACAACCCTTGTTTAACTTTATCCTTCAAATCAAACTTTTTGAGGTCAGGAATCCCTCCGTTAGAGTTTTTTAAAAATTTTTTGTATTCAGTTGGAAACTGGAATCCAAAATCAAACTCATATTTGACTAGATCATAATCCATCATCGGCTTTCCAAATCCTTCTACAGAAATCATGGTAAAAATCCTCTCTATAAAAATATTTTTAAAGCTCTCTACAATTTCTCGACAAATGCTTCAAACCTTTTAGACCAATTCCTTTACCAACTAATTGATAAATTGAGCCTCTTGGCAAATCTAAAAAGCTTTCTTTTGGTAATTGATTTTTGTCCCAAATATCGTAAAACCATTGATTATAATTCGTAGCTAAATTAGAAGCAAAAGCTCTCTTTTTCTTAACAGAAAAAAGAATCGTAGGTCTCCTTTTACTGCTGGTAAACCATGTAGATCCCATAATAAAATAATTTGATTTTTTCCCAAGTTCCGAAAGGACCCATTTTTTATTCATATTTTTTTTCAAGTGTTCTTTATATTTTTCCCAATAGGCACCCTTTTGATTTTTTAATTGAGAAAGCTTATTAAGGACGTCCTTTTTCCATGGATATTGCCACATTGCCACTTTTTGATTAAGTCCCTGCTTTCCTTTCCTTTGAAAAAGAAAATAAACCAGAGACAATGTTCGTTGCTTTAAAGAACGACCACGATAGGAACCTGGAATTCCTATTGTCATTTCAGTCGTTACCTTTTCTACACGAATGCCATCCTTAAAAGAAAGGCTATTATTATACAAAGCATCTTTTAAATAACGGAATCTCAATTTGTTTAAAATATTTTTCAAACCTCTCTTATCTTTATATTTTTTGAACTGGCCTTCAAAAGATTCAAATACGGACAAGAAGAAACTTGATTCTAATATTCTATTTCTTAAAGAAGAATAAGATAATCCATCATTTCTTTGAATTATGTCCATCCCTCTTTCGATAAACTTTAAGACTCTTAATGCTTTTTTTCCCTGAGCACTATAATGCTTAAAAAACTGGGATTTAAAAAGAGCGGGCCCATCCGTTCCTGCTTTCTGTCCAGGCCAATTACCTTGTGCCAGCTTCTCTTCCATGTAAGCAATGAGTTCTTGGGGAATCAATTCTTTAAATGAGCTTTTTACCTTTAAAACCGGATAGACAAGATCCTTTGACTCATCCAAAATAACGAGACCTTCCCCGGTATATAAGTGAAAGTGAGCTGCTTTGTGAAATTCATGGGCCTTTAAATCATTCCCTCCGTAGACAGATCTGTTACCCCAACTTGTTCCAACTTCCCATGGGTAAAACGCCGTCATTAATTCTTGAATGTCGCCAGGAAAAAAGTGAATACCCTCACAGTTCCAACCTTTTTTCTGATACAAATAACTGCTGAGTTCTGGGTCGAATTGGCTGGATGCCCATGAGGATGCTAAACTTATTTTTTTACCTTTTTTATTAAAGAAGGGTCCATCCTCGATACTTTCCAAATAAGGCCCTAAGGACGGGTAACCCCAATTATAAAGCTTAAGTGCCTTTTCGAACCTTTCGAAAAGCGTCATTGGAACCCATTCATTTTTATTCTTATAGGCCTTTTCCGTAAGAGGGTTTTCATTATTCTTTTGGATACTGGTACTCAAGCCTTTTGTTAGAACAGCATTTTCAATAACAAAACCAAAGCACCGGCTTCCCTCTCCACCTAAAATAAACAAACTTAGAAAACCATAAAGTATTATTCTAATTTTTTTAAGATTCAAACTGCCTTTCCTTTGTAAATCATTTTCAATTTTTCCTGCTATAATAGGTCACGGTCTTCATTTCCCCTTACAGAAGAGGCCACCCCATTTTTATTCTCAAATAATGGGCCACCTTTTTATGAAGGTAAAAATCTGCAATATCGAGAGGCCTCATCCCCCTCCAATTTCCTTCCTTAATAGGGCCCAAATTCGCCCCCCTTTCAACTAAAACTTTAACAACTTCAAAATTTCCCAACAAAGATGCTTTCATTATAGGAGTAAGCCCCTGGTTATCTCCTAAACTAATATCAGCTCCTAAATTAAGCAGATCTTTAACCAAAAGATGGTCACCCTTCTCAACAGCTCCTAAAAGGGCCGTCATTCCCTCTTTTGTTTTAAAATTTATATCGGCGCCTAATCGTACACACTCTTTTATACCCTTTAAACCAACCTCATAACCGCATTGACGACCTAATAGAGAAGCATCAAGAGGCTTTCCTTGAGCATAAGTTAAGGTGACAAGTCTTTTCCCCCAAAAAGAAGCCTTATCAATTTTTGGAGTTTTTATAATTTGGGCGACATTCCTTCGAGAGCTCTTTTTTAGTGAAATACTACAAGAGCTTAACGTTAAACCAATAATGGATAACAAGATGATATTGAAAGGAAAGATTTTAAATAAACGAAACCTCATGCTTTTTCCCTTTTTTAGAAAAAGATAATATAGAGAAATTTCGTCTTTATAAAAAAAGTCTTTAGATCAAAGGGTTCAGAAAAATCTTACACTGAAAAGGGAGGAATTTTTTTCCCCCCTAAATTGATATTTTTATCCTTTTTTTTTGATTTATCAATTAAAGATGAGTTTCTATGAGCTTAAGAAAGGACAAAATCATTTTGTTTTTTCCTTTAGGTTGCCTGTATTTTAAAACATCTTCTTTAGATACCTCTCTTGAATAAGAAAGATCTCTTTCAAAAAAAGATTTGAGATTTTTTGCCAAGGACCTGCTTTCAACAATTAAACCCAGTTCACTATTTTTAAGACTTGAATAATCTAAATTGAAAGACCCAACCAGAGCGACTTTTTCATCAACAATCATGTATTTATTATGTAGGGTACCGGCCTCCTGAAAACCACTTTCTTTCTTTTTACCTACCCATTCATTTATCGAAATATTTTTATACCAGGTAGGCCCTTTTGAAAGCTTAAAAGCCCCTAAAGAGTGGTCAAAATATTCGATATAACGATAACGGTTCATCATGGAAATAAAGCTAAGATTATTAGCAGCAACACCATTAGTAAGAAAACGAACCTTTACTCCTCTCTTTATGGCCTTTAAAAGCGATCTTTTTAACTTATCAGGAGGTAAAAGGTAGCCATTGGATATTAGAATTTCTTTTTGGGCATTGTTTACAAGGTTTATATAGGTTTGATAGACATAATCCTCTGATTCATCGGGCCTTGAATGTAAAAACCTAACACCTTTGGCCTTAAAGTATTCTATTTTTTTTGGCCTCCATAAGCCTTCGTAATAAAAATCCTCATTAAAAGATTTTTCTCCCATTAACAAGTGGTTTAAGGTATCTCTTTGAGTATCAACCCAAATACTGTCTTCGCTTTTTTGTTTTATGTAAGCTTTCCAATGCCTTTTTTTAAACCCCTCATATTTTTTCCTTTCTTTTAGAGGGTTATAAGGGTTTAAACAAAACTTATCCTCATGGTACGTTTTAAAACGCAAGGCTTTATTAAGATAGGTTCTTTCAAAGGATTTTCGCAATTCATTTAAAAGTGGACCCCTCAGAGCAATATCTTGATCCCTATAAGGTAAGCTCTTATCAAAGCTTAGACCAAAGTATTCTTGGGCAATATTAATTCCACCTAGAACTCCAACACTTGAAGAGCTATTCGTGCTTATTGCAAGCTCGGAATCAACAAGCCACATTTTTTCATGGTCTCTCCTTATTATTTTCTGAAGGTCGGTCCCCCTAAACTCATTTATAAGTTTTCTTTTACAAGAATAACCAAAAACTCTTATCCCCGCACTCATGAGATTATTCAGCATAATTCTTTGATTCTTAAAGTCGGCTTTTGTTTTTTGATTAATAATATGACCTAGATTAACAGCGATCCCATCAAAATTAACTCTAACATCAAGGCCTTCACTTTTTTTCCTGGCCAATAAATCGGTAAAAAACTTTCCAGACTCATCAGATCTAAAGATGAAAGTTTGAATAAGAATAGATTTTTTCGCCTCCACAACGCTTCGGTACCTTTCCTTTAAACTCATTCTTCCATCCAAATTGGCCAGATAGTTTTCAAAGTCCTCTGTTTGGATTTCACCAGAATTTTCACCCTCTTCCTTAGGTATAGAACTTACCCAACGTATAGGAGTTTCATGGCTTTTTAAGCTTTCAAGAACTTTAAGAACTTTAAGAAGAGGAGCTTGATGCTTTCTTTTTTTGCAAAGTTTAGATAATTTTTTAAAATCATTAAAAACCTCATTCCTCTCTTTTTTGCTCCTAAAATAGAGCCTACTCCTCTCTCTTAGATGGGCTTTTAAACCAAAAAATATTCCATAAGAGTCATTAAACCGTATAACCTTTCTAAAGGGAAAGGATCTTCTTAAATCAAAAGAATCTTGAGATAGAAGACCAAACTCCAGATGGTAGGTTTTTAGGGTCAGCTTGCAATAGTTTAAATCAACAATTTGCTTTAAATTCTTTACTTCAGATCCAAGTTTTAATTGGATGAAATACTCTCCTTGAATCTTTTTTTCCAATGAACTGATTTCTTTTAGTTTTCTTTTTAAATCATTATTAATTTGAAGATGCCCACTTTCATTTATGTCAAAAGCGTTTACCATCATAGAAAAAAGTAAACTTATAAAAGTCCAGCCTATATTAAACCCACTCAAAATTGACCTCTTGGATAAAGATATTGATAAACTGCAATAAATTTTTATATTAAGGAGCCGAGTATAGGCCTGAAATCATAGGTAAGCAAACGAGTACTTTTAAATTCTCTTCGCTATTTTTTTTTGACAAAAGGTCTAGAAAAATTTAAGAAAACATGAATTCTATTTGATACTTAAATTTTAAAATAACCTCTTTAGGAGATATTGTATGAAAATGATTTTAAAGACCTTTTTACTTTTAGCTTTGTTGGTAAGCACAGCACAAGCTGATGAAAGAAGGCTTATTGGAACGACGAAGATTAATGACATAAAAGACACGGACCGTATTGAGCTTCCAACATGTCAAGGGACAAAAAACCAAGAAACGACACACATTAAGTTGAAAGTTGACCGCCATAGAGTTGAGGTTTACAACCTAGAAGTGACTTTTGAAAATGGTGAAACACAAGAGCTTTATGTCAGAAAACGTTTTAGAAAAGGTAGTGCATCTGAATGGCTTGAACTTGTTGGAGGCCCACGTTGTGTAAGAAGAGTTAAGGTTACAGCAGACGCTAATATCTTTGGATGGAACCTTAGAAAAAAGGCCCTTATTTCCTTTTACGCAAGAAAATAACTTTACTCCTAACAAAGTAATTTAAAAAGAAAGGCCGCCATGAAGATCATGGCATCCTTTCTTTCCTTCGTTGAGGCACCTCTTCAAAACCGCTATAATTTAATGAAAGAGGAGTCACCTATTGAACTTTTCATTATTTGTTAAACATTTAACCTTGATCATGGCGTTTAGTGTCTCACTCTTCGCGGAAGCTTTTAATGCCAAGAAAGCGGGTCTTTATTATTTTAAAGAGCCATTTGGTATTGTACATGAAAAAGCGGATCTTGAGTCACCATCCATTAAAGTCATCTACTGTGGTCAACCACTTGAAATAATCGAAACCTACGGCCAAAAATCTATCGGTGAATGGACCATGGTGAAAAGACGAAAATTGGAAGGCTTTATTCAAACAAAATTCCTATCTAAAAGGTGGCCAGCTTGTTTTACAAGAACCTTTTCTCAATTTGTAGGTGAATTTCAAATGTCTGAAACAGACCTCTATTTTTGGGCAAAATATGTTGAGAGGGTTCGAAGGGGCCGCTCAAAAGTTAAATAAATTAAACAATGGATTCAGCTTCGACCAAATCCCTCCTGCTTTCTTGGCTTGATAAAGACTTCCTCTTTACTCTCGCATAAGGCCCTAAATCTTTCCGCATTATGTAATCCCAAATAACTTTCGTCCAGGATGAATAAGAGTGCAGATTATCATAATATTCTGGAGCTAAAGACTTGAGACGGGGAAGATTTGCACCAGCAATATTAGGAAAGTCATGGTGTTCGTTATGGTACCCGACGTTATAAGTTAAGTAATTTAAAGGACCGTAATAAGAATACGTTTCCTGCTCTCCCTTAAAAACATAATGTTCCGAGATAAAGTGACCCGTCATTGGATGAAGTCCAGTAGAAAGGAAAGTAGCTAAGAGGAAATAGCAAAGGGCCTTAGGTCCAAAATAAAAATACACGAGTGTATTAAAAGCAATTTGAATTATAAAGTTAATAATTTCATATTTACCTGGTGGCTTAGGTCGTAAAAAAAGAGGCCTTATTGCGTAGAAAAGCGGTTGAAAGAAAAGCCATATCATTTTCATTAGCCGACCTTTAAAAACAACAACCTCCCACTGACTCGGAATATCCGAATCTATATCCTCATAACCTTGATATTTGTGATGCTCTAAATGGTATTTTCTAAAAGTCGCCGCTGAAGGAATTCCTGTAGGGAGGTTTGCAAAAAAACTAAACCAAATATTGGTAGCAGATCTTTTAAAAACAAGATTGTGGGAAAGCTCGTGCATAGCTAGAAGAAGTGAGTGGTTAATAACCCCACCCACGGTATAAGACATGAGAAGAACAATAAGCCAGGTCTGATCTTTCATGAAATAGGCCAGGGCAAATTGAATAAAAACGGAGAGGCAAATCCAATACTTTGCCCGAGGACAGTGACCGTAGAGTTTTTTCACTTCGGGATGCTTTTTTAAAATTTCCCTCCGTCTCATTGCATGAGGCTCTTTTGTTTCTGACCAAATAAAACCATCTTTCCCTTTTTGACCCACCTTAACTCCTTGGTGATACTCATCCCATCTAACAAGCTTACCTTGCGAAGAATCACAATTCAACTGAGCTCTTGACCAAACAATATTTCAGACCTACCGTGGAACTTCTTTATTAAAGACACTTTTTTGATGTGATACTTATTTAAGGCCTAGCGGAGAAACAATAATGATATCAGACTTCTTAGCGACACTTGTTGACTACGCATGGGGCCTTCCCCTTATTGTCCTTCTTATTGGTGGAGGTCTTTACCTTGGTTTTGTTTCCAGGATGGCCTCTCTACGGGGTTTTTTTCATGCCTTAAAACTCATTCGTGGAAAGGGAAGCCACTCTGATTCATCAACAAAAGAACAAGTCGAAGGCCAGATAAGCCACTTCCAGGCCTTAACGAATGCTCTTTCGGCAACAATTGGTTTGGGAAATATAGCAGGGGTTGCGGTCGCGATTGGTAAAGGAGGCCCAGGCGCTATTTTTTGGATGTGGATTTCAGCTCTTATTGGGATGAATACTAAATTTTTTGAATGTACTTTGGCCGTTATGTTCAGGGGAAAAGATTACACTGGCGAAACCCAAGGTGGACCGATGTATTTTATAGAAAAAGGCTTGGGAAATAAGGCAAAGCCACTTTCCTTCTTTTTTGCCCTCTGTGGTCTAGGAGGGACGCTTGCGCTTTTCAACGTTAATCAGCTTACAAGCTTCATGCATGATCAATTCCAATTTCCCAAGATGGCCTTGGGAATTGTCCTAGCTATCATTACAGGATATGTGGTTTTTGGCGGAGTGAAAAGAATAGCCTCCCTGACGTCAAAAATAGTCCCTCTCATGTGTATTCTTTATGTTGCTCTTTGCCTTTATGTTATTGGTAACAATATAGGTAAGGTCCCATCCCTTCTCATTCAAATTATTACAGAAGCCTTTACTGGAAAAGCTGTCGCTGGGGGGGCCATGGGATCGGCCATTCTTTTTGTCATGATCCAGGGGGTGAAAAGGGCCGCTTTTTCTAACGAAGCAGGTATTGGTACGGCTCCTATGGCGCATGGGAACGCCAAAACAAATGAACCGATCGCTGAAGGACTTGTGGCCATGTTGGGTCCCTTTATAGATACAATCCTGGTCTGTACTATGACAGCGCTTACAATACTGATCTGCCTCACACCGGAAGAAATGGCTCAAGACAATGGAGTCCTCATGACTTTGAGAGCTTTTGAAAAGGCCTTTGGAAATTCAGGGAAAATCTTTTTAGGTATCTCAGTGTTTTTCTTTTCTTTCTCAAGTATATTTGGTTTTGCTAACTACAATAAAAAATGCTGGGATTACCTTTTTAAGGGCTCATGGCCTTTCGGTGATATTCCCTTCATTATTTTTTATTTATCCTCTATTATTTTAGGCGCAGTGGCCACAATGGATGATGTTGTTAATATTCTTGATATATGCTTTGCATTTATGGCGGTCCCCAATATGATAGGTACCATCATCTTATCCTCAAAGGTTAAAGGGGCCATGGATGATTACTTTAAAAGGCACAAAATTTAGGTCAATTTTTTTTTAAAAAAGAAAGGGACTCTTTAATTAAGGACTCCCCACCGAGAGGGCCTTTTCCTTTTCCAGCGTTGAAAATAATAAAATCTGGCCTCACTATAAAGATGTTTAAAGATGAACCGGTAAAAGCACTTAATTTATCTTCTTCATCAAGCCATGTAGCTTCTTTATAAGGGGTTTTAAGAAAGCTTAAATTTTTTTTTAATTTTTCATTTTTCCTTTTATGAATAACAATAACCTTCCCCCCCCAGTCCTCCCATTGTTTTAAAGAATCTCTTCTAAAAATTTTTAATGGGTCTTGATTCAAACAAAAAAGACAAAACTGCCCTTTCAACAATTCATCACTTCTTATTTTTTTATGATTATCAAAAGAATCTCTTAACCAAACGGAAGGGAACTGCTTTCCAATAAGGGGCGATCCAAAAGGATGCTTCTTCATTATGCATCCCGCTTTTATCTTGTTACCTGGCTTAAAGTGAAAACCTCTAATAAACCATTTTAATAAAGGAAGTTTTGAAATAACAAAAAGAAAACTTTGACTCAAAAAGGATGACACATTTGTTCTTGGTGAGGCCAGAAGACCTGCCACCATAGCGAGCCAAATAACCTTTTTCACCTGACCTTTTCTTTCTAGAGTGTAAGTTTTTAAAACACCAACAGGTAACTTTCCCGTTATTGAATGCTCTAGTTTCCAGCTTAAATTGTGAGCATCTTTAAGTCCTGAAACAAGTCCCTGCCCAGCAAAAGGCGGTGTAAGGTGGGCACTATCGCCGACTAAAAAAACACCTTTTTTTTGAAAACTTTCCGCCACACAGGCCTTAAACTGATAAGTGGCCTTCCTCTCAACTTTGAAATCATTATTAAATCCAGCGCCACCTTTATTCTCTTTAACGCCTCTTTGGTAAAAAAATTTTTTCCAAGGGCCCTTCTCTAGTTGAGTATCTATATCCTTATGAGAGTCTAAGCGGAACTCAAAACGTTGTCTTCCTCCCGGAGCCGGAATAGAAGGACATGGCCTATTATAACCACAATGAAAAGTTACTTTATTTTCACCAGCAAAAGGCTTCTTATTAATAGTATCCAAGATAAGCCAAGTATCTTTGTAGTTTCTAAAAACTTCAAAATCAAGACCTTCCAATTTTCTTACAAGAGAATTGGCCCCATCAGCTCCAATGAGAAAGAGACAACTCATTTCATGATTTTGTCCTTTTTCATCAACAAGTGAAACCTCATAATGGTCACCTCTATAACGGTAGTTTTTTAAAGTCCTATTATATAGAAGTTGAAAATTTTTATAGGCCAATAATTTATCTTTCAACTTTTTTTCTAGCTCTGGCTGGAAAAAAGAAACTAACTTTGGAAATGTATCAATCGATCCAGAAGTATTTAAGGTGATAAGGTCTCCAAAAAAGGAAGATGAAAAAGAGACTTCTTTTAAAGGTAAAAAATTGAAATCTTTCTTAGAAAAACCTAGTTGGTAAAGAATGCGGACAGCATCATTATCTAAACTGATCGCCCGAGGGAAGGAATAACTATCCTCCAACTTATCCACACATAGACCTTTTATTCCTTTTAAGGCCAAAAAGTTAGAGAGGGTTAAACCAACTGGTCCTGCTCCGATAATGAGGACATCAACTTTATTTTTTATCTTTGTTTTTATGCCCTTGAACACGATCGTTGAAACCTGCTTTTAAGATTTTTCAATCTTCTCATCATTCAGATCATTAATCCTATTTACAAATTGAATAATAGGATACAACTTTCTTATTTCAACAATTTTTACTTTAGAAAGGAAGGCCTGTTTATCGCCCACAACGATTTCTTGGGCAAGTCCTTGGGAAACAACATCTAAAAAATCGTCCTGACCTATATTTGATTGATCATCTTTAAATTTTTTATAAATCTCTGAAAGGTTGACCTCTAC
This sequence comes from Bacteriovoracaceae bacterium UBA7317, assembly GCA_002474345.1. Classification (GTDB taxonomy): domain Bacteria; phylum Bdellovibrionota; class Bacteriovoracia; order Bacteriovoracales; family Bacteriovoracaceae; genus UBA7317. The sequence goes on from DKQD01000120.1 coordinate 16,610, forward strand.
CATTCCCTTACCATCTACCTCTTTTCCTTCTGACTGCTCAATAATTTTTTCCATAAAGGCCTGAGAACGGGGAGGTATGATGAGCCTTTTTGCATCATCTAACCTTCTTTGCTCATCAATAAAACCGAGAGTATCCCTAAAAAATTTTATATCCGATAAAGTCACGTATTCATTTTTATCTTCTTCGCTTTCTTCTTGAAGAACTAAATAATTTAGCTCGCACATAATTCTTACAAACTCTTCATACTTAATTTCAGAAAGATTAAAAATATCCAAAATATGGTAATCCAGGGTTTCTTTTTTTAGCACCATTCCCTGTTCACTAAAATTTCCGTAACTTTCAAAAATAGTTATAAAATAGTTTAATAATTTTACAAGATCAGAGTTATTAAAAAATTTATAGTGGCTAATTTTTGTCCGGCTATGGGCAACAGAGTTGCTTTCCATGCTTTTTATTAGATCATTGGAGTCTCTTAACCTGTCGGCCAATGTAAAAATAATTTTTTTAAACCAAGGATTCAAGCTTGTCATTGCCTTATTGAACGAATTGAAATGAATTTGAATCACTTTCGTTGAACCTACAGAAGCAGCAGAACAACTCCTTCTTGCATCTTTCGCATTGAAATAGGCCATTTCTCCAAAGACTTCCCCCTTTTTCAAGATGGCCAATTCTACAAACCCCTTTCCTTTAGGCCTATATAACCTTATCTTTCCCTCTTTAATAATATAAAGACAATCGGCAACATCCTTCTCATGAAAAAGAACATCCCCTTGACCAAAAGAAAGAAGAGCAGGTTTGCCATCATCTTTTTTCTTTGGATCACTTTTTTCCATACGTTACCTTTATAAATTATAAAAAATATCTCTTAGATTTAATGATAATTATTTTTACTTATACTTGACTACAAAAATATTGAAAAAATTTTTGAGTTTTTTTTTCGGAATTTATCTAAAAATGACAAGGACTGTATTTAGCTTGTAAATGGAAGCTCAGCTACAAATAACGTCCCTTCTCCAATATCAGACTCAACCCAAACTTTACCCTCTAAGTCTAGAGTTGCTTTTCTTACGGCATCCATTCCAATACCTCTACCAGAAATTGTAGAGGCGGCTTCTTTTGTTGAAAAGCCTGGCTCAAAAACAAGTTGATTTAATTCAAAACCACTCATTTTATTAAGAGGTAAACTATTCAAATTCGCAATCTTTTTGGCCTTTTCTCTAACTTTAAGAGGATCAATCCCTCTTCCATCATCTCTTATACCTATTTGAAAGTGAAACCGCCCCTTTTTCTTGAAAAAGACCTTGATATTTCCTTCCTCTTTTTTATTTTGGTCAATTCTTTCAGACTTTTCCTCTATACCATGATCTACCATATTTCTAAATATGTGATGAAGAGATTCAAAAAAATCTTTATAAGGCTCGGGCTTTACTGTTATATCAGTCTCTTCAATTTCAAAATTAATTGCTTTTTCCTGCATAGAACCGACTTCTGTTATCGTTTTCTCATATTGGAAAAATATATCTCTTAAATTCTTATTAACAAAGTTTTTCATAATAACATTGTTAATCTTTAATAGTTCCTCTTTCGCCTTATGAAGTTCTTCAAACTTCTCACCTGAATTAAGACAGCTTTGAGCAAGCTCAACAATATTTCTATTTGTCTTGAGGTAGTCATGTAAAAATGTATTAAGGTTGTGAATTTTAAATGAAATACTTTTATTGGTCTTTTCGTTTTCTTTGTCATTAGAACGTGTTTTAATGAGGTTTTCTGAAATATCTGAGTCAGAACCGGATTCTGAAAACTTTCTTTTTTCCCTATCCATAACTTCAAAAAGATCTTCTTCAATAGAATGGATTCTTTTTACAATCTCTGAAATTTTAAAATTTGCAACCCTCGCTTTAATTGTATGAAAAGATCTAAAAATAGTTTCATAACTTTGTCCTCTTGGATTTTTTTGGTAATCATCTATCATAAGCTGAAGTTCAGAAATAACATCCAAAAATTCCAAAGGATAATCAACAAGTCTTAAAATCATGTCGCTTTTTTCTTTGGCAAATTCAACTTTTTTCGTGAAGTTAACTTCTTTTGTTATGTCATTAATTATACAGATTACTTTTTCTATTTTTCCCCAACCCTTACCAGCAAAAATTGGTTTATATTCAAGTTCGAGAATTCTTCCATTAACATCATCAAGCCTTTTATGGGCCAACGGAATTAAATCTTTAAAAGACATCAAGCCCTTAAAAACGTGGTTTAACCATTTATGAAAGGCCATCTTCTCCGTCGGATTAAACTGAAAAACATCTGTAATGTTTTTACCTTTGGGGTTAGCATTAAAAATTTCTACCGTTTTATTTGTGGGATCATTTTCAACATAACCTTGATAATTTATAATCAAAAAGCCTTGGTCTAAGTTAGAGAGCAAATTTAAAAAGCTTTGATTTTGAATTTGTATTTCTTTTGTCTGTGCATTGACTTCATTTTGAAGGCCTGTTGTCAGTTTTTGAATTTCATCTGCCATAGTATTTATTGAAGACGAAAGAGCTGAAACCTCATTATTTTCGCCTACTTCAAACTTTTTACCAACCCTCTTACTAAAATTTCCCATTTTTATAAGATTTGAAACCTCAATAATTTCCTTTAGAGGTCTCGTCACTAAAATATTTATAAGAAAAAAAATGATAAGAGTAATGGAAAAAATTAAAACAATAAGAATAACCCCCATCCTCCTTTTTTCCTGTTCTAAGGCAACTTGAATTTTAGAATCATCAACGTAAATAGAGTACCAACCAACAAGCTCATTTTTTTTTCTACATCCAGCAGTATCAAGTCCTTCGCACTCATCACGAGAATAAAAAATAGGTCCATCAAGTTTTTTCAAATTATTTTTTAAAAGAGAGGAAATATCTTGTTTAAAATCTAATTCTACCTTTCCATTTTTGATTATTTTTTTAAAGCCAAGGACGACTTCCTTTTTATCCTCATCTAAAACAACAATTGAATTAAAAATATCTTTTTTACCTTCAGATTCCAAAATGGTTTTAGCAACCTCTAAGTCTTCGTTCCAAAGAAGGTTTGCTAAATTTTTATTTAAACGGTTTTCCGTTGTTTTAGTTACTTTGTCCAGGTCTCCATAAGAAGCTCTTTTTTTCTCATTTAAAGTATAAAAAAAGTAAGTACCCAGAATAAGGGCAACGGCCATGGGGATAGGCAAGGCCAGTTTATATTGAAGTTTCATATCACGAATATCCGTCATGAAATCTTATCGGGTCAGAAGCTCAGAATTTTAAATTATTTAGCAAATAAAAGGCTAAGGCTTAGCTTTAAAATAGGAAACTTCCTCAGGTTCTAAAGGGGTTTTCTCAAGAATAAGATCAGCAGCTTTTTCAGCGAGCATCATGACAGGTGCATAAATGTTTCCATTGGTCACATAAGGCATAGAGGCGGCGTCAACAACTCTTAACCCTTCCATTCCATGAACCCTCATACTTTTTGGATCAAGGACTGACATGGGATCCACACCCATTTTACAAGTGCATGATGGGTGTAAAGCTGTTTCAGCATCTTTACGAACCCAGTCAAGTATTTCTTCGTCACTTGATACTTCTTTACCAGGTGAAATTTCCCCACCATTGAACTCTTCCATTGCAGGCTGATCGAGTAACTTTCTCGCTACTTGGATCGCCTCAACCCATTCCCTTCTGTCTTGCTCTGTAGAAAGATAATTGAACAAAAGAGATGGGTATTCAAAAGGGTCCTTAGACTTTATTTTTACATGCCCTATCGCATCTGAGTACATTGGTCCGACATGAACTTGATAGCCATGGCCCCCAGCAGGACTTGATCCATCATACCTCACGGCAAGTGGTAAAAAGTGAAACATTAAATTTGGATAGAGAACATCATCATTACTTCTAACAAACCCCCCCGCCTCAAAATGATTTGTGGCGGCCGGTCCTTTTTGAAAAAGCCATTGAAGACCAATCCAGGGCTTTCGATACCACTTCATAGCAGGATTCATGGAGACAGGCTTTTTACAAGAGTACTGAACATAAACTTCTAAATGATCTTGAAGGTTCTCGCCAACGCCAGGTAGATCGTGAACAACAGGAATGTCCAAGGCCTCAAGTTCCTTAGCATTTCCAACGCCTGATAGTTGAAGAAGTTGAGGTGAGTTAATAGCGCCTGCTGCTAAAACAATTTCTTTTGCCATCACTTGATGAACTCTTTTACCTTTTTGGTATTCGACTCCAACGGCCTTTTTTCCCTCAAATAAAATTTTAGTAGTATGAACATGACAACGGAGCTCTAAATTTCTTCTTTTCTTAACTGGATGATAATAGGCCCTCGCAGCACTTAATCTTTTTCCCTTCCTTACATTTCTATCAAAAAGGGCGAAGCCCTCCTGCTTTTCCCCATTCACATCGCTGGTTAATTCGTATCCAGCGTCTTGCACGGACTTTAAAAATGCTCCAAAAAGGGGATTAACTCCAGGCCCACGCTCTAGCTCAAGAGGACCTTTGTCTCCTCGGTAAGCATCACCTCCGGCCAAACAGTTTTCCATTTTTTTAAAATAAGGAAGACAATGAAAGTAATTCCATGTTTCCATACCAGGGTCTTTGGCCCACCTTTCATAGTCTAAAGGATTTCCTCTTTGAAAAATCATCCCATTGATACTACTAGAGCCTCCTAAAACTTTACCTCGCGCATGAAATATTCTTCTTTGATTCATAAAAGGTTCTGGGTCAGACTCATAGCACCAATCATATCTTTTGCTTCCAATTGGAATTGTTAAAGCTGCCGGCATATGAATAAAAAGGTCCCAGATATAATCCATTCTACCAGCTTCCAGGACTAAAACTTCATTGGAGGGGTCCTCGCTTAGTCTGTTGGCAAGAACACATCCTGCTGAACCGCCACCTACAACAATGAAATCATAAACTTTTTTAGACATGCTTTTATCCTAATGTAAAAAGGGGTTGTGCCCATGAACCACGCAAGAATTTATGGACCATCATGAAACCAAAACTTTTCTAATATTATAACAAAAAAAGGCAGCACTCATAAGATGATTCCTCTTAAAATTTTTAAAAAGTATTTTCTTTTCTTACATAAGGGGGTCATTTTTTATCAGTTTTTGTGTATAAAGAATCAAATCTTAAGGAGTTCAGATTATTAAAGGTAAACATACAACTTTAGATAAATCTCTCAGGCCAAGTGTTCATTGGGTTGAAAGGCTTCCTGGTGTGACAAAAGTAGTCCTTGGGTTTTCAAAAGCCTGCCGTCATAGATACTCGCCTGGAATTATCCGATATAGGAGTGATGTTGATGGAGGTATTAAAGTGAATGGCTATTCAGGAAATGGAGTCATGGATATTTTTATAAGAATTTCACCAATTGAAGAAAGAGAAAATATAAAAAAGCAAATTGCTAAAAAATTCAACTTTAAATAATGATAGGCAATTCAAAAATCACGCTGGTTCCCTCTTCAACCTTGGAGCTGACTTTTATTTCCCCTCCTAATTTCTCGACTTCTACCTTTACCGCATCCATCCCGATACCTCTTCCAGAAATTTGAGAGACCTCTTCTTTGGTTGAAAAATTTGGAAGAAAAATAAATTGGATAATATCCTCAGGTTTAATGTCACTAAAATCATCCTCTACTTTAAGCCCCTTTTTAATTAATTGTTTTTTTATTTGGTTATGGTCAATACCTCTTCCATCATCAAAAATTCTTAGCTCAAAATTTTCTCCATTAACTTTTGACTGGACAGTAATAATACCACTTTTTCCCTTGTGTTTCTCAATTCTTTCATCCTCACTTTCTATTCCATGATCAACCATATTCCTAAATACGTGCACAAGAGAATTGACAAATGAACCATACCTTTCGGTATCAACAATAATTTTTTCTCCTTCATTTTTCCAAATAACACTCTTCCCCTGACCAGAAGCTATTTCCTGAGTAAGCCCCTTGTAACGGTTTATTTTTAAAAGTAGATCTGACAAAAAGTAGTTTTTATAAATATGAAAATGAAAGTCTTCATAATTTGGAATTTCTTTTATAAGCTCCATTATCTTATTAACAGGAATGGCCAGTCCGTCATCAACCATTGTCTTTTTAGCGGCTTGAACAATTGCCGAATGCCTCTTTAGGTGCTTAGACAATTCTCCCCGGAAATAATTTAAAGCATTTCTAACTTGCTCTGTCTTCTTTGAGCTAAGGAGTTCTTCAACCATATGTAAATAAGATGAAGCGAACTTCATTCCTAGAGTCGCAAATCGCGCCTTGAGCGTATGGACTTCCCTTTGAATATCAGAATGGTTAAAGTCATCTAAAGCAGGTATGTTTTTAAGAAGTTCGTTCGTATCTTCTAAAATATCCAAAAACTCTACAGGGTTATTTAATGCGTTTTCAATAAATTCAGCGTCTTCATTTGACCTCTTAATCTTTAATTCCTGCCTCTTTTGATTTGTTTTATCTTTGAGGATAACAATAATTCGATCCAACTCATTTTTTTTGGTCGCATCCTCTCCGCTTACATAAATAGGTTTATAATCTATTTCTATATAACTATCTTTTGACATTCTATAAATTTTTGGTGCCAAAGGAAGTAAGTCTTTAAAAGAAAGCTTGCCTTCCCATGCCTTTTTTATCCACTTTTTAAAAAATGATTTGCTTTCTTCATCAAAAAATAAAGCATCCCAAATTTTATGACCTCTCGATTCGGATTCGTATAAACTTCTACCCAAAATATCTTCAGTCACTTTTGAGGCCCCATCGTGAATAGTGCCGTCTTCACGGAAAGTCATATAACCATTATCAAGGTTATTAATAAGTGTATCCTTTGATTTTTTTTGAAAATAGTAATGGCTCATAAGGTCTTCCAAGCTGATACGCTCAACTTCAAGCTTCTTATTTTGCTCATAAATAATACTGGTTTTTCTTTTTATTTCTTCTTCGAGCCTTATATGGTAAGTATCCCTCTCCTTAGCAAGTTGATCCTTTCCTTCCTTAGCAATATCTTTGAATTTGTAAGCCCTCTTCTTATATTTTTGATAATTCCTTACATTTTTTTCAGCTAAAAATAAGGCCATTAAAAAGACTGTTCCTAAAATGAAAAAATCTGCACGATGAGGAGGGTTTAAATAACCAATTTCGATGAGGGCATCATGAATAAAGCCTATAATCCCTAAAAATAAAGCAAAAATGGATAAAAATGAGAATTTTAATTTATGCCTTGCAGCCTGGATCATATAATAAAAATACAGGACAAAAATTGATAAGAAGAAAGGGTGATAAAATTTTAAAATTGTCCCAGATAAAAACTCTATTGAAGGGGTCATCAAACAAGACAGACAAAAAGTTAGAGAAACAATATTTACAGTATCCTTAAACTTTTTAGGCAAAAGATAGGGAAACATAACAAAAATAATCTTTCCATACAAGTAGGGAAAGACAAAAAAGGATAAGTACTCCATACGTAAAAGAACTTGATATAAAACAAGATCGGGGCTAAAAAGAAAAGGTATATACCTCTCTGTAAAGCCTAACCTATATGCTATGAGAAGAGAAAGAAGAGAGAAGAAAAAGACCTGTTTATCCTTAGTATTTCTTATATAAAGATAAAGAAAATAGAATCCAAATATAATAAGACCACCCATCACAAAGAAGTCTTTTCTGGCGCCTTTACTTCTTTCAGTTCTGATTATTCTTTCATCACCTAACTCCAGCTTTAAAAATCTTCCTTCTCTAAAATAATTATTAGACACATGAACTAAAATCTTAAAATTTTTTTCTCCACCCAAATCAAAAAAAGAATATTGGTTTTCCCACCAAGGGATAATTCTATTTTCCTTTAAGGAGACATGGCCCTGACTTGAAACTTCAATAGGCTTTCTTCCCTCAATGAGAATAAAAATTTTATGGGCCGACTTTATTGAAACTTTTAGTCCAACTCTTTTAAAAGGGCTATTTAATACATTTAAAAGATAAGTTCCTGACCCTATTTTTTTTGCATTTTTATCTTTTCCCCAAAAGTGAGGAATTGTTACTTCTCTAAAGCTATCAGGCTTTTGAAAAGAGACTAAATCCTTAGGGTCTACAAATTCCCCCCAATTAAACAGCATTTCACCTTTAACAATATAGCTCTCATGAATAACTTTATTGGTTTTACGAGCATCAACCTTACTACTAAAATCCACAACACCTTTGTTTGAAAAAATAAATGAAGATGACTCACTTCCCAAAACACTTAAGGAGTAAGTATTCATTATGAAAAGAAAAAAAGTATAGAAAAGTCTCAATTTAAATCACTTTTTTTATAGATTACATTCGAACTATTTTTCGGTTTTAGCAAATTTTTCCTTAATTATACCCAAGGTGTAGTTTTTTAAATTTAAATAAATTTTATTACATTTTTTGAATTGAACTATTCTCGAAAAGACCTAATTTTTTCTAAGAACGATAAATGTACTTTTTTATTTAATAATGGACAAATTAAACTATTTAGAAATTTTATTATCTTTTAATATCTTATTTAATTTTCTCAGAACATTTTTCCAAGAGTATTTAAGATTTTTTTTAAGTTCCTCCTCTTTATTTTTTTTCTTTAAAGTTGAAGTTTTCATGGAAGGGCCAGAAAAAACTTTTTCAGTTTTTGGCCTTTGAACTTTAAAAGTCACCTTTTGCTCAATGTTATTTCCCTTAACATCATAGAATGGAAGAAAAGGAAGGACTTTTTTTTCTTCGTCATCAATACTTCTTAACTCCTCCGCAACATCTTTTTCCAAATCATCAACTTTATTTAAAGCTTCCTTAGAGTTTTTATCTTGTGCAAAAATTAAATGATCTCCCGGTTTTAAACTTTTTTCCTCTTTCGTTAAATTATTTCTAACCATTACATCCCCCTCTAAAAGGGCCATCTGAACAACATTATTGCCTAATTCATCAGTCCGATTATTTACTAAAACCTTAGTTCCTCTAATTCCCATAGAAGCTGTTCCAGAAATAATTTTTAGAGAGTCCTTTTTGGATTTAACTGGAATAGAGGCCCTTAATTTTCCTTTTATTAAATTAAAGAGACCTGTTCGGTCTTTGGGAGTCTTGTAATTAAAATCTTTAAAGTGAACTCTTGAAAAGCTTGACATTGTAAAAATGGATTGATCAACGAGCTTAATTTTTACAAAACTTCCCTTTCCAGTTGCTATCACCTGATTTTTTTTAATTTTTGATGTCTCTTTTAGGGCCACCATTTTTCCATTTTCCTCTACTCGACTGACCGTACCTTTTAGCATAATAATACGACCTAGAAATGTCGGTATGGCCTGTCCATTTTTATTTAGCTTGTAATCTGGTTCTTGCTGACTGAATACCATCCCCGATAAAACTATATTAAGGAAAAGAAATTTGATCACTGGCCAAAATCTAAAAAGCATAAAATATGACTCTTTTATTTAATAATTAAAGTACCATCTCACTCATAAATCCCCATCGTTTATTATAACAAATTTCTAAAGCTTTCCCTCTACCTCCTTGCCCTCTTTTCTTATAGTTTCTGTTGAAAAACTCTCTTGGCCAACCTACAATCCAATTATTTTTGTTTTCCCTAATAAAAAACAGATTCCTTTAAGGAGGTCCGGTGATGAAACAGCTTAATGTTTTGGGAACTGAGCTAAAGACTTGTTCCGCAAACCCTCTAACAGGTTATTTTAGAGACGGCTGCTGCAATACAAATCATGAAGACACAGGAATTCATTCTGTTTGTGCAATTATGACAAAAGAGTTTCTAGACTTTTCCCAAAATCGAGGGAATGACCTGAAAACGCCTGTTCCTGTTGCCCAGTTTCCAGGGCTTAAGCCAGGTGATCAATGGTGTCTTTGCGCAAGCCGTTGGATAGAGGCCTATAAAGCCGGACATGCTCCAAAAGTCGTCCTTGAGTCAACCAACGAAGAGACCCTTGTAATGGTTTCCCTAGACGTTTTACAGCAATTTGACAGTAAAAATTAATTTAAAGGACTCTCATGAAAAATAAGAAAACCACTTCCAAAAGCTCAGGCCTAAGGCCATCAGGCTTATTCTTACTTGTCTTTTCTCTTCGTATGTTCTTTATCCATCAGGGATTTAGTGCCGAGACTCTTCCTGGCTGCTATCTTTATAAGACTCCAAAGGAGATGAGGTACTTCAAGGCCCAAAACAAAAAATCGTTTTTCATATGCCTTGGTTACCTGCATGGAAGTCAACACCCCTACAGTCTTGACCTAATGAGGAGGCAGGCCTATGGAAGACTGAGTGTTCTCAAAGGTCAAGCGACCTATGAATCTGATTTTTTGATGAGAATGTTAAACTTAGAAAAGCTATCAAAAAGACTTTGGGAGAACCTTTCACCTGATATTCAAGATTATTTTGAATTTTACACACTTGGCATTAATACCGGACTTAAAGAAGCCATACAGAGAAGGTTGCCGGTTTATAAAACGGCCCCAGCACCAAAAAAGTGGCATCCTCGACACTCCTTGGCGCTCCTTCTTTTATACCACTTTGAAGTAACAAAAAAACAATTACCCTCTCTCCTCTCAAAAACCCCAGGGGGAACAAACAATTTAATCCGAAGCTTATTCCAAGCAGGGCCTTTTATAGAAAATCATTTTGCAGATCCCACCTTAATTGGATTTAAAGCTCCACTTTCTTTTCAATTCCCTCTTTTCAAAGATTTTTTTGGCGCACAATTCAAAGAATCACCTTTGATGGGTGCTTCTATTCCAGGAATTCCTCTTTTTTTTCAAGGGTTTAATCAATTTTTCAGCTGGTCTCTTTTACCAAAGTCCTCATTAGAATTACAATCTATAGATCTTGTCCCTGAGGATGAACTCACTATTCACCAAATTTATCCCCTCATTAAAATAAAAAAAGGTCCTGTTCTTGTTGAATCCCAGAACAAAAGTTATCAAGTAACAAGAGAAGGTCACCCCATCCTTCCTCTTAAAAAGCCGAAAGGAGAAAAGGCCCTGCTAAAATGGAGGGGTTTAAAACTAAAAGCCCACCATATAGAAAAACTTTTTGAACTCCAATGGATTTTAGGTGGGGTTTCAACTAAAGGCACTGTTGACAGTAACGTTATCGAAGAAATTGGAGAAAAATCTATTCATACAAGTTTTGCCAATAATTTTTTTGATTTTATTATATCCAGCTCAGACTCCAACGATAAATCTCCGATAACAAGCTCAAACCACTTTAGAAAAAATCCTAAAAAAGACTTTATTATTTCTAACTCTCTTTATATTCAAAAAACCTTGGCCTCCTTCAAAACCACTACCAGGAAGTGGAACTTCAAGCATTTAAGGGCCTTTCAATGCTCAGATTTTCCCTTTCCTTTTCAAAAAAATGAACTCGTAAAAAAGAAAGAGCTTTTTTTGAAAAAAGTAAAAGTGAGCCGCATTAGTTTTTCTCAAAAAAAAGCCTACAATCTGATAAAAAAATGGAGGGGAAAATGGAGAGAAGACTGTAGACCCTGCACCTTCTTTTACGTCTGGTTTTTCAATACCAAAAATGGATCAGCGGGAACAATACAAAGAGGCTTTGAAGAGGCAGTTTCAACCTTTAGAGAAAAGCTAAAACTCAATGTACCAACATGGGACTCCTTTAAAAGATTAAACTCTTTCTTTCTCAAAAAAAGGTCTTTTCAAAGCTTACTTATGGTTAGAGACCAAAATCAAAGCAAGGTTTTTCTTACCAGTAAAGGGCAACAAGAAAACTCTTGCTCCTTAAAAGAAGCTCCGCTTTTTATAAACTGGGAAGAAGAAGACCTCAGGTACAGACGGTTTAAAAACCTTTAGATCCATATGACATTTTTAATAAGAACCCGGTTCCCATTTATCTATGCAATAACTAAGACAAATATTTAAAAATAGAGGCGGCAATATGACAGCCGCCTCACACAAAAAATTACTGCAGGGGAATAATCCTTCCATCTCCAACAATATGATACATCTCTGAAGACTGAGTCGTTTTTGTCATCGAAGTTATCGTGTAGGTTATCTTCATCAGGGCAGAAACAACGGGGTTTTCTTTTGTTCCATGGTTCACAACTTCGAGGAGCTCTGTATGAGAATTAAATTTTTGCCCCCATCTTACCTTGATTTTCAGCGGCGTTATGTTGACGGCTGCCAAAAATTTCCCTTTTCCATTAAAACTACCACTGTGGGTAAAGTGAACGGCATAATCAAACTTCACCAACTCCTTCCCCGTCCTTCCTTTTGCACTAAAAGAAAAAGTCTTTGACTTTGGTAAGGACCAACGCTCCAAGTCCATGGGAATAATGTCTCTACCTTCAACCTGGGGCAAAACGCTAATTGGGACATGATTTGACCTTAAAATAGGCTTCCCCATAACAACCAAATCCCAAGCTCTTTCTCCCAAGGCAACGATTGCCTTAATCACTTCGAGAGGGTTCGTGCTCCCTCCTCCTCCCCTAATAGTACCGCCACTGTTTTCAAAACTTGGCATATCTAATTGTGTCAAAACGTTATTTTCAGAGGTAACAGAAATTTCAAAAACATCACTATCCTGCTCTGCTAAACTAGGCGGACTCAAAAAATCACGACCCTGAAGAGGGTATTCCTCAAAGGAAAGGGACCGAACCGAGAGGTCCGGTGCCTTCTCCACAGCCCCTATGGCCATTATATTTAAACTAAAAAAGAAAGCTATAACGTAAGACAAAAGGGGGGAACGGATGGTCTGGATTAAATTCTTAAGTATCATTAATTATCTCCTGTCGTAAAAAAATATGCTGTCCATCATAGCTTAAGGAATTTCAAAATGGTATCAATTTGGGACCAAATAATTAAATGATGATAATTGAAATGAGAGGTATTTGATTATCCAAAATCTAATAGTTGCTAAAAGGTATGAATTGTTTAAAGACAAATTTGTTAAAAAAGCGAGTAAATGCCTAAAAAAAGTCAAAAACTCATAATATTTTTACGTAATAACAACCATAACAATCCTAACAATCCTAACAATCTTAACCTCCTAAAACTAACACAATTTTAATTTTGAAATTGACTATTCTCCTGTTAATAAAGCTGATGAGTAATAAAATTTAGGAGAAAAAGACATGGATCAATTTTCAAGCCCTGAAGAGGCCATTCAACCTAGCGGGTCTCCTCTAAAAGGCCAAGCAATTATTGAGACGTTTGGAAGGATTCTAACTGTTTTAGCACTTCTTTTCACTTTTCTTGTTGGGGTTAAAATACTAACATCTGGGATCAAGTTAATGGGAGGTGGGTTCGCTCAAACCCTTTTTGACGTCACATCAAACCCACTTCTAAGCCTCCTATCGGGTATGTTGGCCACGGCGCTCCTTCAAAGTTCTTCGACAACGACTTCTATTATCGTTGGTCTTGTTTCCGGTGGTGCCCTTAATTTAGCAGGTGCAATTCCTATGATTATGGGAGCAAACCTCGGTACATCAGTTACCAATACTCTTGTTTCATTGGCCTATCTGAAAGATAAAGACTCTTTTCAACGCTCTTTTGCTGCGGCCACTGTTCATGATTTTTTTAATATTCTTTCCGTTCTAGTGCTCTTGCCATTAGAGCTTGCAACTGGAATTCTGGAAAAGCTAGCGACGTCTGTCTCGGCTTTCCTTTACGGAAACATGACCGGCTTGACCTATTCTTCACCACTTAAGGCTGCCATTAAACCTCTTGCTAAAGGTGCGAAAACCTTTATAACTCAAAACCTAGGCCTCGAAGGAAATGCCGCTGGAATTGGGCTCATGCTTTTAGGGGCAGGAATTACAATCATTGCCCTCACTACTGTTGTAAAAGTCATGAAAGTTGTCATTGAAAGAAATAAAGGTGACATAATTGAAAAGCTTCTCTCTAAAAACCCTTATACAGCAATCTTATTTGGAGGCGTCTTAACATTTTGTGTCCAATCAAGCTCAATCACAACATCACTGCTTGTACCTATGGCGGGGTCAGGACTTCTTTCCATTGCTTCTATTTTACCTGTTACCTTAGGGGCCAATATTGGAACCACCACTACAGCACTTTTGGCAGCTCTCACGGGTAACAGCGCAGGCCTGGCCATTGCCCTTGTGCACTTTTTCTTTAATATACTTGGGATTTTAATCTGGTTTCCCGCTGAAAAGATGAGGCGCACACCTATTATTCTATCGACAAAACTAGGTAAACTATCGGCCAAAAATAAAATGATAGGCTTCCTCTATATAGGTGTTGTCTTTTTTGGCCTTCCTCTTATTGGAGTCTTTATTACGAATTAAAAGCGAAGTAACTCAAACCTTCATATAAAAGCCAAGCATAAAAAAAGGTCAACCTCAAAAGGTGGCCTTTTTTTATGCTCTTTTCTTTGTTTTTTTTTAAGCCTATTATTCTTTTTATAACCCTCCAATACCCTTATTTATATAAGTTGGAATGATAAAAAGGGAAAGAAATGGAAAAAAGACTTAGCTTTGGGCCAGAAGTCGATGTTGAAAATTGTGCTTATATACACCCAACAACTCAACTTTACGGAAAGATTGAAGCATCTAAAGACAGTTCTTTCTGGCCATACTCAGTCGTTAGGTCTGAAATGAATAGCGTAAAAATTGGCGTTATGACAAACATCCAAGACTTTGTCATGATCCATATTGGGACGAAACAAGGAACAACAATTGGCAAATACTGCTCTATTACCCACAGGGTGACATTACATGGATGCACAATTGGAGACTATTGCCTTGTTGGAATTAACTCAACCATTATGGACGGCTGCCAAATAGGTCATAATTGTATAATAGGTGGTCACACCTTCTTAAAAGAAAACACAATTATTCCTGATAACTCCATTGTTATGGGAACCCCAGGCAAGGTTATCAAAGTAAAAAATAACAAACTCAAAAATAAACTTAACGCCATTTTCTATTATAAAAATGCTTTGGCCTACCAAAAGGGAATGCATCGGGCCTGGTCCAAAGAAAACATATTTCAAGACATGTTAAAAACAGGTAAAAAGTTTTGGGCAACAGATCATTAGAGAAACTTTAAAAACAAAAGGTCTTCACTTTTTCTCTATAAACGGCCACGAGCTCGCTATCATCTTCATCATTAGGGTGAAAAGAGGGTCTAAAATAATAGAAGTAACTTTTAAAGAAAAGGGGGGAGCTTTTAATAAGATGCGCAGAAAAACAGAGTAATTCTTTAAAAAATTTTAAGGAAACATTTGATTTATCTGACCACAAAAAGCAAAACATTAATTGGAAAATAACTATTAAAAAAACCATGGAAACTTGAATAAAAGAGTATGCTCTCAACCAAAAAGGACCATCGATCTCCTTATATAAATTAAAGGCCACACTCTTATGTTCTAGCTCTTCTAATGCGTGGTAGTACCAAATTTTTTTATACTCAAATGAAACACCTTCAAGCCATTTCACATCTCTCAAAATATGCCGGGCAAGGATTGTAGTAAGGTGCTCAGAAGCGACGGTTAAGGCCAATGCAAACCTTGGACTCAAGTACTTATTTCCCAACTCCATAAAGACCTTAAAAGGATAAATTAATCGATCCACGGAGTATCCACTCTCTTTTAAGTTCCGGTTAAACCACAAATCATGTTCCTGAAAATGCTTGGTTTCTTGATAAATAAAGTGCTTAACACTTTTTTTTAAATCAAGGCACTTAATGCTTTCTTGGTTAAGCTTCATACTTTTAATAAAAAACAGCTCACCCACTGGCAACAATAAGCTTAGTGAATTAAAAAAGTGGTTGAAAAACCTATTTTGTTTCCACCAATTTTTGGGCATAGAAGAAGGCTTTTTTATTAAAACCCTCTTCTCTTGAAGATGAGTCGTTTCCATTTTTATTGGCCCTGTCTTGCAAACTATTGAAAATACTGAGTTATGATTACCATATTAAAGTCAAAGAATATGCCTTTTGACAATTTCTTGGTATATTTTATAGGCTTTTAGACCAAAAATGGTCATTTGAAGTTATTTGGATAGACCAAATAGACTCAGGTTAAGCTGATAGACTTTATCTTTATACTTGCCTTTTGAAGTCACTTTGTTGACGTCTCTAATGAGACTCTTCATTTTCTTGATTATTTCTGGAAGCTTTTCACTATCAACGGCGAAAGTTAGAGCACTTAATTCCCGTAACTCATAGACAGGTGAATCTTCCAAAGATTCTTTGGTTAAATCAATCATGCTCTTGTGATAGTTAAATTTAGCATCATTTAAAATATTATCATCAACTGTTTCAAGAGAAGCATTTATCTTAACGTAACCTTTTGAAGGGTCTTTTTTTATAAGCCCTAACTTTTTTAGAAGAGTCAAAGACTCCTTAACATCTTCTTCAGTAACACCACCTTTTAGCTTATCCGCAATAAGTTTCGCGCTATGGCAGTTATTTTTTGTATCTAAAAACTCATAAATTGCCACAGCATACCACTTCGATAAAAAAGCATGCTGATTATAACCCAGCTTATAGACATCAAATTTTTCAGACCTTAAAAAAAGGAGTCTTTGGAAGTATTCAGACCTCAATTCCTGATCGGTGCTTTGATTGTAAAGAACAAGGTTTTCAAAGTACTTTTTTTCATTTCCTTTTAGGGATAGGCCTTTAACAAATTTCGGTATGGATTTCTGAGTTAAGTTCCTTTTACCGTGCATAATCATATTAAGGTAGGAAGTGGAACTAATTCCAGCTTTATTGCAAAAAACTCTATAACTGTATCTTGAGTTTAATGACTTTTTATATTCGTAGAAAGCTTTTAAAAAATCACGGTAATTATCAAATGCGAAAATATTAATTTGTGTTTCGTTTTTACTCATCTCAAAGGCGTCCTTTCCCTTTTGATCATATTACATCTATTACTGCAATTATAACCCAATTCATTTTTAAAAAATAGATTCATCTCTTTTCTTTAGGTTTAATGGATGCTTAGCAGGTATTTTACAAAGCTTACGAAGCATCTTAATTGACTAATTATTGACCAGAAAATTTAATTAATTGAGGTTTTTATCAACTGCATCTAAGATTATTTTTTTGATGTCTTCTTTAGTACCATCAATAAAATTAGAGTCAACCCTTTTGGATATGACATCAAAAAAAACATGGCTGAATACCTGAAAAACACCTTGAGTATTACCCAATAGCTTCTCTTCTTCCTCAGATAAATCCGAAAACTCTAACTCTCCTTCAGAGGCATCAATTCCGTTAAAGAGTCCTTCCAATCCACTCCTTATCGCATCTTCAGTTGATAAGTTTCCACAACGAACTCTATAACTTGATATTTCCATCATAAACTTCAAGACATTTTTACGGGCCTGATTTTCATCACCATAAACCCCCTTATCTATATCACTATTTAATTCCCCAAATAAGCTTATTATGTGATCCTTAAGACGGGCCTTTTCCTTTTTAAACATCTCTTTTTCCTTTTATGTCTATTTGGTCATTGATTAAACATTCGGTAAAAAAACTAAAACCTGTAATTAAATAGGGCTTTTATAACTAGGAAAATAAACTTACTTTAGACAAGAGTTATCAATTCTTCCTCCCTTTTATTTTCAATTTACCATTAAATATGTAAGTAACTGTTTTTACTCTTTTTAAATCTTTACTCCTTTTTCTCCTTGGAATAAAAGAAAATCAATTTTGTTAAATTGATAAAATGAAAGTAAATAAAGTTAAGAGAAGCTTAGGGGTTACAAATGGATTTCATTAAAGTAAAGGGTCAAAGTACTAATCTAAGAGATGCTCTCTATCTTTTTGATGTTGGCGAATTAACTGAAAAAGAAACATACAGTATGTTTCAAGATATTATCAATAAGGGTCTAGTTGAAAACTTACCTCTTCCCTTTCAAAATGCAGCAAGCGTTTTTATTCAATGTGGAATATGCAAAAAAGCTCTTTAACCAATTAACTAAGAATAAAAAGCTTTTTAATTTCTATTTTTATTTTTAAGACCTCTGCTATTTAAATTATAACTTGCGGTCCTTTGGACAAGCTCTGAATGGTCTTTTTTTAACTCCATCAAAATAACTTCCGGCGTATTACGGTTTATTCCTACCAAGGCCCTTACTTTTTCCGATGAATCAAAGGCCAATTTTAAAAGAGTTTCTGCCGAAGTATCACTATCTAAGGCCATAGTTTCTTTTTCTCTGTCAGTGAGAACAACCTTTTCTCTTTGGTATAAAGTCGATTCTTTAGTCATCACATTTTCCTTTAGAGTTTAAATTTATATAGGAATGAGAACTATATCGGACTTCTTCATTCGACCTTTATTCAAATTAAGTGACCATTTAAATTTCTTATGATTAAAAGAATTTTAAAGGAAAAATATTTAGACTTTTAGCTAGGGACCATACCAGATAGGAGAGCTCCAGGCCCTTTCGTAGATAAAGGGAGTATAAGTTCCGAATTGAGTTTTTTCCCATACCTTTGGGTTTTTATGGGCCACATTAATATGACGGCAGCAACCTCTAAACCCTTTAGGAATTTTCTTCTGGAGTCTTCTTTTGGAGCATGATTTTAAAAAGTAATCTGTAGGAGTTAGTTTCGGATGACTATTTTTGACGTATCCAACGCATTGATGCCAAGACCATCTGCAAACAGGTTTTTCAATAACCCTTGCATAATAGAAGGCCCTTTCCTTTGGATTAAAATCTGGGTCTTTCCAAAAGCCACATAGTTCACTATGGCCTTTTTGAACCTCTTCACAGCTATTTAAGTTATACCTTTCATTCTTCTTGCCAACTCCAGAAATATCGTAGACTTTTTCGTGGGTTTTACCTGACTCATCAACCCAGCCCTTTATAACTTGAATGACTTTTAGAGGTGTGCTTTTTTCTCTCAAATCCTCTCGAAGCTCTCCTGCATTCTCCTGCTCTTCAGGACTAAACCCTGGATCCTTTAGTGCCGCTAATAAGAAAGTTGGGGACCTCTTAACTCTCCCTTTTAACGGTGGAAGGTCACTTCCCATTGGAACTCCTTTCTCGTAACCCACACGGACGAAATCACCTCCATTTAGGGCCACTTGGTTTGGAGAAAACTTAACATTCTCACAGAGCTTACTGGCCTCTTTTCTTGTAAAGCCCCATCCTCCAAAAAAGCGTAAGGCGATTCTAGTCCCACTTGTTCCATATGTTTCCTTTCTTCTTAAAGCATCAAAAATATAATCCCTAGAGTTTTCCTCACTCCAAACAACGGCTAACCCTCCTGGACCATAAGACATAAAGTCAGCTAAACCTTTTTGCTGAGTCTCGATAGGAAATCCATCTTGGGCCATTTTTATAGAAGCTTTTCCCTTGTCCTGATTGGAAGCTCCAGCTCCTCCATGCCCCTTAAAGTTTATTTCATTTGTGGCACCCGGAGCACCTATATGGGTGTCTGTACTCCCAATGAAACCGTATTTAAAGGGATTTACTTCAAGTTTATCTTTTAATTGAAGGCCTCTTTTTAAGGCATCTCTTATAAAGTTTGATTTCTTTGGATAGGTTGAGTACCAAGAAAATAGGAAAGGTACATCTCCCAACAACCATTTTTCAAACATATTTTCTTTATCAGCAGTCAAATTATTGTAAGGCATTTTTTCAAACTGACAAAATTCATCAGGGTTGTTCACTACGGGCTTTTGGCGGAACATTGATCCCGCTTTGTAATAATGGCATTCTGAATCACCTTTATGCTGGAATACTTCAATTAAGGGTTCCAATCGTGCCCTTTTTAGGGCGTACTTTTTAGTGAAGTCTTTTTGATTTTCGCCTTCTTTATTAAAAAAATTCCTCACTTTTCTTTCAAACATTCTGGCATTGCTCATATTTGAATTATGGGGAATCGCCAAAACATCACAGCCCTCCCCTTCTTTATTTTTGAGCTTTTTATTTTCGATGCAATTTTTAATCAACTCATCCCATAAAGCTTCTGGATGCTTGGCATCCATCGCTGAAACAGGTGAACTCGGAACACGATTATTTCTAAAAAGGACATTCCGGTGTAAATTCCAAGAAAGTGGTGAAAGAGTATACTCGTAACCAATAAAAGAGGTAAAATTACAATCTTCAGTTTTATCATATACAGACTCAGCTGAATCAATAACTTCCTTCCAACCAACCTTCGCCCCTTTCTTACAATATTTTGCATTTTTACCGCAAAATTTACCTCTTTTAAGAGGTTTATCATCGTGAGTGTATTGTCTCACTCTAGCTCCGCCCAAGTATTTCTCAATAAGATTCATTCCTTTATGAGAAAAGTTTTTTCGCAATTTTTTACAGGTCTTTGATTTATAACCTTTAGACTCAAAATCGACTTCACCACAAACACGAAGCTCACCAAAAAATTCCGCATGATCGGAAACCATAGCAAAATCAAGAGGCCTACCAAGTTGAATACTGCGGGTAGGTTTTGCTTCGAACGTTGGGGCTTTACTAGAAGTTTCTCCTGTTTTTAAAAATGTATTCTTTATATTTATTTTTCCTTCCTCAGAGATTGGAATCCAAGGATGCAGAGAAATTCTTTTACCTAAGGCAAATTGATAGGCTTGATAAGGTGTTGTTCGAGCGTCTTGAGTAGCTGCATCTAGAGACCTAGAAGTGTGTACATGTACATCACCAAACAAGGCCCTTTTAAGTGGGTTATAAGAACGGCACTCCTCTCTTTCCTCAGTGTATTTTAGCCGCCTAGAATCTGATGCCATTCCATCATTTAGATTATAAATAAGTAAAACAAATAAAAGCAAGGCTTGCAAAAAATCCTCCTGTTCAAAAAAATTTATCGGAAGCCTTGAGGAATAAATTTACCAAGTATAGCAACCTTTTTTAAAAATAAAACTTATCGATTTTCTAGATTAGGATAAAGATATCATTTATTATTTATTATTTATTATTTAAAGAAATTATAGACGCTTTTGGCAAATTTTTCTCTGCAACTCACCATTTTGTCATAGTACTTATAAATTGTTTGGGTATGCAAATGCTTATACCTTTTTTTCCTATCAAAATATAAAATATCATTTTTACCAAGTTCTTTCACAAGGTCTAAATACTTTTTGTCGTCCATACAGGACTTGAATGCTTTATTTGCACAATCTTCAACATTGAAAATACTTTTTGGAAGACCATCTTTTTTTAACATAGGATAAAGTTGTTTAAAGTTAGGCTCATAAAGAAATTCCTTCAAATAATAGGTACATTTATTCCGTGCCTTAAAACTTGATTCCTTGCTACTACTACTTAAATTCTTCGCCCACTGCCCTGGATTTTTTTTCCAATAATTTTTTACTCTTTTATAAAGGGCATCTATATATTTTTTATCACTATCTCCGTGGGCCGTTGATACAAAGAATAAAGGCAAAAGTATAATTAGTTTCATTTTTTGACTCCACGATTTTTTATAAATTAATCTTATAATAAAGCTTTAAAGCGGACGTTTTTTATTTTCGACCAAAATTTAAAAAAACTAATATTTTATGATGATTATTTTTACCATTAAGGCAACTACTCTAAAGTAGTTGAAACTATTCAGAAAATAGTATCTAATTTTTGCGACAAATTTAAAGACAAAGAAAATAAAATCAACATAATATATTGCACATAAATACCTGCTTTCAAAATCATAGGTTTTCTTATGCAGCTTCACAAAATAATAGTAATTCTTAGCTTTCTTTTCCTGGGTTTATTTCTAAAAAGTCTAATTCAACGGGAGACATTAAAAACAAAAACTTCTTTAATCCTCAATAACATTATTATTTACATTTGCCTGCCCGCACTTATTTTTAAAATAATACCTACTCTTGAAGTTAAAGAGGATTCCTGGGTTTATCCACTCTCTCATTGGTTTTCCCTTTTAGTCTTAGCAGTTTTGACGTACATCGTTTCAAAGGCCTGCAAACTAGAAAGAAAAACAATAGGTTGTCTTCTTATACTCGTCCCCCTTGGAAATACTTCATTTTTGGGTTACCCGATGGTTGAAGTTTTCTTTGGAAGTAAGGCACTTCCCTACGCTATTTTATATGACCAAATGGGCTCTTTTCTCGCTCTGGCACTTTATTCTCCACTTATTTTGTTTATCTATGGCCAAGAAAAAAGTCCTTCCTTAGTTAAGCTCGTAAAAAAAATCGGTGGCTTCCTTCCCCTTTTGGCCCTTTTAGCTTCCATACTCTTTAAGGATTTTTTTTTAAAAGAGAGAATTCAAAAAATAGTTTCACTCCTATCATATGGGGTCATTCCTCTCGCAATGACAGCTTTAGGCCTTCAATTAAAAAAACCTTCAAAAGGTTTAGGAATTCCTTTAATTATAGGTCTGTCTTTTAAAATGATTCTTTCGCCTATTATAACTTTTTTCTTTTTTAAAATATTAGGAGGATTTAATACTCCTGAAAAAGTTGTCATTTTTCAATCGGCCATGCCTCCTATGATTACAGCAGGGATTTTGGCAAGTGAAAAGGGCCTTCAAAAAAGCTTGTGCTTAAACCTAATTTCTGTCGGACTTCTTTTTTCCTTTATTGTCCTTCCCGTCTGCTACTGTCTGTTACAGCTATTCTAAAGGACATCAGTCTTTATAAAATTGGTAAGTCAATTTCTTGAGAGTTATCTTAGAAGACCTTGTCCCCTATGAAGAGGACAAGGTTTTATTAAATATTTTAAGAATAAAAGTATATTGAAGGCTTATTTCTTTAAGGGCCTCATACCGCCCGCTGGCCCCAGCGTGTCCTCCGTCTAAGTTCGTATACAATAGGCTATCTCTGTCATCTGTACGAAGCTTTCTTAAACGTGAAACGAATTTCATTGGCTCCCAATATGTCACTCGTGGGTCATTTAGGCCTGCCGTCAAAAGGACGTGAGGATAACTTCTTTTTTTAATATTGTCATAGGGTGAGTAAGACTTAATATAGTCATAGTATTCTTTATCTTCAGGATTCCCCCACTCTTCATATTCCATTTGTGTTAAAGGCAAACTTTTATCAAGCATGGTTGTTACTACATCCACAAATGGAACATCTCCTATAACTCCTTTATAAAGCTCAGGGCAAAGATTCATAGTTGCACATACGAGAAGCCCTCCAGCACTTCCTCCACTCAAACAAATTTCTCCTTTCTTTGTCATACCCTTCTCTATCAGGCACTCTGCAGCTGCTTGGAAATCGTAAAAGGAGTTCTTTTTATTGAAGAATTTACCATCGAGGTACCAAGGCCTTCCCAAGGTTGCACTTCCTCTTACATGAGCGATAGCATAAACGAAACCTCTTTCAACTAACGGAAGAATTTCATCGTCAAAAGAAGGATCAATATTTACACCATAAGCACCATAACCATAAAGAACTAGCGGACTTGGCCCATTATTTCCCTTCTTTTTTAAAATGGAAATAGGTATGACCTTTCCATCGTAAGATTTGGCCCAAAGCCTTTGGCACTCAAACTGATCTGAATTAAATTGGGGTATTTTTTTTACTTTTAAAACATTCGTTTTCTTCGTGTTGATTTCATACTCTAGCGTTTGAGGCACTGTTTTTAAAGAAGAGTATTTATAGCGCACAGTCTGAGCCGCCCATTCATAATTCTCAGAAAGGTGAGCACTATAGACCTCATCAGGAAATTCAAGGGAATGAAAAAGCTCTCCATTATAGCGGTAAAAATTAATTTGATTTAAGCCTTTCACTTTTGCTTCAATAACAAAAAAATCTTTAAAAAAAGTTCCTTCATCAAGAAAACAATCATCACTTGAATTGATCAACTCCTTTACGTTCTTTAAACTGGTATCGCCTACTGCGAAAGAAATCAGACGAAAGTTAGGGTGGGTATCATTAATGAGCATATAGAATTGGCCATCTTTATGCTCAGGAAAATATTCAACACCTCTTTTTTTAGGAAGGATGACTTGAGGTTCTTTTAGAATGTCATCGGAAGGTACATACATTGTTTCATTTGTTACTGAACCATAGGAAGATAAGAAGAGATAATTTTGGTCACTACTTGTCTCTACGCCAGCAAAATATTCTGCATTTTCAACTTCATAAATTTTCCGCGGTTCTTCCTCTTTGCTCTGTCCCAAACTATACTGCATAACTGCATAAGGCCTTTGGCTATCATCTAGTATTGTATAAAGGACCGTCTTATTATCTTTATACCAAGATAGACCAGTATAAGCATTTTCAAGACTATCTTGAAGGAGTTCACCTGTTTTTAGATTTTTAAAAAAGAAAGTATAAACTTCTGACCCATCTGTATCGCAAGAATAGGCCATCAAATCATCATTGGGGGAAACTTCCAAACTTCCAAGAGAAAAATACTCCTTTCCTTCGGCCAATTCATTTTCATCTAAAATGATGATTTCATCTCCATCTTTTCCCTTTTTTCTACAATGAATGGCATACTCTTTATTTTGTTCAAAACGTACGTAATAGTAATAAACACCATCTTTAGCTGGAACACTCGACTCATTGGGTATTTTTCTTCCTTTCAGCTCTCGATAAAGCTCTTCTTTCACTTTAGAATCCAAAGCCTTAGAGACAAAGTCATTTTCCTTTTTAAGATGCTCCATAACATCTTTATCTTCCGGGTGGTTTTTCATCCAAAAAAATTCATCAACCCTTTTATCACCATGAATCTCTAACTTTTCTTCTATTTCTTTGGCCTTTGGTCCTTTCATATTTGACACCTTTAAATTCCTGGAAAGGAGTTTACATATTTTATTTTTATATCTGGAAAAGAATTCACGAATTTAACAGTGAAATCTGGAAAACTTTCAACAAAAACCCACTCTCCACAGCTATTAGCAAAAGAGTTAACTTTTTTTACCTTGAGGTCCGGAAAAGAGTTGACCTCTTCCACTAAAATATCAGGAAAAGAGTTAACAACCTTTACCTTTCCAAACAGTGGAATCCCCTTCCAGGTACAACCACTATCGACTTCCGCCTTTACGGTTATGCAAAAACTAACACATAAAAGAATAAGAGGGACCCACAAACTTCTTTTCATCGGATGCTCCTTATGATTCAAAGAGTGAACCGTAACACAAGTTTAAGAGAAAGAGGAGACCCTTATGGATGTCATCGAAAATGGACTCCCCGGGTTATTAGGAGACGGAGAGGAAGTAGACCAGTCAAAGCCGAATATAGGAGAAAATCTAGGACCGTTGGCACATAGAATGAGACCTCGAAAGCTTGAAGACTTTGAAGGGTCCACTAACTTAATCGCGAAATACCCGATTCTAAAAGGAAACCCCTTACATAGTCTAATCCTATGGGGACCACCTGGTTGTGGAAAAACCACACTGGCGGAGGTACTTGCCTTAGAAAAAGAAATTCCTTTTTTCAAATTTAACGCAGTCCTAGGAGGGTTGGCCGAGCTTAGAAAGGTCATTGAAAAAGGTAAAAAGGCTTCTCTTGAAGGGAATTCACCCTGGATTCTCTTTATTGACGAAATTCACCGTTTTAATAAGGCCCAGCAAGATGCCCTCCTCCCTTTTGTTGAAACGGGTTCATTTATACTAGTAGGTGCCACCACTGAAAGTCCTTATACGGCCATAAATAAAGCTCTTTTAAGCCGAGTTCAAACGATAAAACTACCAAAACTTTCAGAAGACTCTATATTATCTCTTCTGGAAAAGGCCTTAAAAAAAGAAGGAAGAAAAGCATCTCAAAAAATTCTTCAGGCTTTTTCACATCTGTGTGATGGCGATAGCAGAAAAGCGCTCAGTTACCTTGAAAATGCTTTTCACTCGCCTATCATTAACAAGGAAAGCCCTACCAAAAAGGAAATCCAAACACTTACTCTAGGGGCACACAGAACCTTTGATCGGGATGGAGATAGACATTATGATGTCATTTCAGCTTTTATTAAAAGTATGCGTGGCTCAGACCCTCACTCTGCGACTCTTTGGCTCGCGGTAATGATTGAAGGAGGAGAAGATCCTCAATTTATTGCTAGAAGGCTTGTTATTTTCGCTTCCGAAGATATTGGAAATGCAGACCCAAGGGCCCTTACTTTGGCGACAAGTTGCCTCCAAGCAGTCCAATCAATAGGAATGCCTGAATCAAGGATTATCCTATCACAAACAACAAATTATCTAGCTTCGACAGTAAAAAGTAATGCTTCTTACAAAGCAATTAATGATGCTATTGAATTTGTTAAAGAAAGGCCTACAATTGAAGTCCCACCACACCTTAAAAATAAAGGTCCTCAAAAAAAAGAGTATAAATACCCTCATAATTACCCTGAAGGACACATCCCGCAGGAATACTCTTCACATAATACACCTCTTTTCTATAAACCTTTTCCAAGAGGGCAAGAAGCCTTCCTTCTAGAAAGGCTTAAAAAGCTAGGTCTTTTAAAATGAGATTTATTTAGGGAATACTAGGTCAGAAGGGTCTCTATAACTTTGAGAAACCGAAGCTCTGAGATAGGCTTAACGAGCCAGAATGAAACTCCACACTCCTTACCTTGCTTTTTTAATTGAGGATCAAATTCAGTTGTACACATCATTATAGGAGGGCACTCATAACCGAGTCCTTCTTCTTTTATTTTTTTAAGCATTGAAAGTCCATCAAGGCGAGGCATGTTAAGGTCTGTAATGACAAGATCAACTTTGTTTTCTCTTAATTTTTCAAGTCCCTCTTGACCGTCCACTGCAGAAGTCACTTCATACTCATCTGAAAGAAGGTTTTCTAGCTTTCTTCTGAAGTCCTGGCTATCCTCGATTATCATGACCTTCATAATTCATCACTCCTTAAATACCAGACAAGAAACAGTTTCTATGCCCTATAGTGAATTGTGCATCATAAATTTCTAAACACCCTTACAAATTCCATCGGTCTTTCTTTTAAAAAGGTTTAAATTTATTAAAAACAGGATATTAGGCACCTAATCTTAAGATAAAAGACAAAAAATAATGGAAAAAATTAAGGACTAAATCTATTCAATTTTTTTTCTTTATCAATAAAATAAAGAATTGAATCTTTCTCATTTTGAAGTTCATTGAGTAGAGCTTCGTATTGAGTAATAACAGTAAGAGGCTTTGTTTTTTTAGTTGGAGTAAGAAAGCCACTCTCTTCTGTGAATGGAGGAACAAAAAGAAACTTTTTGGGAATTGGGAAAAATTTCTCACTCTCAAGCTCTTTAATAATAAAGGCACACTCTTTGTACAAATTAATGAGATAGGAAGGGTTTTCAACGTGCTCTTGATAATCCTGAGACTCTTCTCCCAAGGTTATAATCCCTATTGGGATGGGACTATTTAAGATATGAACAACGACTTGTTGAATATGATTTGACTTATCAAGAATTGTCTCCGCTATGGATTCAATATTATAAAAACGACCATCCGCTGCTTTAAGAAAGTTTTTAGACCTTCCCTTTAAAAACAGGTAACCATCTTCATCAAATACGCCTCTATCGCCTGTCTTAAACCAACCTTTTTCATCAAAGTTATCTTGCTTCCCAAAGTTAAGATAACCATCAAAAACATTATTACCTTTTACCCATATATCTCCAATTCCATTTTCATCACTTTTTCTGATCTCAATCTCATTGCAAGCAGCTTTTTTTCCGCAAGAACCTCTTTTACCTACTCTATCGAAAGTTAACGTGCAGGTCGTCTCACTCATTCCATAAGCTTCTACAATTTTTATTCCAAATGTATGAAGAAAAATATCATAAGTTTTGCCATTGAGAGCAGCTCCTCCAGAAAGAATATTTTTTAGACGAGAAAAACCAAGCTTCTTTTTAATCGCTTTTGAAAGGATTGGTTTTATAAAAAGTTTATTTTTCCAAGTGGGCGACGTTAGGTCTTTTTCCTTAAAGAATCCCCCAAGCATTTTAGTAAGTTTTTCTTCAACTCCATGGGCCAATGTTTGAAAAAGAAGGGGTACCCCAAACATATAAGTTGGTTGAATTTTAGGTAAATCCTCTAAAAAGGTATCTTTTGTCGTGATATAGCCTTGAAAAAGCCCCATGTAGGAGAGAGCAAAAATTGAAGTTTGAAATATATGGGCATTTGGTAAAAAAAAGGGGCAAATCTGCCTTTCTGTAACACCACCAAACATATTTTTAAGGAACCCATAACCAGAATATATAGAATTTTTGTTTGTTATGGGAACGCCTTTTGGTGTTCCTGTGGAACCCGAGGTATAGACGACTTTGAAAACATCATTTTGTTCTTTTTCAATATCAGGTATAGGAATATTAGGGATAACTGATTCATCCATCGGTAAATCAAGGGGTTCGACGGAAGAAAATCCATGGTCCCCTTTTACTTCGGTTCCTTCTATTAAAAAGACTCTTTTAAAAGATTTCTTAATATCTGAAGGTAAAGTGGAAGCTTTTTTTAAACCTTCCTGATTAAGGATCAATATATCAACATTAGAATCAATGATCTTAAAAGAAATATGTTCAATACTGTCATTTTTATAAAAGCCTGTCGTATATTTTTTATTCATCCAACAACCCATATCAACACCCATAATATCAATGTGGTTGTCACTTATGTATGCAACATTATGTCCTTCAAGCTTTTTATGAATAAGAGAGAAAAAGTACCCTTTACTTAGTACATCCGAAGCACGATAATTCCTATTATAATCCCCATTATCATCTCTCATTTTTACAATTATAGGATTATTTTGTTCTTTATAAGTTTTTAATAGAATTCCAAGAAGACTTCCTCCCTCTAAAACCTTTTGGTAGATACCCTCCAATTTTCCAAATAACTCTCTCATCCTTTCACCCTTAATTTTCTGATAATTAATGTCTAGGTTATCACTAAAAAGGGAAATTTTTTTGAAAAACCCAAAAGTTTCAATTCTTTTGACATAATATCTAAGCTAAAAAAAAATGATTTTAGATATTTCAAACATTATTTCAAAAGGAGGCTAAAATGATC
Organism: Bacteriovoracaceae bacterium UBA7317; assembly: GCA_002474345.1. Lineage (GTDB taxonomy): Bacteria > Bdellovibrionota > Bacteriovoracia > Bacteriovoracales > Bacteriovoracaceae > UBA7317. The sequence continues at coordinate 45,496 of DKQD01000120.1, forward strand.
GGCCAAAAACTGTTTGCTAAACAAACCTTTAAAAAGGCCAAGTTTTTTTTACTTGTTGCCCTTTTAATTCCTCAACTCCTTTTTGCAAGAACAACCCAGTATGACAAAATGGTTGGTGTTAATTCACCATGGAGGTTTTTAAAAAACTATACGATAAAGTTTGAAGAACTTCCTACTGAAGGATCCCTTGCTGATAAACCATGGAGTGGTGATTATTGGGCGGACTTTTTGGGTGGTACCACATATAGATGGTATCCTCTTCCAAAAAGCAAGCAGGACAAAAGAAACCCAAAAAGATTTGGTTATAAACACCCCACCCCTGAAGAAATAAAAAAAATGGACCTACGAATTCTTTCACCAGCTGAAAAATATGATCTTTTTATGGGAGACTTAAATTGGACAATAACAAAACAAGAAAGGGAAAGAACTGGTGTTTTAAAAACGATTAAAGGCAGCCCTAATTATGATCCTTCTTTTAAAATTGAAGGTTGGTGGGGTCTTTGTCATGCTTGGGCGCCAGCAACTATTTTATATAAAAACCCGGCCCCAATTACCTTAAAGAACCCTCAGGGAATTAAAGTTCCATTTGGCGCATCGGATATAAAAGCCCTCCTTTCCCTCCATATGCATACAGTTCCAGAAAGATCTTCTGAGTACACTTTCCTGGGCGACAGGTGCTTCACAGATTTAAAGTCAATTTTCGGAAAATGGGCAAATTTTTGGAACACTCATTCACCAGGAGCAGATGAAAAAACCCTAAAAGAGTTAAGAAAAAAGGCCAAAGAAGGCTTAGATAATGAACTTAAAGGCTTAAAAGAGTGTAATGATATGAATCCCGGTGCCTTCCATGTAGCACTCGGAAATAGCATAGGACACAATAAAGATGGTTTCGTAATGGATAAAGATAGAGGTGCTGAAACGTGGAATCAGGGTGTCTATGGCTATAAAGTAAAAATCCTAAAAACGAGAAATGAAAAGGTCAAAGACAAACCTTTTACGGTTCACTCAATTGAAAACACCGTTACCTGGGTTACTGAAATTGGTCATAGCTGGAAAAAAGTTAAAGGTGGTATTGGCCTTACAACAACCAAATATATTTATGACCTCTACTTGGATGAAAATGGTAATATCAAAGGTGGAAAATGGCTAACACAAGACTTAATGGATCGTCCTGACATTATTTGGATGAGAAGACCTAGGCCAAAATTTGAAAGAGGGCTTAAGGGTCTTACCAGTATCTACAAAGCATCTGAAAAGGAGTCATCAAAACGTTATACAAAAGATGAGTTAAAATCTTTATTTAGAAAGTCCGCAAAGAAAATAATGATGGCCAATCGATTTGTGAAAAACTCCAAAGAACTTGTCAAAATGAGAAAGGAAATGAGAGTGAGCTATTATGAAAGGCTCAAGAAAACTGTTGTAGGAAGTTTCTTTAGTCAAATGAAAGAGCGCGATAATAGAGACAAGAGAATTTTGGAATCTTTAAGGCCTAAATTAGAGAGAGCGAGGAAAAGAATTGCTAGAGAAAATGATTTAAAAGATAAAAAACATGATAAAAACAAACCATGTCTTTACAGTCTTGTTAATTGGAAAGGGAAACTTAGGAAGGAGTTTTTAGAAAAGAAAAACGGGGCCAATAACTGTAAAAAAGCAAGGTCCAAATGTGAGAAAAATAAGCGCCATAGATGGGAAAATTGCTACTATGGAAAAGCGACCGACCACTATAAACCTTGCACTTTCGAACTTTTAAGTAAAAAAGGTAAGTCTCTCGGAAAGTTTACAGAGAACGGAGCTTATGGAGAATTTAATTGCAAAGTTTCAAAGTTAAGATGCTCAGTCAGGAAGTTATTTGTTCGAAAATGCGTAAAAAGATGAGAACTTTTTAATAAAATTTTTGTAAAAAAAAAGGGCCTTTAAAAGGCCCTTTTTCCCGCTAGGCTTGAAAATTTTTGATTATTTATTTTTTAAGGACATCTTATAAATCTTTTTTAGATTCCTAAAGTAACCACTGAACTTAGGTTTTTCTTGTTTCCAAATAAAGTCTGGTCTATCGTATGAAATCCAAGACCCACCTACAATTCTATCTTTAGAATCTAACTCTAGAGCGTATTCATAATCATCTACATTATATCCGTACATAAGACCCTTTTCACCGTCTTCATCAAGTTCATTTTCATAGAAATCAACTAGTTTATTAACTTCTGAATGAGGCTCTTCATCTATATAGAAAACTTCTGTTTTCAAAACAACTTCTTTAACTGTTCTAGGGTCAGCTCCACGCGAAGGGGCCCTCATAGAAATGACTTCAGAATCATAACGGAAGACAGCTTGGTTCCAAACCTCAAGGTCTCTCGTTTTATCCATAATAAAAGATTCATTCATTTTGCCAATTTGGTTTGCTAAGGCAATATGAAATGCACCAGCATTTGTATCTTGACAAGCCGCTTTGTTTTCTACAGCTCTTGGATTCTTTTTAAAATCAAAATTACAACGTCTACCCAGGTTATAAGTTTTAACCTTCCTCTGATTCATGTGCATGTGATAAGTTAAAAGCGCCTTAAGATCTGAGGAATTAAAGTTTATTTTATGACCTCTCTTCCCTCTAACAGTCACCTTACCAGGTGCTTTATACAAATAAGTTGCTGGTGCCCAAGCATGACACAAGCCTTCCCATTCAGGGATTTCTCTATCAGTAAAGATTCCAGTTCTCTTTCTCTCGTATTTTGTCAGAGGAAAATTTCTTTTTCCAAGATATAAGTCGTATTTTTCAGCAGGCGATAATTTGTTAATATCAGTTCCTTTACCTGGTGTCTCATACATATATGAAGATTTATCATCCTCTCCAATTTGCCAACGAAAGGTTATTCCCCCTCTCCAAGTTGCCCAATAATCTCCTGTCCAAGGAGTTTCAGTTAACTCTCCTGATAAGTTTAGCCCACCATCGAGAGAAAGACCTTTTTCATTGGTTTTAAAAGAGAAAGTTGTCTCGTAATTTTTGGTTCCAAAGTTAAAAGGTGAATTTGCCCTGTCCCATCCGGAAAAACTATAAGCTTTGGGTAAGAAAGCAGTTAAAGTTAAGATTAATAAAGCAAACTTTTTTAAAAAGGTTTTGAAATACATAAATTCTCCATCGATTTAAGGTGCAATACATCAATAAACCGGAGAATCAGTAATTTCAAATTCAAAAATAAATAAAGAAATTTTTTTATGCTTCAGCATTTATTTGTTTAATTAAAGATATTTATTATTGGTAGATTTTAGATAATCGATAAAATTTGTTTATATTTATTAGAAGGTCATCATTTTTTCAAAAAGACGCAACTTAAGTAAATTTTAAACTATAATTCATTTAAATAAATTACCTCCTTAATTATATATTTTTTTTAAAATAAAATATTTTTTAGAATAGTGAAAAAATAGGGGGTCTCAAAATGAAAGGGTTATTTATCCTATTTGGTCTTTTAAGTTCTTTAAACCTTTATTCCAAGTCAAGCGTCACACTTGCCGCAGGAGATTGGCCTCCATTTTTAAAAAAGAAAGGCCTGGCCCACCTTGGAGTAGGTGCTCATATTGTAAAAAAGGCCTTAAAAAGTCAGGGAATCCAAGTAAAGTTTAAGTTTTATCCCTGGTCGAGAGGAATGACTGAGGCAAAAAAAGCAAAAAAAGTAGATGGGGCCATCTTATGGCTGAAAAACCCAGATAGAGAGAAGATTTTTTACTATAGTGATAAAGTTATGGCCGAAACAAATGTCTTCTTCCATCTAAAGGGTTCATCTTTTAAATGTAGTTCAGATAATAATTTATTGGCCTATAAGTGCATGGAAGAAATTGCTAAAAAGAACTTGAGAGTTGGTGGGATATATAAATTTAGTTATTCAAATCATTTTGATAAAGCTGTTGGGAAATCAGGTGATAAAGACGATTCTTCAAAGGCCATTATTAAAAACTTTAAAAGAAAAAGAAATAGCATCATTAACTTCGAGATGTTAATTAAGGGTAAAATCGATCTCTATCCTCAAGAAATCAATGTTGGTTATTATGAGCTTAACAATCTAATTAAAAATAAGTCAGATGCAACAAAAGTAACTCACCTTAATATTCCTCTTCAAGAAAAGCCTTCGTACCTCATAATGAGTAAGAAAAATAAAATAAACGAGAAAATTATTAAAAAGTTTAACGAAGGGCTCAAGGCACTAAGAGAATCAGGTGAATATGAGAAAATGTTAGCACTAGACAAATCAGGTGGTTATGCTTGCAAAGAATTCAAAAAGGAAAACTCTGGAACAATACCTGGTTGTTAAATATTTATTTTAATTAGGAAGGCCTGTAAAAAAATCTTCTTAGTTTTATTTACAGGCCTTATATATTAAAAGTTTTAATCAAGCTACTTTTTTGAGTTCCTTAGGAATTTCCATATAGAAAACCGTTCCTTCACTCCCGCTTCGAATGTCAAGAGTACCATCGTGCTCTTCGACTATTTTTCTAGCAATCATAAAGCCAAGACCAGAGTGTTCTTGATTCTCATTGAAAGACATTTTTTCAAAGAAATTAACTCTATCTTTCTTTGAGAAGTGCGGCCCATTGTTTTTTACTTCAAATAAGAAACTATTCTTTTTCTCTTTAAAAACAATTGATATAATTGGCTTTTCTATACCCTCATAAACAAGAATTTTTCTAGAACTATTTACAAGGTATCCAATAGCCCTTTTTAATTTAATTCCATCACACTCAATCACAGATTCATTTTCACAATCGACATTAAAATTGATTTCATAAAATCTTAAAACATCTTTAAATTTTCCCTTAAGGTAGTGGGATATATTATCTACTTTGTGAGGTTTTATATTTAAATGTTCCTGGTATTTTTCACTCATTAAATCTATGATAAGAAAAAGCAGATCATCACACGATGTTAAGAGGATTCCTTTTAACATCGTATAAAACTCTGATTCTTTAGCATCACTTCTGAACATATGCGAAACTGTTTTGATTGTATTAATTACATCCCTAAAATCATAAAGTAAGTTTTCCAAACCACTTTCAACATTCACTTTTTTAAGAATACTTAGATTAACCTCTTCAAAACTCTGCAAAGTAAGAGGTATCTTGACCCTCTCGCTAATCAAGATTAGACTTTCTTTTATAATTTCTTCCTCAAATTCAGTCATATTTTCTTTTAAATTAAATAAAAAGCTATTTTTATTACTAAATTGAATAGCGCAACGATTTCCAAATTTATAAAAATTAAGTATTTCTGATTTCTTTTCTGCCAATAAGTTAATATATTTTTGAGGTACGGCAATTTGTCGACCAATATAAGAATCACAATAAACCTTACCTGTAACTTTCTTAAGATCTTTATGCCTCCACATACCGAAAGAGGATAATTCTAGCTCCTCTCCCATAATATCAATAAAAATCTTATTTATGTCGTTCTTATCATTTGAATCCTTGAACTTTTTAATTAGATAATTGCCAACTTCAATCTTGAGGTCGTATTTAATCATTTTCTTGACCAACTGAATTCCGAGTGCATTATCCCTAGGTAAAGTTAATTCGATATGTTCAGAATCAAGTGATACCTTATTTGATTTAACCTCTGATTCAAATAATACCATCTCAAATTTGATAAGCTTTTCTTTTAATTTATTACTGAATTTATTTATTTCCGTTTTAGAAAAAGAATCTTTATTAACAAAAAGAAAATACTTAACCTTCTTTTTGCCAATTTTTTGTCTTAGATCACTCGTGATGGAATTAAGACTGGTCTTTTTTATTGCCTTTAATCCAACATCCTTAAGTCCAGAGAAAAGAGCTAGCTCATTCTCATTGAACTTTTTAGATATCAAATAAGATATATTAGACCGATTATACCGCACCTTAATTCCTTAACCTTTATTATCATTAATTTTTATAACAAAAACTGTTCCCGAACCAAACTTTGATTCAACAAAAACCTCTCCTCCAATTTTATTAACATTTTCCTTAACAATATCCATTCCAATACCACGCCCTGATAATTCATCTACTGTATCTTTTTGACTAAAGTTCGGAGTAAAAATTACTTTTATAATTTCCTCATCACTCATTTTTTTAAGTTGATCTTCCGTTAATAAACCTTTTTGAACGGCTTTTTTTCCTATAAGCTGGGGATCAATTCCCTTACCATCATCTTCAATTGTTATTTCTATTGAATCGTCAGCAAGGTTTTCTTTACACCTTACTTTTATTGTTCCTTTGGGGTTTTTCCCCATTTCTTGTCTTTCTTTTGGCAATTCCAAACCATGATCCAAAGCGTTTCTTAAAATATGAACCATTGCATCTTGTAGGAGGTTATATGACTCTTTATTCATCGCGACCCCATCTCCATCCAAAATGAAGTCAACACTCTTACTTAACTTTAAAGCAATATCATCTATCATGGTTTTGAACTTAGACATCTGTGGAAGTATTGGGATATCTTTTAGCTTTTGGACTGCTTTTTTAATCCTATCTATATTGCCTTCTTCAATAATTTTTTCTAGTTTTTTAATGTTCCTCATCACAACAGGCCAGGTCTCTACCTTTTTAATATTCATATCACCCTGTTTCTCGATAAAGAACCCATTAACTAATTGGTAAAAGTCTATTAGCTTCATATAATAATAATAGTCGACATTTTTAAAAAATAATTCCATAACACCAGCAAGTGGATCACCTTGATGGGCAAGACTTTTTATTTTAGAAGGCAAGTTGTTCGTTATTCTCGCTGTTTTCAACTCTACTCGAAACAAACTAAGCTTTGGATTTTCTGAGCTATTAAAAAGAAAAATATCCAGGCCTGAATCTAACTTATAAAAATCTTGCGAACCAAGCCATTTAGATGCTTCCAAAAAGAAATAACTTGGTTTTATTTCATTTTTAATAAAAATGTCCAAAACAGAATGCAAAATTATTTCATGATCAAGCTCTAGTATTGAAGATTCAATTTCACTTAATTTTTTACCTTCATCATTTATGACTTTTTCGAAACCCTCAATATACTTCTTTCTCTGACTATGATCTTTTACCTTTGAAAACTCGAGGTATGATATGAGTGAACAATAACGCCACAAGACTTCAAATAAGCTCTTTATATTGTCACTATCTTCTAACTTTGTTAATCCTTTTAAATCCGCTGCTATCTTATTAACAAATAAAAGGTCCATTTTATTCGCTTGCTCAATAAGCGCGCCTAAAGCTATATTATACTCACGATTTCTTTTACTTTCTTTAAAAGATACCGTTAATTTATATATATTATTAAATAGTTCTGCCCACTCACTTTTTGTAAAAGCAAAAGGCTTATTCAAATCTGATTGCATATAAACAGTTTTTACCTGATCTTTTATTTCAATAAAATTGTCTATAAAACGTGTAGAAAAATCATCTAATGAGATATCATCCAACTTTTCTAAGAGAGAAAAGCTAGTTTCAAAGTTTTGAACCTTTTCTCTTACAATACTTAAAGATGAGGAAGACCTGAGACAACCTTTTAATGAATGAGTTGTCCTCTTTAATTGAACCTTAAATTCATCAGTTAACTCTTTGCTTTTTATATTGTTAAACTCTTCTCTTCTGCCCTTTATTGACTCGTTACTGCTTAACTTTTTTTCCGAGTTTGTTAAATTAATACAAATTAGATTGTCTAAATCCGTTAAATAACCATGAGTTTCTTTTAATAACTTTTTACCAAACTCATTCTCTAGACGAAAAACCTTTTTAGCTAGGTTTCCATAGTCATTAATCTCTTGCCTTAAAAAATAAAGATTATCAATAAGGTCTCCGACATCTTCTTTATCAAAATGATCACCTTTATTTTCCTGAATTTCTTTAACTTGGCTTTCTGTAATATGAGTTAAAGAGGATATAGACTCGAAATTAAAAGCCCTTGCATTTCCCTTCAAAGTATGGAGGAAGCGAAACATATTTTTTACAGAGTTATCCTTTTCACTCTTAGGATTTTTTGCCAATGCCATCGTATCGTCTATAAGGCTTCTTGCATTGATTAAAAAGTTTTCGACATCCTCGATTTCAGCATTGGCCATCTCAGTAATAATCGATATATTCTTTTCATTGGATTTCTTTTCTTTTTTTATTTCCTTCTCTAACTTTTCTCTTTCCGTTACATCTTCAACATTAAACATTATTTTTTCTAAAAGTTCGTTCTCATCCCAAAGCGGTATGTAGTTTACAGAAAATGTTTTTACTTCCTTAACGAAACCTTTAGAGTCATATATATTATAATGAATCTTACTCAATAAATGATCTTCAACCATTTCCCACTGTAAAGAGTTTGCTCCAAATATAACACTATAAGCACTAAATAAATTAGCATAGTCTTCAGAAGCCAAGTCTACATCTTTGTATAGAGTTTTAAAAATATCTTTTCCCAAAATGTCATGGGAAAAACAGGTATCAGTGAAACTTGACACAGGCGGAATGACGTTCCAATCACCATTGACACAAAATATGGCCTGCTTCATATTATTTAATAGGTTTGAAACCTTATCTTTTTCTTCTTCTATTTCTTGAGTTGCCTCTTTCACCTTATCTTCTAGATTTTCTGCATAATCTCTCAATTTTTCGTGGGAGATTTGTAGGTTTTTTTTCATTTTATTGAAACTATCTACAAGCTTCTCTAATTCATCACTCTTTTTTTGCTCTTCTCTTTCTAGAGTCAGATCACCAACTTGTAAATCATCCAGACTGAAGTTCTCTGCATAATGGGCCATTTTTTGGAGATGGGAAGAAACATACTTTCTAAAAACTGAATAAATAATAAGAGTTATTAATAAAAATTGAATACCTTGTATGAGTGCAAAAACTAATACCTGCTCTCTCATTTTTTCTGTAATGCCTTTTAAACTCGCAACCATCTTTAACTGACCAATTTTTTCAGCTGGCTTATTGGCATCTCTCTCTTCCTCAGGAACTAAAATATCGGTTACATCAGTTATAGTGGCGCCTGCCTCCATTTTTCCTGCTTTAACTCTAATTTCACCTTTTTCATCAGCAAAAGATTTAACATGAACATAAATAAAATCTGGGGTTGCAAGGATTCCTTTTATTTGACTATCAAGCTGGGAATCGTCTTCATAGAAAAGAGCCCTTCCAAGGGCCTCAAGGTTGGTTTTTTCTACGTTTGCGAAACGCTCTCTTAGATTTTTTTTAAATTCTAAGTAGTCCCTCCTCAAAGAAAGGCTGGTCCCAATTATTGAGACTATCAGACCTGAGAAGATAACCAGAAAAATTACTTTTTTGGCAATCGAGGTATCTTCCTTTCTTTTTTTAATTTCCATTCGCATATCTGTCATAATAGAAATAGTTTATTTTAAGATTACCTATTTAAAATTTTCTCAACCATTGTCAAAAACTTTTTGTCTGAAACTGGCTTAATCATCCAGATTGAGACGCCTGCTTCCATTCCATCTTTTCTTAGTTGTGGATTAGCTTCAGTAGTAACCATCATTATGGGAGCCGTTTCAAATGCTTCATCCTTCAGTTTTTTACACATGGACAATCCATCCATATTAGGCATATGGAGGTCAGAAATTATAAGGTCTATATCTGAGTGGTTTTTAATTAGGTCATAACCCTCAATCCCATCTCCTGCTTCTAGGATCTGATGATCCAGATCTTCCAGCAGCTCTTTCATCTTATGCCTAAAATCGTGGGAATCTTCCACCAATAGAATTTTCATATTATTCTCCAAAAAACCATCTTTATTAGGATTCTTATCGTTTCTTTTTTTAAAAGTTTAAATAGTTTCCAAAAAGGTTAATAAATGTTTATTGACCGACTTTTTTCATAAACTACCTTTGTATTTAAATATTTTTTCCAGAAACTCCGACAAATTGCATAGAAGTGCCATCTTTAGGGGAAATATGAAACTTCTTTTCACTTTAACTATTTTATTTTTTTCACTCTCTTGTCCAGGTTTTTCACCCCCTAAAGCAATCAAGGGTATTATCGATTTATCCAGCATTGACCTAAAAAAAGAAAAGCAAATTCCCTTAAACGGACAATGGAATTTTTACTGGAAAAAAATCATTAAACCCGAGGAGGTCTTAAATAAAAAATTACCCCTCCGAAGTAAATTAATAGAAGTTCCAGGGTTATGGACTTCACTAACCAAGAGCCAAAAAGATAGTAAAAAATTCCAAACTGGATATGGAAGCTACCTTCTTTATGTAAAAGGCTTAAATTACAAATCAAAATTAGGTTTTACTCTTAAGTATTTCGCAACAGCTTATTCGAGTTATATAATCACAAAAAGTGAAATTATTCCTCTTTTTAGAATTGGAAAAGTTGGCAAAAGCGAAGAAGAGTCTATTCCAACAACAGCCACAAGAATAGCTGAATTAAATATCAAGGAAAGTGAATTCTATATACTTATCCAGTCATCTAATTATCATTACAGAACAGGCGGTTTTTTTAATCCTTTTCTTATAGGGACATCAAAAAGCATTAATGAAAAAGTTATAAGTAACTTCTTAAAGTCCTTTTTTCTCATGGGAGTTATACTAATAATGTCCCTTTATCACTTTGGATTATATAGCTTAAGAAGAAAAGACCTTGGAAGCTTTTGGTTTGGAGTTCTTTGTTTCGTATTGTTCTTGAGAGAGGGAACAACAGAAACCTTTTTGATGCAGTTTGTGGATCAGTCATCTTTTTTATTCCACCTTAATTCAAAACTAGAATATTCGACAATGTTTTTAGGAAGTGCCGTATTCCTCACATTCCTTAATGAAATTTTGAAAGATTATTTTAGCAAAAAGATAATACTTTTCTACTGGATATCTGGTGTCATTTACACACTCATTATGCTTTTTACATCTCCAGCAATATATACAAAAACAATATTCCTTACATCGAGTCAATTCATTTCTTTTACCTGTATTCTTTATGCAATAATAAATATTTTTAGGGCCGCTCTAAAAAAAGCGGAATATTCCAGAATCCTTGCTCTGGCCATTGGTTTTTTAGTTTTTGGAGCGACCTACGATATTCTCGTTACAAAAGACATATTTCCCCCGCCTTTTATAATGCCGTACACATTTATAGTTTTTATTTTTATACAAAGTTATATTCTAGCAACTAAATTTTCTCATGCTTACAATACAGCTGAGGCCCTTAGTAAAGATTTGGAAAAGGAGGTTGTCTTTAGGACAAAAGAAGCTGTTTCTGCAAAAGAATTGGCCCAGTTGTCAGAAAAGAATATTTCGAACCTTCTAAATAATATGAGGCAATCCGTCTTCACGATTAATAATGAAAGAAAAGTAATGACACCGGTTTCTCGCTTTACTTATGATATTTTTGAAACAAATATCGAAGGAAAAGGCGTTTTTGATCATATTTATGCCTCGATTGATGAGTCTTCAGAGCTTTATTCTACTATTGATAATGTTTTTAACATGGTTTTTCTTTCTGATGAGTTTCAATGGGACTTATCAGAGGACTACCTACCAAGGCGAGTTATTTTTAGGAATCATAATGATGATGATAAAACTGAAAAAATTCTTAAAGTGGCCTACACTCCTTTATGGAACGATAAAGAGAGTTTAGAAAGAATTATGTTTATTGTTGAAGATATTACAGAAATAGAAAAATTAGAAAAAGAGATGAATGAACAAAAGTCAGCTGCGACCAAAAATATTCAAATGCTTCAGGAGATGGCGTCTTCAAACAAAGATGACCTAAGTATGTTTTTTTCGAACGCCTTAAAATTAACAGCTGATTCAATTGAATCCACAAAGACTTATAGAGAAAACATTCCACTAAAAGTGGATTTTCCAGAGTTAGAAAAACTTTTTAGAAACCTTCATACCATAAAAGGTAACTCAAGAATTTTTGGATTATCCTTAATTTCATCGTTTGTGCATAACTTAGAGAGTGATGTACATGAATTTAAGGAGTTAAAAAATATTAATAAAAAACCAGACATTAATAGCATCGATGATTTTATTCAAAACCTTTACAGTTTGCAAGGCCAGGTGAATGATTATATGAGAGTTGGCCAAGAAGTATTTGACCTCAACTTTTCAGAAGATAAAAAGTTTAAACATGAGCTTCAACAATATTTAATTGAACTTGAATTCCTTTTTCAAGACAGTATAGATAGGCCTTTAGAACAAATGGAAAACCCTCAATTTAAAGACAAAATAATTGAGTTGAAAAAAATAAAATCTTTTCCAGATGATATCCACCTACTTAAATTAAACCTCCATACAATAAAAGGGGTTTCCAGATCTATAGGTGAAAGAGACATTTCCGATTATATTCACTCTATTGAGAATGGCGTCCAAATGCTTATCCAATCAGATAAAATGAGCAAAGATAAATTTAATGAAATATTCAAAATACCTTTATTTAAAGTTTACAACCTTGGTAAGTCTCTTTATTTTAAAACAAATATGCACAAAGATAAGCATCAGATTACTCATGATGGATGGGTGAAAATTTTCCTCGAAACTTATACTTTTTCAAATAATCTTGCCCTTCACTATTTTCAAAATAAATTGGATGATCACGATTTAAAGATAAGCCTGGAAGCAATAAGCATTACTTCCAGAGAATATGGGTTGGATTTAATCAACAGAATTGTAAAAAAGGCGTTTCATGCTCTTGATCGAAATGAGTCTATAGAAGACGTCATATTTCCCTATTGCATAGAAATGTGGTCATATCTATCATTAATTTCTCTTTTTGACTTTGAAAAGAATGGGGACTTAAAGAGTGCATCCAAAGTTTTTGACCACTTTCATGAAAACGATTTTAATCTAGATGAATCAGGTAATATAGGAAAAACAATTTTCACTTCTTTTTTAAGAACAATTTTTAGCGAAAAGCTTGCGACCAAAGAAGAGTTTTTAAAGCTTATGGAAATATGCCTTCAATGTGGACCTAAAGGGGTTTTAAAAGCGTTTATACCACAAAGGCCATTTCATCATTTATTGCCCGACATTCTCAATGAACTTGAGGATGATTTTAATGCAGAAAGAATTTACAGAATAATTAAAAAAGAAGATGGAAAAGAATCATATTTTTTTACCTACCTTAGTAATTTTGTTAATAAAAAAAGTGATTACTATCTAAGACTTATAGAAACTTTAACTCTTTTAAGGTCTTTTACAGAATTTGATGATGAATCGAAAGAAGTCATTATGCCCCAGGTGGTTGAGGTTCTTTTAGATAATTTTAACCAATTCAAAAAAACAATAGAAGAAATTGAAGAAGACAAAAAAGTTAAAGACCTAAAAAGGTTCCACTATCAATTTGATCGTCTTCTAGATATGCCAGTTAAGTATTCATTCGTACGTTTTAAAAGTGTTGTAAAGGAGCTCTCACGAGACCTTGGAAAAAAAGTTAAATTTATTATATCTGGTGATCAAGGTTCTCTTAATAGAGATAAACTAAATTTACTTTTGGACTCCATGATTCACTTAATAAGGAACTCATTAGATCATGGAATAGAGACACCAAAAAGCAGAGTCTTATTTGGTAAAGAAGAGTTTGGTACCCTTGAAATAGAATGCCTAGAAAAAAAGGATCAATCCCTTAGAATTTCCATAAGAGACGATGGTAAAGGTGTTAATCCTGATGCAATTGTCGAAAAAGGAATAAAAGAAGGGTTAATAACAAAACAACAAGCTAAAAAGATGAATGATCAGGAAAAGGTTTCTCTTATCTTTTTACCAAACTTTAGTACAAAAAGTGTCACGACTGAGGTCTCAGGAAGAGGTGTTGGCATGGATGTAGTCAAAAAGAACCTTGAAACCATTGGGGCAGAATTGACCCTCAACAATACCCCCGGTAAAGGCACAGAGTTTATTATAGAATTAAATAATAACAACAAGCTTGTCTCCTAATTTTAATGTTCAATAGCTCCAAATTAAACTATGCATAATGACAAGACCTCTTCTTTTCATTAGCTTGCCCCTTCAAATTGCAAAGAAACGAATTAAAATATAATGAAAATTTGGCTTTTAGACCCCTATTTTACAGGATCTCACAAGAAGTGGGCCCTTGAATACCAAAAATACTCTTCCCATGAAGTAACACTTTTAACTTTAAAAGGTCGGCATTGGAAATGGCGTATGCATGGGGGCTCTATCAGTCTCGCAAAAATGGCGCTTGATAAAAAAGAAAAGCCTGATCTTTTTCTGGCGACTTCTATGATGGATATAACAACATTCTTGGCCCTAACAAGAAATACTTTTAAAAATGTGAAAGTGGCACTCTACTTTCATGAAAATCAATGGAGTTACCCACTCTCCCCCAACGATAATGATCCCAAATACCAAAGAGATCATCACTATGGTTTCATTCAGTATGCTTCTGCTTTAAGTGCCGATGCTCTATTTTTTAACTCCTCATTTAATCTAGAAAAGTTTATAGAAGGCTCTTCAAAATTTCTCAAAAGTATGAGGGACTTTCGTGAATTAGATACAATTTCCACCATCAGAAAAAAATCATTCGTTCTTCCTCTAGGCCTAGACCTTAAAAAGTTTGATTCATTTCAAGATTTTTCTAAGCCTAGCGAACATAAAAAAAAATCTGCTCCATTAATTCTTTGGAACCATAGATGGGAACATGACAAAAACCCTGAGTTTTTTTTTAATACGCTCTTTAAACTTGATAAGGATAAAATAGATTTCAACCTGGCCCTTTTGGGGGAAAACAGAGGTGGCAAAGTACCACACGTTTTTAAGAAGGCCAAAGATTATTTTGGTGATAGAGTTCTTGTTTGTGGGCATCAAGAACGTTTCGAAGATTATGCCTCTTGGCTTTGGAAATCAGACATTTCATACATAACCTCTAACCACGACTTCTTCGGTGTAAGTGCGGTAGAGGCCCTATATTGTCATTGCTTTCCAATATATCCAAAAAGACTCGCCTACCCAGAACACTTTGGAGATGAATTTCAACACCACCTATATTCGGATGATAAAGAAGGTCAACAAGCTTTAAAAAAAGCCCTTTTAGAATTTCCTTTTTATGAAAAGATACCCTCAAATAAAGCGAAGGAGTATGACTGGAGCAAGATGGCCCTAATCTATGATAATAAATTTTCTAATTTAAATAGTAGTTGCTAATTTATCAATGCTCAACAAGAACGCTAGGGTCTCCACCACGTTCAACTTGGCAATAATCCCAATAAAGAGATACTCTTTTGCAGTTTTTTAATTTAACAACTCTAGTTTCAAGCTGATAAATCGCACAACCTGAAAACATTGAGAGTCCTAAAAACAGAAGCAATAGATTTTTAATCATTCTTCAAGTCCTCAATTACCAGCAGAATTTATCAAAACACTTACGTGGACCATAGTGGTTGTAACACTTCTTTGAAAATAGACTACCCTCACAAATAGTGCCATTTCCTGGAAAGGTATAACGGCTTGTACTTCCGCAAGAACTAAGAAGAAGTGATAATCCTACAATTGCTAAAAATTTTTTCATGCTCTTTTCCTTCCTTTTAAGATTTACCTTATTATTTAAAAATTAATTTAAATGAAGGCAGTCCGTTGCAGGAACCATAAAGTGGTAACGGTAACAAACAGCATCCGATCGCGATTTATCGTAAAAACGATTTTGTTTCGAGCTACATGAACTCACCATTAGAGTTATCAAAAGTGTTGCTAGAAGGGTTTTCATAATGAAGTCCTTTAATGTTAAATTGAGCTTAAGTCTAACTAGCACAAACTTTAGCTGCTCTACAGGCAATCAGTTGCACCGTGTAATTTTTAAACCCTTTTAACCTAAGGAGCAGGAGGCTTTGCTTTATATGGGCCCTAATGAAACGAATTGAATCATTAAGTGGAGGGCTTTCAGGTTAATTTTTCAGACTTTTTTTTCAGAAAAAGGCGAAGTTTCGACTACTTAGGATATTTTTTCTATTTTTAAACAGACAATAGTTAGACAACTAAAACATTTTTTTTTATGTAAGGTCATCCTGATGTAATAAATAACCTCATTTCAAAGCCCAAAGGAGGTAAAATGCTAAAATCATTAAAAAGACTCTCTGCGAGCATCTTTTTTCTCTCTCTCACTGTTTCACCAAGTCTTGAGGCTTCAAGCGGCCGCCAGATCTTAAGACCTGTTGATAATGTCCAAATCGAAAGGTTTATGGGGCAATGGTATGTCATTTCTCATATTCCAACATTTATTGAGAGGAAGTCTTATAATGCCGTTGAGACGTATAGTATGAACGAAGATGGCCAAATTGATGTTACTTTTACCTATAGAAAGGGTTCTTTTGATGGCCCAAAAAGAAAATTAATGCCAAAAGCCTTTCTAAAAAAAGGTGGAAAAGCCTCAGAATGGGATATTCAATTACTTTGGCCTTTTTGGAGTGACTACCAAATCATTGACCTTGATGTTGACTACCAGTGGACTATCATTGGTGTTCCAAGTAAGAGGTATGCCTGGATTATGGCCAGAAAGCCTTTTATGGACAGAGACCTACATAGAAAACTTGTCATAAAACTTAAGGATTCTGGGTATAACATTAGAAAGTTGAGAATAGTCCCACACAAGTGGGACTAATGAATAAGCTGATTAGCTGAAGACCCTGGCTTGAGCTCTTTAAAAATCATTGCCACAGCATTATGGCTGTGGAGTGATTCAAAGTGCTCAACCTTAGCTTCCCAATAAAGAATATCTTCAACACTATCTAAAATTGCTGAAAGTCTTCGAGAAGCGTGCTCAACAAACATTGGGTTTTCCCCATTTAAAATTGCAAACGCTTGTTCATCTAGCCGCTTCACCATGCTTTGGGTTTCTGTTGGAAGGGCTACTTTCAGAAGATCAATAACTTTTTCAATAGTAATATCACTCTCATAGTCATAATGAACGGAAACGCTGGCTTTTGACCTTTGACTGTGGGCCGTTGCGATCCCATTGCCTTCCTTTGTCTTCCCAAGGCGGTAATCTTCTTCATACTGCTTCGCCATCGAAAGGCTGCAAGGACATGTTGAAGAATATTCATAGCCAACTTTCAAAACCATAGAGATTTTTCCCAATGAATCTTCTTCGGCTTTAATTGTCACGGGATAGTACTGCCAGCCCCATAAATCACTTTTTAGAGACTTTTGCTTCATGGGAAAATCAAAACTAATCTCTAGGTTTGCTTTACTGATAAGGTCTTCGTGAGGCTCATCTCGCAAATCTTTCCTAAACCTTGAAAGGGTGTTTTTGAAAAACGTTTTATCCATGGGCCCTTTCATGGCCTCTTCCTGAAGGATCGAGCAGAAACGGCTCATATTCACACCATTTTTACCAGGTGCGAGCTCAACAAACATTGATGCTTCCGCATTGTGACCCACCAAGCCGTTTTCACCTTTGGACTGTATTGGTAAACGAAACCTCTCAATTCCTACATAAGGTATCCTAACAGCATTTTTAGCAGGCAATTTTTGGAAGTCGTTTAGCCCACTTTCATCTTTGACAGAGCACCCTAAAATATCTTTCGCCTTTGTTGTAAGGTTATCAGGAAGCATTTCTTTTCACCCCATATAATAAAATCAATAAATATTAAAAAATGTAAAGATGAGGTTTTACCTTAAGAAAACCATAACGACAAAGTTTTCAATAAAATTATCTGATTTAAGGGACTTAAAAAATGTGATTATAGCTTAGACAATAGAGAAATCAGGTATTTGAGCTTGTTTTGTCTTTAGAATTTAGGAGCCTAAACAATGTTAGGGTTAAAGGATTAAATGGCCACTTTCTCTAACTCCCACGTACAATGATCATCCACGACGCTCTTCCACACAGATTCAATGTCAACTCCAAAGCATTCTTTTAGTCTTGAAACAGTCCAATCCTCAGTCTCCACGCTCTCAACATTCTCAACTTCTATTCGAGAAAACGGGCTATCAATTGTTAAATAGAACTCATTCTTTTTATCTTTAAAATCTAAAATCCTCATCCACTGATTTCCACTTCTTTCAATAAAACGATTTGTTCTAATTTTTAAATAAAGCCTATTGTATCTAGAGTCTTTCATCTCTTCTAAAAGCAAATTAATATAAACAACGACATTATCTCCAAGTTTATTGGAAAAAACCGCTTGCAACTCTCCCTCAATCTCTTGATTTGTCATTGACCTTTTCACGTGTGCTCCTCTTCTTGACTGCAAGAACCCAAGTCTGAAAAAATACTGCCTTTAAAACAGCTACTTACCTAAATCTTAAGTGATAAAGACTTAAAATCAGTGTCTTTTTCCAAATTACGGTCTCAGCAAAGTTCCTCTATTCGATATTTCAATATTTTAAGAAGAAAACCTTAAGGTAGAAATGGTAAAATTGCTTGAGTATGAGTAATTCTTAATAGTCCAAGGACCTCATCCAAATAAATTTCATTTTGAAAGAAGCGGAGTTAATGTTGAGAAAAATTATTCAAAGAGAACCTTTTTTTATAGTATTCCTTCATTCTCTTTAAATGAACCGAATAAAAAATTCCATTCATCAAGTGGCCTTTTTCCAAAAAAAGGGCTTCAGGAAACCCTAATTTTTGTCTTAAACCGACCTGCACCTCTACAGGAACATAATCATCTTCTAATGCAACAAAAAGAAAATAATCTTTTGCTTTTCTTCCATCAGTCAAAAAGGGTAACCCAAGTTTAATTTTTTCCCTTAACAATTCTTCATAATCTTCTTTATTTAAGAGGTCTAATTCTTTCATTTTTTTTTGGCGGAGCTTCTTCACCACAGGCTGAACACTATGGGCCATTATTGTTGGAAGATCGATCCCGCCCATAAATATTACACTAGCTTTAATTCTAGGGTCTCTTCCAGAGGAAAGGGCCGCTGTTATGCCTCCTAAGCTAACCCCCTTTATCCCTATTTTTGTGATATCGGCCCCTGGCAGGTTGTGAGCGACATCAATAAAGGCCCTCACCTTATCAATATAATTTTTCCACATAGGGCCAATGTCATCTAACTTGAACTCCATTTTTGATGTAGGTACATTCAGCTTAAGAACAACAACACCAAAGCCACTATTCGCAAAATAATTAGCGGAAATATAATCCAAAGGGGTAATTCCAACAACCGGAGGAACAATAATAATAAGAGGGGCTTTCTCACCATCCATTAATTTCGGTTTATAGTAAACAAACTCATGATCATAAAAAGACTTTTCAAGCGTACTAAACGCATTATACCGTCCCTTATATTTTTTTACTTTTGTAGGACTTTTTACCAAGTCCATTTCTACAATGGAGCTATACCTAGAAGTTTTATCTTTCCAAAATGTTTTTACAGCAGAGCGGTACCCAAAAGTCTCTTCAAAACTAAAGTCGGTTTTAATTCCATAAAAAGAGTTTTGATTATCATTACTATAAGCATTAAAAGAAAGGCTTAAAAAAAGGAATGAAAGAATAATAAATAAGCATGCACTCCTTGAACTTGTTCTTTCAAAGATCAACATTGACTCCATTGTTCAAAAAATAGAAAAAAATAATGTAATTGATCCTGAGAATCTAACACAAAAGTAAAGTTTTTCAAATATTCTTTAATTAAATAAACGCCAGATAAATCGCTTAAGGACGAAAACACATTAATCGATCAGGACCAACTTCACTTTCTGAAAATGGAGCGCCAAAATCTTCGACAGAAGGCGCCTTAAGACCACTTTTAAGGCACTTCGGGCCCACGAGAACTCGTGCCTCATTCCAAATATTTAGCTTTAAGAAGCTATTTAACAGAAATGGCCCCCCCTCAACGATAAGCGATTGAATCCCTTTTTCATAAAGGAAGGATAAAACAAAAGGAATTAATTTTTCATTATCAAAAGGCGCTTTTACATAACTCAAATTGTCTCGATTGGGGCCTTCCTCACTTTCAGTAAAGATAAAGGTCTGCACCTCACCACTTAAAAGGGAAGAGCTTTTAGGAATTCTTAAGTTTTTGTCAATGACAACTCTAGTGGGGTTAGGACCTTTCACAAGCCTTGCTGTAAGAGATGGATTATCTTTAATAGCAGTCCTGGTACCAACCATGATTGCATCTTCCTCGACCCTCCATTTATGGACAAGCCTCTTTGAATCATCTCCTGTAATCCAAAAAGGCTCCCTCTTTTCTTGTTTTTCTGGAGCAATGAAGCCATCTTGGGTTTGGGCCCACTTTAAAATCACATACGGCGCTTTAAAACGGTGAAAATGAAAAAACCTTTTATTGAGGTCAACACACTGGTCCTCAAGGACACCTAAATCAACGGAGATGCCAGCTTTTTTAAGAATCTCAACTCCTTTTCCTTGGACTTTTGAAAAGGTATCTATACATCCGACTACAACTCTTTTTACACCTAGCTTTACTAAGAGCTCTGCGCAGGGGGGTGTCTTTCCGTAATGAGCACAAGGCTCCAAATTAACATAGATCGTAGCACCTTTAATTAATTCCTTATTACCAACACTCTCAGCAGCATTAACCTCGGCATGAGGACCACCAAACAATTGGTGAAAGCCACGGCCGATAATTTCTTTATCTTTTACAATGACAGAGCCTACCAATGGGTTGGGAGAAACCCTTCCTCTCCCCTTCTCTGCCAGATTAAGACATTCAGACATCATTTTTTCATCAAACAAACTCGACATTTCCTATACTCCTACCCACCTTCTAACACTCTTAAGATGAAAAAGTCGACCATACAAACTCCCAAAAAAGGGACTCTTGTGATAACCTCTAAGAATCAATGCCTATTGTTAAAATGGGCAATAGGTTTGAAACCCCACCAAAAGCTGTTAGCTGGAACATGGCCTTTGTAAAGGACAACAAAAAATGAGTAAAAAAGATAAAAAAAACTTAGAAGAGGCAGTTAACAAAGCAAATTGTTTTATAGAAGAAGACCTCTACCAAAAAGTAAAAAGGGAAGCCAAGCATCTTGGTATCCCACCCCAAAAGCTTGTGAACACGCACCTTCGCGAATACTTCACTGAAAGATCCAAGGTGAAAAAGCAAAAAAGGAAAAAAGAAAAGGCTGAACCTGTTGATTGTCCTCAATGCGGGTATAAAATCCTTGGAGATAGGGGTAAAAGCATAAATGAAGACTCAATGTCAAAAGAGAAAGGCTTTTTCTCAAAACTATTTGGATAGGGAGAACACAGGTGCAAAAGAAACAAATCTTTAGTTTTTTTATTTTGCTTCAACTTCTTTTTTTCCTTTCTTTAGGATTGAGTTTTGCCGAAGCGGGCCCCAAAACTTTAAAAACAGCTATTTTTGGCACTGGATGCTTCTGGTGTAGCCAAGAAGACATTGAAAAGTTAAAAGGCGTGAAAAGTGCCTTGCCTGGTTATTCAGGTGGAACTTTAAAAAACCCGACCTACAAAAAGCACCCAGGACATATTGAAGTCGTTAAAATAACTTATGACCCTGTCCAGATATCCTTTCAAAAACTTGTAAAGAAAGTCTGGGTTCAACAAATCCCAACGGATGACGGTGGATCTTTTTGTGATAGAGGCCATAGCTACAGAAACGTTTTCTTTTATGGAGATAAAGATGAAGAGAAGATCCTTAAAAAAACCAAGGACTCCCTAGAAAAAATATTAGGGGAAGAGGTCAAAACAATTATAAAAAAAAGGACCTTCTTCACTACCGCCGAAAAGTATCATATTCACTACGCTAAGAAAAATCCGCTACGCTATAAATACTACCGCTACGGATGCGGTCGAGATAAAGCACTAAAGAATTTTTGGAATAGAGATAAAATTAAAAAAAGCATGGAAAGCTGGTAAGCCTAATTGTTTTCAGGCCTTGGTAAAATTATTATCACTTTTGTGTAACTGTTCTTAACCGATTCGCATTTCAGAATTCCTCTCATATTTTCAACAACATTTTTTACTGTATAAAGACCGATTCCTTTCCCTTCGAACTTTGCGCTTGAAGGACTTCTCCAACCCTTTTCAAAGAGGTGGGGCAACTCATCTTCATGTAAGCCTATACCATTGTCTTCTATTACAATTGTGACTTTTTTTTCATCTAAATGACTTGAAATATTTATAATCAACTTTCTTTCGGGAAATGCAGAATATTTTATGCTATTTGAAACAATATTTGAAATAACCTGTTCTAAGAGTATTTCATCAGTGAGGACATGATTCTCTTGTAAATCGAATTTAAAAGTTCCCTCTAATTCTCTAAGATTTCCTTGAAATTTCTTTTCAATTCTTTCTATTATATTCTTCAATGAAACCGTATGAAGGCCAATATCACCACTTATTGTAAAATTAAGAAACTGATCAATAATCCCTAAAGATTCTTTTGTTAATTCCCTCATATTTTTAAGATAAGAATCTGATTTTTCACCTTGTTCCCTATTTTTTTCCAACAATTCAAGGTTGGTTTTAATAGCAGCTATTGGGGATTTTAAGTCATGGGCCACAACATAATCGTACTCCCTAAGCTTTTTATTTTTTTCCTCCAAAACTCTTTTGGCCTGCTCTAGCTCCATCTTGTAATTGGTCATACTTTGGGCCACTTCATTATAGGCATAACCAATCAGGCCAACGGTGGTAAAAGGATCCTCAGGAGCCTTCACTCTATAATCTCTTTGCAGAGACTGGGCCTTCATAAAAAGAAGCATTTCAAAAAGTTCATTTTGGGCCTTATGCTCCGAAAGGTTAAGACCAATAATTTCATCTTCCTTCTTAACTCTCATCGGGTAAAAATAATTTATCCCTTTTGCTATCAGGAAAGTAGTAATGAAAACAGGTATCCCGGATACGACAATACCTAGAGCTTGGACCCGAAGTTGCTCTAAAACACTTAAAGAGTTTTCTTTTAATACAGGGTCTGCAAAAAGAGCGACAGCAATCGTTCCCCAAATCCCGCCACCAAGATGGACAGGTATGGCCCCTACAGCATCATCAATTTGAAGTTTTAAAAGAAGTTTTTCTATACTTATGACAATGATAGCAGCAATAGCTCCAATAAAAAAAATACTATCGGAGTTAAATACATTGGCCCCAGCTGTAACGCTTACCAGTCCACCTAAACAGGTATTAATTAATTGGTTTCCTGAAGGAACTCCCCAATTTAAAAAAGAGGATATTAATAACCCCCATAAAAGACCAAAAGTTCCTCCCAAGAGTGTATTTAAAATTATTGGTCCAATTGAACTCGTGAGCCCCATTGTGCTCCCACCATTAAAACCAATCCAACCAACCCATAAAGCGAAAACGCCTAAAATCGCAAAAGGAAAATTGCTTCCATGAATTTCTCTTGGATTTCCATCACGATCAAAGCGATTAAGCCTAGGCCCAATAACGAGAACTAAGGCCAATGCCACCCAACCTCCCGTGCTATGAACGACAGTTGAGCCGGCAAAATCTAAAAACCCCTTTTTGGCAAGCCAACCCCATTTTTCTCCAACCCAAAACCCTGACCATGAGAGGTTAACCACAAAAGGATAAAGAATAAAGGCCATCAATGAGACAAAAATAAGAAAAGATTTAAATTTCATCCTCTCAGCAACAGCTCCTGAAACAATTGTTGCAGCCGTATTACAAAAAAGAGTCTGGAAAATAAAAAAGGCAACTAACGACGTATTTTCTGAGAAAAAAAGAAATAATTCCGTGTGAGGTCGAACACCTTCGTTAAAAAGGGGTGTCCCAAAAGCAAAGGCAAAACCAAAGGACCAAAATATAAAAAAAGACAGACTAAAATCTGAAAGGTTTTTCAAAGCAACGTTTATATTGTTTTTATTTCTGGTTAAACCACTCTCCAGAGCAAGGAACCCCAGTTGCATGAGAAGGACCAAACCAGAACAAATCATAACCCAAAAAATATCAATTTGTGTCTTTGCCATAGGCCTTCTATTTTAATCTC
This sequence comes from Bacteriovoracaceae bacterium UBA7317, assembly GCA_002474345.1. Classification (GTDB taxonomy): domain Bacteria; phylum Bdellovibrionota; class Bacteriovoracia; order Bacteriovoracales; family Bacteriovoracaceae; genus UBA7317. Next base: position 69,342 of record DKQD01000120.1, read on the forward strand.
TAATCAAAAAAAGGGTTATATGAATAAAAAAAGGAAAATTTTACGACTTTTTCAAATCGTTCCTCTTTTAATTATTGATTTATTTTTTTTTAATAAGTGGTTTAGAATAGAGTTATGAAAAAAAAAAACTGTTTTACCAAACTAATTTATTCAACGAACTTTTTCCTGAGCATCATGCTTGGCCTTTCTTGTGTTGGCGCACCACCTCATGCCTTTTCAAAGACAGAGGAAATCAAGTTTCCTGATTCTTTTGAGTGGTGCGTAGCCACAGCAAGTCACCAAATAGAAGGCAATAACAAAGATAGTGATTGGTGGGAATTCGAGAGAAGAGGAAAAACAATCGAAAATGAGGATCGATCTACAAAGGCAACAGACCACTGGAATAGACTCGAGGAGGATACTCAGATACTTGTTGACTTAGGTGTAAAAACCTACCGTTTCTCTCTCGAATGGGCGAAGATTGAACCACAACCTGGAAATTGGAACAAGGAAGCCTTAGAGCACTATAAAAAAGAAATACTACTGTTGAAAAAAAACAATATTAAACCTTTTATCACTCTAAATCATTTTAGCATCCCCTATTGGTTTGCTAAAAAAGGAGGATGGACCTCACCACAAGCCCCCCATTTTTTCAACCGCTATGTGAAAAAGGTTTTCGAAAACCTTGGCCATTTAGGTATTGAATCCTGGGTAACCTTTAACGAGCCCGTATGGAATTTAATTTCAGGTTATGTTTTAGGTGCTTTTCCCCCAGGCAAAAAGGATTTAAAGCTTTTGGCAGCACCAATTGTTGGTGTTGTGAAGTCACACGCTTTGGCCTATAAAACTCTTCATAAAATAGCAAAAAAGAGAAATATTCCAATTAAAGTAGGTCTCGTTAAAGCACTCAACATTTTTGAAACGTTAAGAAAGTGGAACCCTCTGGACCACTATGCCCGTTCAATATTAGAAAGAGTTTATAATTTAAGTCTTTTAGAAGCCCTTCAAAAAGGCCGTTTAAAGTTTTCTTTTCCGACAATTGTAAATATGGATAAAGAATTAAAGGAAGCTAAAGGAACTTTAGATTTTTTAGGTGTTAATTTTTATACAAGGCTCTTTGTTAAATTTACTTTTTCGCCACCATTTATAAAAACCGAGACTGTTGCAGCTAAAGATAAAATAACAGAAATGCACTGGGAGATTTACCCTGAAGGTCTCTACAAAGTCGTAACGAAGGCCCATCAAATGTTTCCAAAGCTTCCTATCTTTATTTCAGAAAATGGCATTGCTGATAAAACAGATAAAAAGAGAATTCCTTTTATCAAGGACCACCTCTATTACGTTTATAAACTTATCAAACAAAAAGTCCCAATCGTTGGCTATTGCTATTGGACACTTATTGATAATTTTGAATGGGCCCATGGTTATAGACCTAGGTTTGGACTCTACGAATTGGATTTAAAAACACTTAGCAGAACCCCAAGACCTTCTGCAATTTTCTATAAAAATTTAATTAAAAAGAAAGGTTTTAGCTATGAAAAAAAAGGGTTTAAATAAAGTACTTCTAACCTTACTCATTCTTTTTACAAGCTGCACAGAACCCTATTTTAAAAAGTTAAAAATAGAAATAAACTCCACGAATATTGTTGACCCTATAAATGAAAATCCAAATAACCTCACATTTAATTTAGACAATAAAAACTTATCAATTGGTGAGTTTATAAGCTTTTCTTTGAGTTCATCTTTTCTTTCCGCTTCCAATGGATCTCAAACACAAAAGTATAGAATGGGAACCTTCAAACTAAAAGATGATAAAAAGTTTTTCTGCTCAAATCAAACACTTGATAATATTATAAGAAGATCTAATGATTCTCTTGTTTTAAAAGGGAAAGTCTATGGGGATCAATGCCTGGCCAGCTATAAACTTAGCTTTAAGTTGATTCATAAAAACCAGCTGAACTGGAAACTGACATTTGAAGAAAACGGGGAAAATATAAAACTTAACCGCACTTTTTTTAAATTTAATAAAGAAGAAAAAGAAAAACTCTATGGGCTGGGGGAACAGTTTAGCCACCTTCAACTAAATGGACTCAAAATTCCTCTTTTAACAGAAGAACAAGGTATTGGCCGCGGTGACTTTCCTATTACCTGGGGAGCAGAAATAATGGCAGGGGCCGGTGGTCATGAGTTTTCAACTTATGCTCCTATTCCTTTTTTATTATCTCACTCAACTAAGCCTAAAGGCTACTTTTTCGAAAACAAATCATTTAGCGTCATGGACTTAACTGCTGAAGATGAAATAAAGTTTGAGGTTAGGGAAAAAGACCTTTCTGGAACCATTTGGAAAGGCGAAAACCTCTTTCAAATCTTAGAGCAATACACTTTAAAAACAGGCCGCTTTCCAAATCTCCCTGAATGGGCCTACGGAACATGGTTAGGAATGCAAGGTGGAAGAGAAAAAGTTTTAAAAGAAGTCAGACTTGCCAAAAAAGAAGGAAATCCAATCACAGCACTATGGATCCAAGATTGGGTTGGAAAAAGACAAACTTATTTTGGATCAAGACTTTTTTGGAATTGGGAATCAGACAAAAAGTCTTATCCTGACTTTAAAAAATTCTGCGACAAATTATGGCGTGAAGGCGTTGCAGTTTTGGGTTATATAAACCCTTATCTTGCAGACAATGGGAACCTATACAATATAGCAAAAAAAAAGGGCTACTTTGTTAAAAATCAAAAAGGTAAGGACTACAGGATCGAAACACCAGGCTTTGATGCCTTTATTATTGATCTTACCAATCCAAAGGCCTATGAATGGCTTAAAGAAGTGATTAAAAATAATCTCATTGAACAGGGCCTAAGAGGTTGGATGGCAGACTTTGGTGAATGGCTTCCAATGGATAGCGTCCTTTTTTCTGGAATTAGCGCTGAGCTTTACCATAATGATTACCCTGTTATTTGGGCAAAACTTAATAGAGAGGCCATCAAAGAAGCTGGTATGGAAGGAAAAATTGTCTTCTTTACTAGGTCTGGCTTTAGCTACTCAAATAAATACAGCACACTATTTTGGGAAGGTGATCAAATGGTCAGTTTTGATCGTCACGATGGTCTTCCCTCAACTATTGTAGGCCTATTATCATCTGGTCTAAGTGGTATCAGCTTAAATCATAGTGATGTTGGGGGGTACACCACTATAAATAACCCTATTATAAAGTACTATAGATCAGAGGAGCTTTTTCTTAGATGGGCTGAGCTTAATGCTTTTACACCAATCTTTAGGACTCATGAGGGAAATAGGCCGACAAAAAATCACCAGCCTTACTCTAGCATTGAAACAAGGAAAAAATTCGCGCGCTATGGCAAAATGCACTTTGCCCTTAAAAATTATCTAAAGTTTTATGTCAATGAAGCCGCCCAAAAAGGTCTTCCGGTTGTAAGGCCCCTCTTCCTTCACTATCCACAAGACAAAAAGACCTTTGACTTAAAAAAGCAGTTCCTTTTAGGAGAAGACATCCTTGTTTTACCTGTCCTTGAGTCTAGACAAATATTAGTCAAAGGTTACCTACCCAAAGGAAAATGGAGGCATTTATTTTTAAATAAGGTATATTACGGATCTAAAACAATTGAAATCAAAGCTCCGCTAGGTACTCCAGCAGTTTTTATACGTGAGGACAGTGTTTGGAAAAAAGAGCTCTTAACCAAGTTTCTTCAATTGTAAATATCCTATAAAGGAAAAATGATGAAAGAACCTTATGCTATCCATTGGTTTAGACGGGACTTGCGCGTTCCTGGTAATGAAATCCTCGATTGGTTAAGGCAAAAGTATAAGGGCAGGGTTATAGGTTTATTTTGCTTCGATAAATTATTCTTATCAAGGAAAGATTTTTCTTGTAACAGATTTCAGTTTTTTTTAGAAACCCTTAAATCACTCAAAAAAGATTTGCGAAAAATGGGAGGTGACTTGCTCCTCTTAGATACAGGACCCCTGGAATCTTTTGATGAAATTTTCAAAGTATTAAAACAAAATAATATTGAGCTTCCAGAAACAATTTCATGGAATAGGGATTATGAGCCTTTTGCTTTAAAAAGAGACCGAAAAATGATCTCCTTTTTTAAAGAAATGGAAGTCTCTACTTACAATGGCCGAGACCATCTCATAATTGAACCTCACGAAATCACCAAAGGTTCAAAAGGGGACGAAGGTTATAAGGTTTACACCCCTTTTTACAATAAATGGATACAAAAATTTCAAGAAGAAAGCATTCAAACAAGAATAACTTTCCAAAAGAGATCATTGAGTCTTGTAAAAGAAATTTCTCATGGAAAATATCCTAAATTATTTTCACTCACATGGACAAAGCTTTTAAAAAATAAAAATAAGTTCCCAGACTACCTAGAAAAATACATAGAGCAAAATAAAAAAGCAGTCACGATCTCGATCCCAAAAGCTGGAAATCTAGAAGCTTTTGAATTACTTCGGTCCTTTAGCTCTAGAGTCAAAAACTATACTTCAGATAGAGATTTCCCTTCTATAAAAGGAACATCAGGCCTTTCTCTTTTTTTGAAAAATGGATCAATATCAACAGGCCAGATTGTCAGCTTTTTAAATTTAAACCCTTTTGATAAAAATGCCCATCCAGGAAAAGTTACTTTTTTAAAAGAAATTGTTTGGAGAGAATTTTATTACCACATTCTCTTTCACTTTCCTTACGTGGAAAAGGAAGCTTTTAAACCGTCTTACCGGACTATCTCTTGGAGTAATAATAAAACCCATTTCAAAGCCTGGAAAGAGGGTCAAACAGGCTTTCCCATTGTTGACGCAGGAATGAGGCAACTCAGGCAGACAGGTTGGATGCATAACAGAGTTCGAATGATCGTTGCCAGTTTCTTAACAAAGGACCTTCTTATTGATTGGAAGTGGGGGGAAAAATATTTTATGGAACAGCTTTTAGATGGTGACCTTGCCCCTAATAATGGTGGATGGCAATGGGCCGCTTCTACCGGCTGTGACTCTCAGCCTTATTTTAGAATTTTCAACCCTTGGACCCAAGGTCAAAAATTTGACCCAGATGCAGAGTACATAAAAAAGTATATTCCAGAGCTAAAAGAATTTAGTCCAAAAGAAATTCACTCGGGTAAGGTTAGTCATAAATCTTATCCTAATCCAATAGTTGATCACAAAGTTCAAAGAGAAAAGGCCCTAAAATTATATAAAGAGCTATAAACTCCCATATTGTAAGACAATTTACACTTGCCACAACTCAAAAACCAAATTTTAATTAGAGTATCCCTTGCAAAAAAGGAGACTTAAAAAAATGACCAGCTCATTACAGCCCCATCAAAGCGCCAGAAAAGACCTTCAAAAATGGAGGGAAAAATTAAAAGAAAACTTTTATGATTTAGATTCGTCTTTCCATCATTCTCTTAAAATGGCGATTCCAAAAAAATTTGAGGAACTTCATCCGTCCCTCTCTAGTTACGGAAAGTTAGTTTTTGAAAAATTAGAAAAGCTTGTCAATGAAAATGACCTATTTATAAATAACCCCAGGCTTGAAAGCTATGATGAAATTGGACAAAGTGATCAGAGAGTCATTCACCATCCTCTTTATCATCAAACAGGAGACCTTATCTACAAAAGCGGGATGATGAAAAAAATGAGCTCGCCAGGTGGGCTTCTACCTTCCCTTGCTTATTTTTACCTCTCCTCCCATGCTGGAGAAGCTGGTCATCATTGCCCCATTGCCTGCTCAGCTGGTATTATTAGGATCCTACAAAAAGTTCCCGACTTTCCAAAAAAACAGTTTTTTCTTGAAAAGTTAACAGAGTCTTCTTTTGAAACAAATTTCACAGGGGCCCAATTTCTCACTGAAATACAGGGAGGATCTGACGTTGGTAAAAATGCCACTTTTGCCACCCAAGATGAAAAAAATGACTGGAGGATTCACGGAGAAAAATGGTTCTGTTCAAATGCTAATGCAGAACTCATTTTACTTACAGCACGTTATGATCAAAATATTAAAGGAACGAAAGGCCTAGGACTTTTTTTAATTCCACAGAAACTGGAAAACGGCCAAACGAATTCTTATACTTTAAGGCAACTTAAAAACAAAATAGGAACAAGGGCCATGGCCAGTGCTGAAATAGACTTTGAAGGTGCACTCGCATGGCCTGTTGGTAAAATTGAGGATGGTTTTTCTCTCGTAATGGAAAATGTTCTTCACATTTCAAGAATCTTCAATACTTTTACTTGCCTTGGAATGGGAAAAAGAGCATATCAAGTTGCAAAAACTTACGCTCATAATAGAAAGGCTTTTGGAAAAAGTATTGATCAATACCCGCTTATTCAAGAAACTCTTGCTGACATGAGAGTAGAACAATTGGCCCTCATGAGTTTTATTATAAAAACAACTTCCCTCCAGGACCAACACGATACAGGTGAATTGATTACGCCTGAAAACAAACTCCTCTTAAGGATTATGGTTAACCTCAATAAATATATTTCTTCTCTATGGTCATTAGAGCATATTCACAGGGCAATAGATATACTTGGTGGAAATGGTGCCATTGAGACTTTTTCACCACTTCCAAGACTTTTAAGAGATAGCATAGTTTGTGAAAATTGGGAAGGAACTCACAACACTCTTAGAATGCAGATTCTAAGGGATATCGAACGCTACAAAATCGATTCTATTTTTGTTTCATACCTTGAAAACGAAATACCAAAACTGTCAAAGGCGTATCAGAAAAAATTTATGGAATATCTAGAAGCTCTAAAGAACGACCTCTCTTGGTTTAAAAATCAAACTCCTTACGACAAATCCTTTTTTATTAAAGAAATAACAAACCACCTTTCTTTTTTAGGCATGGCCTTCTCGCTTGGCCTAGAAGCAACTCATCAAAAAGAAACGGGAGAAAAAGGAGTCAAAGAGAAAGCGCTGGATTTTTTCACGAATAAATATTTAAGTAAAAGGGAAAAACTTATAGAAATTGGAGACCATATTAGACTGGAGGATTTTCTCGAGATCACAAAAGGCAATTAAGCATCTCCAAATTTAAAAAGAAGCGACTTTACCTTTTTTTCTGTAACCGGCTTATTGAGCCATCCTTTTACACAACTATGGGACTTTAAACTGTCTGCTAGTTTTTCCTCAAGGTGAGATGAGCAAATTACGGTTGGTATTTTTCGAAGGTTCTCGTCCTCATCCTGGCTTTTTACAAATTGTGCTCCATCCATATCCGGCATATTCATATCACAAATAATAAGGTCAAAAGACGTATCGTGCCTCAAAATATCATGGGCATGACTCCCGCTCTTAGCTTCTAATACATGGTGCCCATACTTTTCAAAAGTCATTTTGATTTTTGCCCGAGTTGTTTCAGAGTCATCAATTGTTAAAATTCTCAAGCTCTAACTCCATTTAGATCGGAACCTATCCAATAATTTAATCAAAACTTTAATCTTTATTTATACTTTACATTATTAGGATCATTCTACATTTAAACTTAAGATGATGAAATCCAGGGAATCCAATACCACCACTCTTCAGGATCCTCTTTTGTGAGTTTTATGCAGAGTTGAGGGGCCCATGGAGGCTTTGATGGCTCTTTTAAGAGCTTCATATGACATTCATCAAGAAGTCGACTGCCTTTTTTGCAGTTGCAAGCTTGACAGCATGTGACCACATTTTCCCAAGTTGTTCCTCCTCCTTTACTTTTAGGAACTACATGATCAAAAGTCAGTTCTTTATGAGAAAAGTTTTTGGCACAGTATTGGCAGGTATAATTGTCCCTCCAATACACATTAGGTCTATTAAACTTAACTTCCCTCCTACTCGTATGCCCTGTTAAAAGGCGTAATATTTTGGGAAGCTGAAAAGTCATGGAGATGGATCTTATTTTAATTTCCTCGTACTCATCGACAACCTCTGCTCTCCCAGTTATAAAAAGAATCATGGCCTTTTGCCAATTAACAACCCGTAACGGGTAGAACCTATTGTCGAGGAGAAGAGTTCTCATAACGTCCATCCCTTGTAAGTATCTCCAACAGTCGAAGTCTTTTATATTTTTCTACTTTTTTTATTTGTCGGTCGAATTAAACCTCGCTTTCGAATCAATTAAGCGACTATATTAACATAGCTTAACATTAACAGAAAAAAGGTGGGGGAAAAGATTCAAAGACTTGAGTATTTGAATGAATAGACCCCTAGACCATTTATCTTTTGCCAAGAAAATTGGTCTATAGGGTCCTAGTCTCGAGAGAATTTATTTAATAAAGGCCATCTATTTCTTTGGCATATTTATTGTAAATAAACTTTCTTTTCATTTTCATAGTCGGAGTTAACTCCCCCGTATCGACTGTGAAACTTGTGCCAAGGATAGTAAACTTCTTTATCCCTTCAACTTTTGAAAGAGTCTGATTCACTTCTTCAATATGTTCAGCAACATATGATTTAACTTTTTCACTTTCGGCCATTGAGGATAGGTCTTGTAGTTCAATCCCAAGGTTATTCGCTAAATCAGCAAGGGTCTCCGCATTTAAAGTAATAAGCGCACTCAAATACTTCTTCTGATCTCCAATAACAACGGCGTGCTCAACAGAAGGTATATTTTTAAGTTTCCCTTCAATCATTTGAGGAGCAATATTTTTTCCACCGGCCGTTATGATGATATCTTTTTTCCTGTCAGTTATTTTTACATAACCTTCTTCATCAAACTCAGCAATATCTCCACTATGAAGCCAACCATCTTCATCTATTGCTTCTTTAGTGGCCTTATCATTTTTAAAATAACCTTTAAAAATATGAGGTCCCCTCATAAGAAGCTCACCATCCTCTGCTATTTTTATATCTGTCCCTGGAAGTGGAAATCCACATGTTCCCGTTTTATAACGATGGGGAAGAGAAAGTGTTCCAGGACCTGTCGTCTCACTCATTCCAAAGATTTCATAAATTGGAATACCTAAAGCCAAAAAGAACTCTAGAGTATCGCGGCTAATAGGAGCTGCTGCTGTAAAACATAACCTTGCTCTATCAAGTCCAAGCTTTTCTTTTACTTTGCTAAAAATTATTCTATCAGCAACACAATACATAAGAGGCTTACTTTCGCCTCTCTGCTCTGCATAACCTGAATAGAGTCCAACTTTTTTAGCTCCCCTTATAATCATCTTTCTTAAGGGTGGGTTTTCAGCTCCGGCTGCCTCCATTTTTTCTTTTATTTTTTCCCAAACCCTTGGAACTGCAAAAAAGAAGTTTGGCCTAACTTCTCTTAAGGTGTCTCCAAGTTTTTCAAGATCTTCTACAAAATAGACACAACCGCCACTTGCAAGAGTTCCATAAACAGTAATTAACTGCTCAGCAATATGACTTAAAGGAAGATAGCTAAGCCATTCATCCTTCTCGGTGATATTTTCAAAGTTCAACATAGTCATTGAAGTCCAAATGATGTTTTCATGGGTCAACATAACACCCTTTGGGTTTCCTGTTGTCCCCGATGTATAAACAAGAGTTCCTACATCGCTACCCTTAAGGGCCTCATAACGTGATTGAAGTTCAGATTCCTCTACACTCCTCCCCATATCGAGAACATCTTCCCAACGGTAAACAGTTTCGTCCTCATCAGAACCCTCCATTAATATGATTGCCTTGAGTTTAGGAAGTTGTTCTTTTACCTCTTTAAATTTTTGAAGTTGCTGTTCATTTTGAACCACTGCAACTGAAGCATCGCAATGACCTGCAATATAGGCACACTGTTCAGGTGAATTTGTCGTATAAATCCCTGCAGGAATGGCACCGACAGCGATCGCTGCCAAGTCGGAAATAACCCATCTAGTGCAATTATTACCTAATATGACAAACCCGTCTCCTTTTTCTACACCAATTTGAATAAGGCCTCTCCCCAAAAGCATTATTTCTTCATAGAGACCTTGCCATGTAATTCCTTCCCAACGACCAAACTTTTTTTCCTTGAAAACTTCTCTGTCTGGAAACCTATCAACAGTTTCAATTAACTGTTGAATCACTGTTTCGTTCTTCATTCTTCCCTCCATTGACAGCGGCCTTTTCATCCTAAAGAGCTTTGGCCCTTTTAAGATGATTCGGTCACCACCTTAATTGCAATATTGACAGTTCTTAAAGATTTGTTAATGATCTTAACTTTAACTAGTATACCAAAAATTCAATTTAATTCGCATGCGTTTATACTCATTTTAACTAAGGTCTTGTCAAATGAGCACTCAAAAACGAACGATTCTCTTTTCGACACTTTGTCTTATTTTATTAGGCACTTTGTTTTCCAGAGCTTTTGCCTCAACAAATAAACTAAACATTCTTCCTCTTAATCCATATGGAGAAGAGCAGGGCCTCTTTAGAGAAACCTGGGAAAAAGTCAAAAGCATATCTTTTGAAGAAGATACAAAGACCTTCCAAAACACTACGATTTATCTTGTGAGCGGAATCTCAACCAAACACTATCCGCCCATGATCAATTTTTTAAGACTTTTTGGCTTTAGTGGCCCAAGGGACTTAGCCGACTCCTTTAATCAACAAAAGGTCTTTTTTAAACGCCAAAATATTTCCTTTAAAGATATTGCAATTAAAACTAATGGAGACCCTGAAGAAAATGCCACTATTATTAAAAAGGCCTTGACCCACTCCAAATCTCGAAGAGCTTTTATTGTTTCTCACTCAAAAGGTGGACTTGATGTTCTTTATAGCTTCCTCCAGTATCCGGAAATAAGAGAAAGAGTTCAAGGCTGGATCGCGCTACAAACTCCCTTTATGGGAACCCCCCTTTCAAAGCCAGTAGTTTCCCCAAGTCCTCTAGGTCCTTTTGCTCGGCTTGTTGAATTCATTACAACCAATGGAAGGGATAGCCTTGGTAGCTTAACTCAAGACTACAGAAAGAACTTCTATGATAGAAATTATAAGGAAATTCAAAAAATTGTTAAAGAAATTCCTACCATAGGCCTTGGGAGCTGGTTTCTTTACCCAGACGAAAACACATATTCTTACAGAGGGGAAAAAGTCTTTTGGGAACTGCCTAAGATGAAAAAAAGTGTACTTCATCCCACTATCAAAATAATATACCAAACAGATGGTCCAAACGATGGCCTTGTTCCGATGAAAAGCTCTTGCTTTGAAGGCATTCAATGTTTTCTACTTGGGAACCTGGATCATGCAAGCACAGTTATGAGGACGGAGTACTTTTTTGATATTGGTAGAGAAAAGAGGATTCATCTGACAAGAGTTTTTCTCTATATACTCCTAAACAAGATAGGAGATTAGGACTTTAAATGAGACTTTTTCTTGGTTTAGAAATACCTCCCGAAATTGTTTCAAAACTAGACCCATTATTTTTTGGATTACCAGGGGCCAACTGGGTAAAAAAGGAAGAGCTTCATATAACCCTTCGCTTTCTTGGGGAAATAAATATCCATCAGATGAGAGACATTGACGAAATTCTCAAAAATCTATCCTACCCTTCGTTTCCAGTTAAACTTAAAAGTGTCGGTGCCTTTTATAACAAACGCTACCCTAAAGTGACTTGGGTAGGTGTCGATGGTGACAGTGACCTTTTGGAGCTTCAAAAAAAAATTGAAAGGGCCATTAGACAAACTCTAACTCTTGAAAGAAAAAAATATAAACCCCACCTCACACTGGCCCGTAATAGGGACACAAGCTTTCAAGACATGGCCAATTACCTTGAGTTAAACTCACTATTTTCAGCTGGCCCCTTTGAAGTCGATCACTTTAACCTCTACTCTAGCATTCCAACAAGTGATGGCCCTCGCTACAGCATTGAACAAAGCTACTCTTTATCTTGAGAGTTTAGGAAAGATAGGAAAGCCTCTCTCAGAGGGTGGGTTTCCTTAGACTCAGCATTTGCCAACTTCTCAAAAAGAGACCTCTCCTCCGACCCGAGAGAGGTTGGAGTTTCAACTTGAACTTCAACATAGTGATCTCCGGTTCCACTTCTTCCTAAAATAGGAACGCCTTTATTTTTTATCCTTAAACGTGTCCCGGATTGAATTCCCTTAGGTATATTGACTTCAACCTTACCATGCAGAGTGGGCATCTCGAAAGGACCACCAAAAACGGCATCAGAAAACTTAATTGGAAGAATTGTAAAAACATCAAAATCTTCCCTTCTAAAAAAAGGATGGCTCTGAATATCAATTAAAATATAAAGATCTCCTGAAGGCCCTCCAAATTGCCCCGCATTTCCCTGGCCTGACAACTTCATTCTTTGACCTTCATCAATCCCAGCAGGAATATCAACTTCTATTTTGGAAAACTCCTTTTGAACTCCCTCACCTTTACAATCAGGGCATGGATTTTTTATGATTTCACCGCTACCTTTACACTGGGGGCATGTTGACTGAATAGTAAAAAACCCTTGTCGTCTTAAAACCTGCCCGTGGCCATCGCACGCTTCACATACACTAGGTGTGGAACCTTTTTTGAGCCCACTTCCCCCACAAGTTCCGCAGCGTTTATTTCTTTTTACTTTAAAGGAATGAGGTCCACCGAGGGCCGCAAGTTCAAAAGGTAAGCTTAGGCCTAATTCGAGGTCATCTCCTGCTCTCCCCCTTCCAGAACCCCTTCTTCTGTTCCCTCGGCTGCCTCCCCCAAATAAATCACCAAAAACGTCTCCAAAGATTTCGCTAAATATATCCCCAGGATTTGCTCCACCTCCAAAACCTCCTTGACCAAGGCCCTCATAACCAAACCGATCATAAAGCCTCCTCTTCTCATCATCGAGAAGAATATCAGCCGCTTCTGAAGCTTCCTTAAATTTTTCCTCAGACTCTTTTCCAGGGTTTCGGTCGGGGTGGTACTTCATTGCCAACGATCTGTAGGCCTTTTTTATTTCAGTCTTACCTGCTCCTTTACTAACGCCCAAAATCGAATAGGGGTCTTTTTTGCTCATCGTCATTCCCTTCAATTGATCTAATGCTAACCGACCTTTAATTCTCTTTATTCTACATCCAATTCAAAAAGGGCATCAGTTCTAGGAAATTGTGCTTAAAAAGAAGAAAATTTTTTTTCTTATGTTATGATTAGAGATGAAAGAATCTCAGGCAATGGTCCACAAGACCTTTTTAATTTTAAAATAGGAATAAATTGTGGCGGAAGAACAACAATTAGACCCCGATGCGGAATATGCTCTTCTCACGGGAATAGAAAAGGCAGCTCTTCTGCTGAGTGTTCTTGGCGTTAACTCCACACAACTCATTTTTGAACACCTAAAAGACAATGACGTCAAAAAGCTCATTAATGGTATGAGTAATGTTAGAAAATCTCCTATTTGGATGACGAAAAGAGTTTTAGAAGAGTTTTACGGCCAGGTCAATGAAGATGCGGACCTTCTCTTTTCTGACAACAAAGGTAAGGACTTTATTATCAATGCTCTCGGAGAAACAAGAGCGAAACAACTTCTTGGTCAAATTATCGACGTTGGAGACACCAATACTCTTGAATCACTTGAACTGGTCGATAGCCGAACTCTTGCTAACTTTCTTATAAATGAACATCCACAAACGATTGCCCTTATTATGGCCCATCTCGATACTGAAAGGATGGTCGATGTTTTAAGGCGCCTTCCCGAGGGGCTTCAAGCCGAAGTCGTTCTTAGGATCGCCAACCTTGATTACGTCTCACCAGAACTCATTGCTCAGCTCGATGATGTTCTAAAAACTGAGCTCTCAACCCTTGGGTCTATCGACACGAACCAACTAGGTGGTGTCGAACCTATTGCAGACATGCTTAATATGATGGATAGAGATAGCGAAAAATCAATCATGGCAAGAGTGGACGAAAAAGACCCTGAACTTGCTGAAGAAATTAGAAAACTTATGTTCGTTTTTGAAGATATTGTTCAAGTTGATGATGGTGGTATCCAAAACCTTCTTAAAGATGTTGACAACGCTCTCCTTTGTACGGCGCTCAAAACAGCAACAGATGAAGTCAAAACGAAGCTCTTCAGTAACATGTCTAACAGAGCTGCAACAATGCTCAATGAAGACCTTGAGGCCCTTGGGCCCACAAAACTTAGTGACGTTGAAAAAGCACAGGCCAGTATCGTTCAAAAAGTTAAAGAACTTGAAGCTGCTGGTAAGGCATTTATTAGCCGCGGCGGTGGTGGTGGTGACCAACTTGTATAACCTCCCCCTCCTTATAGATGGTCAATTAATTTTTGCTTTTCGCTTTTCACATTGCATGAACTTTAATAATCTACTCTCAAAAGGGGCCAAGTGATGAAATTAGAGAGCAAAGATATTATCCCTCGTTCGAGAGAAGAAGTTTATAACGTCCTCAAAAATGACCTGGAAAAACTTGTTCCCTATATGCCAAATGTCAGTAAAATTGAAATGGTTAACAGAACCGAAAAAGGTGAAGGTATTACGGCCATAACTAATTACTGGTACGCAAATGCAGAAATTCCAACGATAGCAAAAAAGTTTATCAAAGAAGACCTCATGAAATGGAAAGATAAAGCTGTCTGGAATGATAAAGAATTTTTTGTTGAATATGAACTTGAGTCCTTTTGGGGTAATGACATCTACGACGCAACTGGAAAGAATGTCATAAGCGAACTTGGACCTAACAAAACACAGCTGACTCTAACTTGTGATCTCATTATTCACCCCAATAAAGTACCTGGCGTTCCAAAGTTTTTAGTCAAGAAAGTACTACCAGCAATAGAAGGGCTTATTCAAAAGGTCCTCCAGCCAAACTTGACCAGTTTAGGCAAGGGTTTAAATGAATATTTTAAGGCACAAACATAAAACATCCTTCCAGCCTGTTTTTGTCGGTCTTTGGGATTGCCATAGAAAATTAAAAAAAAGAAGTCCAAGCTTCTTAAACATCATAAGTTGCTAAGGCCTCTGTTAATTTTTCCGATAATTTATTCTGATTGGTGAACTAGGAAACCCATAAGGTGGAAGGCAAGTCATGAGTTTAAATCCAGATATTAAAGTTCTCATAATTGATGACATGAAAACCCTCCTTTTAACATATAAGAAAATGTTAAAAACGCTAGGTCTGTCAAATATATCCTCGGCATTTGATGGCGACATGGGGTGGAAGATGATTCGAGAAGCCTATGAGCAGGACGACCCTTTCCAACTCATTATTTCTGATTGGAATATGCCTAAAATGACTGGCCTTGAACTCCTTAAAGCTGTGAGAAAGGATGAGAACCTTAAAGAGACTCCTTTTATTATGATCACAGGGGAAAATGCTGAGGGTAATGTTGTGATCGCTGTTAGAGAAGGCGTCAATAATTTTATAGCAAAACCCATTACAAAAGATATTCTGGAATTCAAAATTCAAAAAGTCTTTGAAAAATAACAAAAGTAACAAAGAAAAAAAGATAGAAATGAAAGAGCTTCCCCAATTAAAGGGACTTAAAAAAGATCTCAAAAGTCTGGGCCTCCATTATCAAATACACTTCGCAAACAAAACAACCTCTTTTCAAAAGAGTGTTTCACTCATAGTTCAGGGGAGAAACGAGTCAACCCTGATGTATGAACATTTAATTCCATTTTTTACAGAAAAAAATAACAAAGATTTATTCCTTTATGATTTAAGAGGGCAGGGACAATCAAAAGGAGTCAGGGCCCATATAGACTCTTTTCAAGATTATATAAAAGACTTAGAGGCAATCGTTTTAGCATTAAGGAAAATTTACCAAACCATTCACCTCATTACTCATTCAACTGGTGGACTTATTGCGACACTTTTTTCAACACTAAACCAAGAAAAGCTTGGAAAAGGGGGGACTTTGAGTCTCATCTCTCCTTTTTTAGGATTGAAATCTACTGGGATCCAACAATTTTTAGTCAATAAAAAGCTCTTAACAGTTAGTCAGACTTACGATGCCCTTTTCCGATTCTTTCCTAAACTTAAATTGAGGCGCTTTGAGTTTTCCAAAACAGACAATTTTAAAGAGAGTTCACTTACGACTGACCCAACTTTTTTTAGGGAGTTTAATGAGCACCCTTCAAAGTGTGGACCTCCCACCTGGTGGTGGCTTAACCAATGTTTTAAGGCGCAAATGTCTTTAAAAACCGTCACGATGGCCATCAAAATCCCCGTCTTTATAGCTGTCGCTAATAAAGACACCGTCGTTGAAAATAAAGCCGCTTGGCATTTTTACCTAAGAGGAAAAAGGGCCCATAGACCTTGGAAGCTAAAAGAGTTTAGAGGAATGAAGCACGCTCTTTTTCAAGCCCCTCCCCTGACAAGAGAGAGGCTTATGGATGATCTGATTAAATTCCAAAATAACCCGAAACGTTTTCTTACTTCACGTTAATGACGGTAGGGGTACCGTATTCTTCCGCCTTGCCTAAAACTGCGTTAATTTTAGTGATGGTTATTTTATCATCTTCGAAACGGACCTTTAAGTACTTACTGTAAGAGGGTGATCCTGAAAGATAGACTGGAATCTTTTTTCGTCCACTTCCTTGGTAATTCCTCCAAAAGCCATTGATAGCATGATAATGACCTGTGAAAACGACTGGGCATTTAGCCCCACTATTTGTACACATATCCACAAGTTTTTTCTGATCTTCTTTTTTAAAGTACTCCTTTGGGTCATGCCAATTAAAAATATAAATCTTATTAGGGTTCGTTTTCAAAAGCTTTTCAACCCACCCCATAGAGGAACTCACATTCACGTGATCACGCCTCGCCTTAGCAAAATTCCAGCCATGAAAACTTTTTTTCCATGTTGGATAGTTATGAAGTTGCACGAATCGGTAAGGTCCAATATCAAAAGCATAACCAAAACTTCCATTGTACTGAAACCTCCGGCTAGGAAATTTATAAAAACTTTTTGTATTGTAATCACTCGCTATTGGGTTAAAGCTTGGAATTCTATCCACCATGTACTGTACCATTCTTCGAGCACAATTATTAGTCCAACAATCGTCCACATTATTTTTTCCATAGTCATGGTTCCCAAGACCCGGGTAGAGGTTATGCTTAAAACTATGGGACTCGTAATAGGAAATATATTTTTTATATTCATGTTCGTGACCAAAGGCAGTTAAATCACCATTAATGATGACACCTCCAAACTGAGAAAAAGGTATTTGATTTACAAGAGTATTGATGCTTTTTACGTGCCAGTCATTTGTCAATATCCCTTGGGGTTGCTCTCCACTTTTTCTGTTTTTACACTCATCTGTGTGACAGGCCCAGTAAAGTTGAGGGTCACTCATTAAGACCATCGTGAAATCATTTTGCTCAAATGAGCTATACTTAATCCAGGAAATTTTATCATTCATATGGTTTCCCACCCAGGAAACATCTCTAAAATAGCTCCTGCAAGGACCTCCGTGATTGTGGGTACAAACATGCACTTTTCCATTTTTTGGAACCCAAATAGAACTTGCTTTATCATTCCATCCCTTGTGCGTTGGACTTTTCTTGCTAGGGCAAAACTCCCATCTTTTCCCTTTGAAGTGAGCATGTTCAAAAAGGTAAGCGCAGCTATTATTTCTAACAAAAGTAGAAGGTTTTGGTTTTGGTTTGGATTTCGATCTTCTTCCCCCACTGTAAGTATCTAAACAGAACATGATAATAACAAGTGGTAGTATAATTTTCATTGTTATCTCCTCTCAAAACTTCTAAAGCCTAATTACTTCCTATTTTTAACTTTTTTTAGAATTAGAGAAAAAAAAAGTTATTTTTATCATTTAAAGTCAGTTTTTTTTTATACTTACAATTCCTTTAAACCGGCCACACCATTTTTTTAATGCCTAAATTAATTTGCTTTCTAAAACCTTTTCTAGATAAAGGTCCATAAATTAAAAGTCTTTATAAGT
>DKQD01000107.1:0-1186 GCA_002474345.1 Bacteriovoracaceae bacterium UBA7317
TCTTTTGGGAAGATTATCTTCTAAGGCCAAAAATTGAATTTTTGTTGTTCCAAAAATGAGGTCCAAGGTTGTTTTAAGTTGAGTTAATTCCTGACTACCTCTTTTTAGACTTGAAAAAAGGAACTCAGAAACTCTTTTTCCTTGAATATCAAGCCCGAATATTTTTTCAGTATGATTAGAGATAGGGCCATGAACTTTATAGTCCTTTTCAATTGAAAAAACTGCGTTTGTCATATTATCTAAATAATCAGTTACTTCTTTAGTCCGCTCCTTAACTTTTTCTTCCAATTGAGAGTTAGATTCCTCTAATTCATAATTCATTTCAATGACTTTTTGAAAGTGAGAATTTGATTCCTCTTTTGATTTTTTTAAACTAAAAATCATTTCATTCATGGACTTTTCAACGACGGTAAACTCATTTATATCGCCTTTTTTAAACCCCAAATTTAAAACTTCCATATTTTCAAAATTAGTTTGCTTGGCAAATTCGGCAAGTTTTTTAAATGGTTTCATTAACATGATTCTAAAAATAAAAACAAATAACAAAAGAAAAAGAAAGGCCTTAATTAGCTCAACAATTAGGGTTGATACGACTGCTCCTTTTAAAAAGCGGTTGATCAAATATTTTTGAGATGATACCAGCTTGATATAACCAACGACTTCCTCATTTTTATCAGCGGACTCTTCATATTTGTGCTTTATTAGCTCAGTAACTTCAATAAGAGTGTCCTTATCCGCAATGTCTCCGGACTTACCCATAATCTTTTTTTCTTCATCAAATAAAATAACTCTTTCAATTCCTGGTAATGTCGAGACCCCTTCAAGGATTGCAACTTGTTGTTCTTCATCTTCAGAGAACATAGCAACACTTAGTGTTTTCTCAAAAGACTTTTTATACGCCCTTAACTCCCTTTTTAAAATTTTTATTTGCTCATTGTAAAGTTGATTCCAGTGAAAGCTATGGATAAAAATAGCAACAAAAATATATATAGAGAAAATCGTAGCGATTAATTTAATTCCTATAGATTTTTTTAAAGGAAAGACTTCTTTCTTTTCCATTTTTTTCTTTTTAAAAAAAGTTTAGTTTAATCAATAACTTAATCGGTTTTATGAGATCAACTTGTTAGTTTAATTAAGTTTTTTTTTACTCAAAAAAAGAACATAATTATGAAATTTTAAAGTCTCT
>DKQD01000107.1:1590-17208 GCA_002474345.1 Bacteriovoracaceae bacterium UBA7317
GAACTAAACCCTTAATTTTTTACAAATAACTTCCTCACTCTATAAATAAAATTAAAGTTTTTTTACTGACATTTTCACTTAACTAATAAATTACCATTTATATTTCAAATAGTACCTGACGATAGAGATACACTAACAGGAACTTATGAAAACAAAAATTATTTTTTTTATTCAGTTATCACTTCTGGTATTTAACTTAGAAGCTACTCCTAGTGTTCCAAGAGCAGTCAATGGAGTTATTGACCTTTCAAACTATAATTTTGAAACAAGAGAAGCGGTTAAACTTTCTGGAGATTGGCGGTTTTTTTGGAAAAAATTTATAAATCCCTCATTATCGGATAAGGAAAAAATTTTTAATGAAGGTGAGAATATTCAAGTACCAGGAAGTTGGACACAGTTAAAAAAAACAAAAAAGAAAACTCAAGGTTACGCCACGTATATTTTAAAACTGAAGGGTATCAAAAAGGGAGAAGAGTTAGGAATCATAGCGGGAAGGATTTTTTCTAATTATAATCTTTTTTTAATTCAGAATAAAAAAGTAAAAAAAATATTCAGCTCTGGAATAACAGGCCCATCAAAAAAGAGCTCAACACCGCAATTACTCAAAGGAAAGAATTCATTTACTTCCGAAGGAAATGATATTTTGCTTGTCCTTCATGTTTCCAACTATCATTACAGAGAAGGTAAAGTTTTTTTAGATTTTAAAATTGGGAAAAAAGAAAAGGTTTTTAGAGAATTCTCTAAAACTGAATACCGAAAATATTTCTATGTGGGGTGGCTCTTTATTCTCTGCTTATACCACATTTCAATTTTTATCAAAAGGCCTAAAAATAAAGAACCTCTTTACTTCAGTCTTTTTTGTGGTTTTATTTTAATTAGACAAGTGACCGTGGCACATGACTTTTTTTGGATTTATGGTGTCCCTTCAACATTTTTATTTGAGCTTAATGCCAAGTTAGACTACTTTACATTAATTTATTCATTTCCGGTATTTGTTAGTTTTGTCTATTCACTTTATCCCTCAAAAATGATGACTTTCCACAAATATATTTACCTTCCACCCATCTTATTTACTCCTATAATTGTCTTCTTTCCTGCGGAAGTTTTTTCCAAAACTTATTTTTTAATCACCGCTCAACTTTTTGTTCTAATAGGTTGTTCTATCCTTTTTATTTTAACTTTTCTTTTGGCCTACAAGAAGGAACGCTTCGCAAGACTTTTATTTATAAGCATGAACTTTCTCATTTTTGGAGCCGTTTATGACATTTTAATCCAACAAGGTTACCTTCCGGCCCCTCAAATTTTGACACCAATGCTTGTGCTCTTTTCTTTTGCTCAAAGTTATATTATTGCAGTCAACTTTTCCACTGCTTTTGATAAATCTGAAAAACTAAGTGAAGAATTGTTTAACCTCAACAAGGACCTCGATTTAAAAGTCCAAAAAAGAACCGCCCAACTTAAAAAAGTTCAGGAAGAAAGGTCCCTTTTCTTCTCAAAATTAAGTCATGAATTAAAAACACCTCTTAATGTTATTTTAGGCTTTTCAAACTTCATTATAGATTCAATGAATAAAGCCTATCTAGAAAAAAATCGAAAAAAATATTTGGAGTACTTGGATTCAATTAGATCTAGTGGTAAGTCTCTTTTAAGCTTAGTTAATGAAATTCATGATTTCACAAAATTGGACCTTTCCAGACTGCAAATTTTTAAAAAACCAATGGATTTGAACTTTTCTTTAAAGAATATCTCTAACTTTTACTTTCACAAATGCCAAGAAAAAGGAATCGTCTACTCCTCAGCACAAAAGACTTTAGATAATTTAATACACTTTGATGAATTGAGGCTTAAACAAATTCTTGATAATTTTTTAACGAATGGGTTAAAGTTTACCTCGAAAGGGTCTCTTGAACTATCTTTTGACTATAAATATTCTGATAAAAGCCAGCAATTTATTGATATACACTTCAGGATTAAAGACACAGGTATCGGTATAAAGGAAGAAAAAATTCCTAACCTATTTGAAACATTTTCACAAACACACGAGCTTACAACTTTTGAAGAGAGAGGGACAGGGTTAGGCCTTCATATTAGCAAAAAAATAATTGAAGTCTTAGGCGGCAGCGTAGAAGTCCAAAGCGTTTTTGGTAAAGGGACTCAATTTGATATATATTTTCCTAG
The DNA here is from genome assembly GCA_002474345.1 of Bacteriovoracaceae bacterium UBA7317. GTDB lineage: Bacteria > Bdellovibrionota > Bacteriovoracia > Bacteriovoracales > Bacteriovoracaceae > UBA7317. Next base: position 3,769 of record DKQD01000107.1, read on the forward strand.
AGTTAAAATAGTAATAGAAAAAAATTTGGATTATGACTTAACAGATGACTATACCTTTTTTGGTGATAAGATTCTTATCGCAGACGACTTCCCCGCAAACCTGTCCTTACTAGAAACTCTTTTTACTGATGCTAACTTAAAAATCGTTACGGCAAAAAATGGTGAAGAACTCTATGAAAAGGCGATTAAGCATCAACCATCGCTTATCATAACCGACTTCAGCATGCCTAAAGGTGATGGGTTGACAATTAAAAATCATCTAAAGAAAAACGATAAGACAAAAGATATCCCTATAATCCTTTTAACGGCTTTTAACATCGATACGAAAACACGAAAAGAGTTTGATGCTGTCCTTTTCAAGCCTGTAGAAAAAAGCGACATTTTTGAAATTTGCTCTAGATTTTTAAGAAATAAGTCACATAAGAACATCGAAACCGACAAAGAAACCTTTAACTCCTCTAATTTTTACATTCCTGAAAATTGTGGAAAAATCGAATTTATTTATCTTCAGGATATTAAAAGACACTTTCAAAACTATTTAGAATTACAAAATATAACCGACCTTGAGACATATTGTATAAAGCTGGAAGAAAAACTAGCGGATACAAAACTAAAAAACCTAACTCCATGGTTAGAACAGGTCCTAGTTGAGACTGAGAAGTTTAATATGGAACAAATAAAGGTCAATTTAAAAGAGGCCATCATAGAAATAAACAAGTACTTGGAAGAAAAATAAATTAACTAATATTGACCTTCATTAAAAAAAAATTGTCCCTTACTCTAGTTGAAAAACCTTATTCTTTGACAAAATTAGAAATAATTTTATTGTAAGATCCTTCTTTTTTAATTTGTATTAGGGCAGTGTTAAATCTTTTAATAACATTTGTTTTTTTCATAGATTTATGAAAGGCAATATAGGCTGCGTTTCTAGCAACTGGGGTATTTTTTTCTTTTACCCTCGCTGCCCATTTCTTTTTTTCAAGAATCATTTTTGCTGAAACACTGTCCATCACAACCCCATCAACTCTTTCTTTTAGTAATAAGGTAAAACTTTGCTCTCCATTACTAGTTTCTATGACCCTAAAAGTCTTTTTATTTTTCTCTTTATCAAATTCAGTTCCATAGCTCCAGCCTCTCATTAAGGCCAAAACTTTACCCTTTAAGTCTTTCAATGATTTAAACTCAAATGTTGAAGGCTTTTTAACAAAAAGAAGAAGCTCCTCTTGGTATATAGGACTTGAATAATCAAAAATCTTCATTCTTTCTGCATTTTTATAAATTCCGCCAACTCCCCATTTCCCTTTTTTTGCAAGCCGTATAACTCTGGCCCAGGGCTTGGGTTCTAGTGTAACGTTGACTTCCATTTTCTGAAAAATTTCATCCAAAAGCCTGGCATAAAGCCCTTGAATCTTTCCTTTGCTTTCATACATATAAGGAGGGTATGCGGCATCTAAAGCAATAACTTCGTTTGCATAAGAACTATAGGATAACAAAAAAAAGAAAGCCAAAATTAACCGAAGTTTAGTCATACCTCCTCCTTTTAATTATGCTTATTATAACCCATAGTTTTTCTTAAATTGAAGCTTTGAAATTTTTCCAATTTTTTAGACTCTTAAAGTCAGGTAACGAAATTCATAAAAAAAACCCTCACCTAAAAAAAGTGGTGAGGGCATTATTTTTCAAGAATTATAAAAAGCTACTTATGGAAAAGAGAAACCTTTCTTAAAGTGGTGAGTGATAGTATAGATAACAACAAAGCCATCGGACCTTTTCCCCTCGGATAAGGTTTCAGTCCAGTTTCCGTCCACAGAATCCATCTCTCCGTTATCAGCAGTAAACATTCCACCGAAAGCCGTGTAGCCAAAGTCCAAACCAAAAAGCTTAAAGCCACTGCTTACACCAGCTGCCATAGTTGTCGATTTACTTCCTGACGTTTTCATTTCAGTTGAGTCATAGATAGCTGCAATCGAATAGCTATCATTTAATTTGTAAAAAAGGGCCCCAAACATGGTGTTTCTGGTATCCTCTGCACCAGTTCCATAAATATTGTAACTCCACTCAAGCATTTCTTTAGTTGCATCACCTTCATTTTTCATCTTTTGGGACTCATAACTAAAGTAGCCGTTTAAACCATCGACTAATTTTCCAAGAGGAATTATCGAACCTACACTCCAAAACATACCAGAGTAACTTGACCCAGTATCAACTTTAGTTGCATCGTACTTTTCATTGATTCCTTCCTCCACAACGCTAGTAGATGACTGGCCAACACTAATCTTTAAAACGGAAACTGGATGAATATCGAGCCTTAACTTATATCTTGTATTAAAAGCAAAAGAATAATCAACGCCTGCTCTAACATAACCATACATTGGATCTTTATCTTTCGCCCCTGGTTCAGGAACCTTTCCCCATAAACCCAAGCTGTAACCAGCGCTTAGGTTTGCTGATGGTAAACCGCTTCTTCCTGAAAACTTTATTGAAGCATCTGCAGCACTCTTAGCATAAATAGAGGGAGAGGCCATGGCCCCTAGCAAACACAAAGTTAACAATTTCTTTTTTAGATTCATAAAACAGTCCTTTTGTTTGTTATAACTAAGATCATTTACTTTTCTTAGAATCAACAGTTTTCATTTCGTCCCATAAACCTTTTTTCTTAACCTTAAATTCACTGAAATATTTTGATTTAGGCCTCTCTTTATTACTTGAGTACTTTGCTCGCCTCCTTTTTCCGTAACCAAAAAGGAGCAACTGCCTGATTAGGCAAAAAAAACTCTATTTTATGAGAGTTCATGAGGATAGGATGTGGTTCAGGAGCAGGATAGGTTTCCTCTCTCAGCTAGAAAAGGGAAATGGGGGAAAACCTCCCCCATTTTTTTTATCTTTGTGATTAAGGCATGCTTACGTTTTGACCGCTGTACTTAGAAGCTTGCTTCTCTAAACGGTTAAGAGTATTAACCGGCCAGCTTTTATAAATAATATTTGAAAACCAGTTTGGAATAAGACCTTTAGGGTCAATTCTGACTGAAACTGTTACCTCTGTCTTATTGTCTTCAAGATACTTCAGGTTATAAATGGCAAAAAGCAGATCCATTCTAACGCCAACACTATCTGCAGCCGGCTTTTTCCCATGGGTTGTCGACTTAAGAGTAACGATAAGGTTTTTACCATCCCTTTCCGTTTGTGTTTTGACTACCTGGTCCCTATTAGTAATAGGCCACGGTGTATCGTACGCTTGATATGTTACACTTGAATGAGGAACACCTAAACTTTTGGCATCCTCAAGGGGTTCTGAAATATAAAGTCTGTCTACCCACTCTTTCCTAAAATTAGGGTCTTTCTGACTAAGAACCCAATAGATTTGTTTAATGCTCTTATTAAACACTTTTGTCCCACGGAAGGCCTTAAGAGACTCTCCAGCATAAGTCTTTGTAAAAAGGTTAACCCCTTTTTTCCCTCCAGCTGCGTCCCAGCCGTCTGAAGCCAAGCCTAGCTGGGAAAAGCTCAGTAAAAAAGCGATCAATAAAGTAACAAAGCCCTTTGTGATTCTCATTAAAAATCCTTTTGTTAAAAGTTTGCTTTTAATTTTATTTTAAATCTTATTAAAAATCCTGATTCTTTTAATTGGAATATTGAAACACTTATTGAAAAAGAAGAAAAGCTTTTCTTGCTTAATAAAAGTTAAAAAAATTTAAAGGCTTTTACCCTCTGAAGCGTCCTGTCCATAAACTTCTATGAGAAGCTTATCAAACCATAAAAGCCTTTTATATCCGAAATGTCCTCCCGAAGGAAGCATCATCAAATGATTTGTAGCAAGAAGCTTTGAATTCACTTCCTCGTTGATCATATCGTCAATAGAAGATAGTATCCGGATATCCTTCCTCCCATTTTCGATGGCCCTAAAAATCCAATAGGAAAGCTTCCTTTCTTGACTGGACCTAAGGTCTTTAAAGCCCTTTGAATCAATGAGGCCAAGCGCATCTTGAAAAGTAAGCCCTTCTAAAAACTTTCTTGTTTCCGCTCTCCCCTCCGGGAGGCCTAAACTCTTAACACTACTGTTATAAGAAAGGAGCATTCTTTCTAACTTCATTTTAAAACCAAAGTCCGCAAAAACGCCCAAAGACTTTTCTTTAATCCTTTGACCAACCTGATCATTTTTTTCAAGTCTATTTATTTGAAAACTTGTCATAAGATAACTTGGAATATTCCCAAATGTTTTATCCTTTTTGGCCTCATCAAGTATGGAATCAAGTTTTTCAAAGGTTTTAACAAAATCAAAGGGTGGTGAATAAACATGAAGACCTTTATTAAACAAGGGGGCTTTTTCAGCGGAATCGAGGGCGTAAATTATGGAGCCTAAAAAGCCTCCATAGCTTTGCCCAAAAAGAGTAATATTCTGGTTCACTTTTCCTTGCTTCACTAATTCCTGGTGAACTTTTTTGATGGCCTCATAATAGACCCTCCCTTGAGTTTTTAGGTCGAAAAATGGGAATTGAGGGGACCTTGAAATAGAGCAATCACAAATGAAGTTTTCGAAAGAAAGTACCCTATAACCTAAACGAATAAATCTTTTATGAAAGTTTTTTGTGATATTTGAGAAAAGCTTTGAAAAAGACCCCCCGATATATACAAGAAGGGGTCTTTTTTGTTGATCACCATACTCCTCCCCCAAAAGGTAAGGAATTTCCCCAGTTTGAAAGTGAGAGCTAGGAATAAAGTATTTTCTTATTTTATTGTTTTGTTTTATGGGTTGATCGTATTGAACTCTAGAGATGTGGGATTTAATCGATGTTATGTAGGGGTCTGTAAGCTCAGGGTTATACGTTTCTAAGAGAGCCCTTTCTTTCGCCTTCCAACCTGAGGCACGAGTGGAATTTAAATTAAAAATACAAAAAAGGCACACTAGTAAAAATCTAATTTTCATAGTTTTCCCTTGTAAATTTCAAAAGGGATTTTTATCAATAATTCGATCACTCGGCAAGAGTATGCCAATTCAGTTTTTTGTTTTTGGGAATAAAGAGGTGAAACTGCAACACGAAGCAAAAAAAAAGATAGGCAGTGCCCAGTAAAGCCATTTTACAAGGAACCGCAGAGAAAACTAGTCCCCTTAGACGGACTTTATCCTTTATTTTTTGCCTTCCACCAATGCATTCACGATACCGATAAAATGAGGAGCTTTTTCTTCTGAAACAGGTTTTATAAACCAGGCCCTTACACCGAGCTGTTTTCTCTTTTTATCCATAATATTTTCATGTTTTTTATCTGTAATAAACTCAGTGGTAAGCATTATCTTTGGTGCGTCCACGGCCATTTTATCGTTGGCCAGACGTTCCAACATTTCGATGCCTGTCATATTTGGCATATTTAAATCTGTTATAATCAGATGGCAATCAGGATTCTTTTTTATGACCTCGATTCCCTCAACGCCATCACTGGCCTGTTCGACTACAAACCCTGCATTCACCAAATACCTTTGTAGAGTTTCCCGAACTAGGGGGTCATCGTCTATTGTTATTATTTTAAATGACATAATTCCCTTTCTTTTCATCGGCAGTGCCAATGGCCTCAGCCATTGTTGAAACTTTTTTAATTAAATCACAAAGTTTTTGCTTTCAATAACCAATTTCAATTTTTAATTTTTAATCCCTTTTACTTTGTTTTTTTATAACCCGCTTAAAGCCTCTCCTCAATCATAAAAATTCGGTCTTGCCCCCAATACATTTCATCGCCTAAAAACATCGTTGGAGCTCCAAAAAGACCTTTCTCCACAGCTTCTCCCGTCCGTTTTTTAAGTTCGTCTTTAACTGACTGATCACTGGAAAGAGCATGGATTTTATTAAAGTTAAAGCCGCCTTTTTCAATAACTTCTTTAACCGTTTCCGGGTCTCCCATATTTTTTTTATCACGCCAGAATGCCCTGAAAAGAAGATCATTAAAATCGACAAAGCGCTTATCTCCCATCATCCCAACTGCTCCTCTCATTAAATTGAGAGTATTAATAGGAAAGTAAGGATTAAAATCGTAATCAAGACCATACCTTTTAGCGTAGCGTATAATATCCTCAAACATATATTTCCCTTTCGCAGGTATATTTGCAGGAGCACTGTTTCCTATGGCCTTAAAAATTCCTCCTAAAAGGATGGGCCGGTAATCGATTTTTAACTTCCCCTCTTCCTCCAACTGCCTCAATTTATAAAAGGCCAAGTAGCAAGTAGGGCTCCCAAAATCATAATAAAATTCTACTACTTTTGACATATTCTCCCCTTTACCATTTTTCGCACCAAGGACGCAGGTCTGACTCGAAAGTCCAAGCATCAGGACTTTGAAGGTGTATTTGATAATAAAATTCCGCTATAGAGTCTGGTTTAACAATATCATCTGTTTGCCTATTTGGTTTCATTTGAGGAAGAATTTGTCTTACAAATTCAGTGTCAACTGCTGCATCAATCACAACATGGGCGACATGAACTCCCTGAGGCATAATTTCCCTGGCAAGACTCTGGGCCACAGCACGGAGGCCGCTTTTGGCGCTTGCAAAGGCTCCAAAGCCTGCGGCCCCTCTCAAACTGGCCGTCGCCCCTGTAAAGATGATTGTTCCTTTTTTTCGTGGGACTAAGTATTTCGCGGCTTCACGTCCTGTGAGAAAACCACCAAAGCAGGCCATTTCCCAGATTTTATAAAACTTCTTCGTTGGCGTTTCGGCAATTTTCATGGGGACGTTAGCACCCACATTAAAAACCACCACTTCAAGTGGCGCGATGTCGGCTTCAATTTTTGAAAAGAGGCCTATAATTTCATCTTCCTTACGAGCATCACACTTTATGGCCTAGGCCTTGTGGCCCTCTTTTTGAAGTTCGGAAATAACGTTTGCAATCTTTTCCGGATTCCTCCTAACACCTACCGTATTATAACCGGCCCTGGAAAACCTTTTTAAAATGGCCGAACCAATCGCATCTCCTGCTCCAACAATTAAAGCTGACCTCTCACTCATAAAGTTTCCTCAATCTAAAGCTGAAAGTGGGAAGAAAAAATATTTCACTTTTTGCTCTCTTCTCACCTTTCAGAGAAGAGCACCAATGGAATTTTCTCATATTATTTTTATTTTTAGGATAGTTTCTTAGATATTTCTTTTTATAATTGAAATTGAAAGGGCCCTCATAATTTTTTCTAAAAGATTCTACTAAACCTATTCCTTTTGAAAATACTTTCAATTGGACCAACTATTTTTCTCGTACTTTTGAAGAATGAATTGTATTTCTTATGTCTTTCATGACAAAGACTTTCTCTTACAGGTGGTAGAAATGGATATTGAAAAAATAAGAAACAATACTTTAGGTTGCAACCAAGTAGTCCATTTTAATAATGCTGGCAGCTCCCTTCCACCAAACTGTGTCACAGAAACCGTCGTCAATTACCTTAAAGAGGAAGGTCAAAATGGTGGCTACGAATCTTTTGAAAAAGAACTTCCCCGTCTGGAGTATGTTTACGACCAAGTTTCTGGCCTTATTAATGCAGAGAGAGAAGAAATTGCTTTAATGGAAAGTGCCACAGTGGCATGGAATTCCATTTTCTATTCCTTAGATTGGAAAAAAGGCCGAGTGGTTTTAACAGGTCAAACTGAATATGCCAGTAATTTCATTTCTTACCTCAAACTTAAAAAAGAAAGGGGAATCATTATTGAAGTCCTTCCTCAAAGTGAAGAAGGTGATGTATGCCTTAAGGCCCTTGAGGCAAGACTTCAAAAAGGCGGCGTGACTTTAATTTCCCTTTCCCACATACCGACAAACGGTGGTCTCATTCAACCTGTGTCAAAAATTGGTCTCCTCGCCCAAAAATATAAGGTCCTTTTCCTTTTGGATGCGTGCCAAAGTGTAGGTCAATGTCCCATTGATGTCCAAAAAATTCAATGTGACTTTTTAACTGCGACTGGAAGAAAGTATTTAAGGGGTCCCAGGGGTACAGGCTTCCTCTACGTCAAAAAGAAACACTTTTCCTGGCTTAAACCTTTTACACTTGACCTCTATTCGGCGAACCTTACGTCCAAGGAAACTTACGAAATTAGAAAAGATGCGAGAATGTTTGAAACTTGGGAATCATCACCTGCTTTAAGATTAGGTCTTGGAAAGGCTTGTGATTACGCCCAAAAACAGGACATTTCCAAAACCTTTGAAAGAATTCAAAAATTAGGTCACACACTTAGAAAAGAGTTAGAAAAAGTTGAAGATTGCCTGGTCCACGACATAGGAAAAGAAAAGGGAGGTATAGTTTCTTTTAGTTTGAAAGGTAAGAATCCAATCAAAGTCAAAGAGGAGCTCTCCAAAAGAAAGGTCAATACCTCAGTAAGCTATAAAACATCAACATTTTGGGATATGGAAGAGCGTGGTTTAGGCGATATATTAAGGGCCTCTGTTCACTATTATAATACAGAAGAGGAAATCCTCTCCTTTATCAATATTTTAAAGTGCCTTCCATAAAGCGTTTAGAAAGTATCTTTTTGAATCCGTAAAATGATCAACAACTCCAAATTGGCATTTTTCAGACAACTCAACACTCTCCTGCGGAGTATACTTCCACGAATACTCCGTATGGATAGGTTCATGGGCCCTAAAGAAAAATGTCCTGTCATCCTCTTTAAAAAGAACTTTTTGATTTTTTGTGGAAATAAGATAACTCTCCATCGTTCCTTTAATTGGATCATAAGTTCCAAAATGCTTAAAAGATTCAAGGTTAAAATTGGAGCTTAGCTCCCTATTCATTCTTTCCAATAAATTGAGATTAAACTGAGAAGTCAGTCCCTTGGAATCGTTATAGGCCTTCAAAAGAACCGAAATGTCTTTTTTTAAATCAAGCCCAATAAAAAGAAAGTCATCAAGGTTTAAAGCATTTCTAATTTCTTTTAAAAAAAGTGTCGCCTGATCCTGAGGGAAGTTTCCTAGATTTGACCCCAGAAAAAGAACGAGGTTCCTTCCCTTTTTATGTTCCCTAACCCATTTAAGCCCTGGTGAGTACTCCCCTACGACGCCAAAAGTTTTGAGTTCGGGGAAGTTTTGTTTGAGGTCATCGAGAAGACTTTTTATCGCAAAAGAGGAAATATCGATGGGGATATACTCAACATCCCTTTTCGATTTTAGGATTTCTTCGAGGAGAACCTTTGTCTTCTGCCCATCACCAGCTCCAAGCTCAATAATATTAATTTTTCCGTAGGCAGGAATTTTGGAGATAATGGACTCTTTATGGTTTGCAAAGATATTGTATTCACACTTTGTAGGATAGTATTCATCAAGGTTTGTAATATCAGAAAAGATTTGACTTCCTTGATCGTCATAAAAAAACTTTGAAGGCAGGCTTTTTGGACTTTTGGAAAGACCGTTGAACACCTCTTCTTTAAAAGCCGTCTTCTGATCGTCTTTTCCCTTTTCTTCAGAAAGGATAACCGTATTATTCATAAAGAAATGTCCTTTTAATGATCTTCAGCAAGCCTTATCCCGCCGAAACACCACCTCTTTTCGGGGCGATAAAAATTTCTATAGGTTTTTCTAATATGGTCCTTTGGAGTTGCCAGGCAACCACCTCTAAGCACCATCTGCCCACTCATAAACTTTCCATTGTATTCGCCCATAGGCCCTCCCAACCTCCTATAACCAGGGTAAGGAGAATAACTCGAATCAGTCCACTCCCACGTGCTTCCAAAGAGGTCATAAAATGGCGGTTGGTTATTTACTGGAGGCGCTAGTTGAAAGTCCTCCCTTTCTAAAAAGTGACCTTCTATACTTTCACTCTCAGTTAAAGAAGCGGCCATCTCCCACTCCTTTTCCGTTGGAAGCCTTTTTCCTGACCACCGTGCATAGGCGGAAGCCTCAAAATAGGAAACATGGCACAAAGTTTGGTGAGGGTCAACAGTTTGAACACCTTGAAGACCAGCTACTAACCAATCCCCTTCTTTTTGAAACCAGTAAAGGGGTGCCTTAATCTTTTCACGGTTGATAAAATCCCAGCCATCGCTATGCCAAAAGTTAGGGTTTTCATAGCCACCCTCGCTCATAAACTCTAAAAACTCTCCGTTAGTTACAGGATGCGTAGAGAGCTTAAAAGGATGAAGGTAGGCCTTGTGGAGAGGTCCTTCATTATCATAAGAAAAGTTATCCCCATCATTTCCGAAAGAATAAAGTCCTCCAGAAAGCGAATGGAGTTTTGGTCGACAAGGTCTAGAATGCTCAGAATCCTCACAGGAGGAAGGGGTTTTATTATTTTCCAAATAAAAAGGGACCAGAGGGTTTTCGGCCAAAATATATTTAATATCCATGACTAGGAGCTCTTGATGCTGCTTTTCATGCTCAATGCCAAGAGTCGTCATTTTTTTAATATACTTAAAGTTTTCTTCCGGCGCCTTGTCAATAAGAGCAACCATTTTTTCATCAACTTCTTTTCTATACTCGTAAATCTCTTTAACTGTTGGTCTAGAAAGGTTTCCTCGTTCCCCTTGATTCCAGTGCTCCCCCAGAGATTTGTAATAAGAATTAAAGAGTGTGTGGAAAAGAGGGTGAAATGGTGTTGCTTCGTGCAGTATAAACTTTTCAAAAAACCATGTTGTGTGACCTAAGTGCCACTTCGGAGGGCTTACATCAGGGTGAGGCTGGACCACATAGTCTTCTACTTCCAAAGGAAGGCAAAGCTTAACGGATTGTTTCCGGGTCTTTAAAAAGTGTTCTATGAGAACCTTTTTATCTAACATTTAGTATTCTCTGTGTAAGGTATCCTTAAGGGGATCACCCTAGAAAAGTGGGGGTCATAAGTAAATGAATGGTGAGTTAATCAAACAAAAAGCGGAAATAATGCATTGAAAAAAATTTAACCGGTCTTTTTTTCAAAGTGAGGAAGAGAAATCATAAAGCTTGTTCCGATATTTTGACCTTCTTCAATAATAATTTTTCCCCCTAGGGATTCTATATTTTTTATGACGACGTCCATCCCAATTCCTCTGCCTGAGGTTTCTGTCGTTTCGTCTTTAGTCGAAAAAGAAGGTCTAAAAATTAGGTGCTTAATTTCAGAAGAGTTCATTTCTTCTGCTTCATCTTCCGTTAAAATAGAGTTTGCAATGGCCCTTTTTAAAACCTTTTCTTCATTAATCCCTTTCCCATTGTCTTTAATATTTATTTTAATCTCTTCAAAGGTCTCTTTAATTGAGACATTGATGTCTCCCTTGGTTTCAATACCGTGATCTACACAATTGGTGAGGAGGTGAATAAAAGATTCTTTTAACATCGAAATGCTTTTTTCTGGAAGGTAGGAGTCATCACCAGAGACATTAAAAGTCACGGCCTTATCAAGTTTTTTAGCGGTATTGATGACAATATTTTGAAGGTCAATGGCCATCTTTTTGATATTAATATTGGACAACCTCTCAAGAGTTGAAATGATGGTTTCGTAATCTTTGGATTTAATAAGTTCTGTAACCTCTTTAACAGTGTCTGTAAGCACAGATTTTTGAACTTCTATTGTATCGCTGACATCATTGAAATCAGGATTATCAGGGTCGTAGATATCCCCATAAATTTCTTTAACAGTTTCTAGGGCATCGTCAAAAGAATCCTTTAAAGAAGCTCTTTGAATCTCAAAGTCTTCTTCAAAGCTCTTTTTATGAACACCCTCTTCGAAAAGAGTTATCATTTTACTTTCAATTTTATGAATGTCGCTTGCTAAAAAGTTAAGTCCATAAAGCCTTGAGAGGCCTTTTAAGGTATGAACGGACCTAAGCACAATGCCTCTATCTTTAAAGTGGTCTTTTAATTCTTTAAGTCTTGCATAGGATTCATAAAAACAATGGGTCAGTGAATCTCTAGAATTCGCTACAATAGATTGAAGCTTTTCAATTTTAAGAGCGTTTTGCTGACGCTGCTTTTTGATGTCTGCTTCTAGTTTTTCTAATTCAGTCACATCCTCAATGATAAACATGATCTTTTCGCAAAGACCATTGTCATAAATAGGACTCATCGATGCCTTAAGACTTTTCTTTTCATCTTCATCACCTTGGATTAAAAACCTCGTAGGGAATGTATCTCCCACCATAAGCCATTGAAGGTCATCCGCATGGAAAACAATGCTAAAACCAAATTGTATAGAAGAATACTCATTATCTTCCGGGTCTAATTCTTTGTAAAGAGTGTTCCAAATAGATTTCCCTTCAATCTTTTCACCAAAAATTTTTTCACTAAATTGTGAAACAGGATCAATGATAATGCCATCAGGGTTTATGGCAAAAACGGCTTGGGCCATATTATTAATAAGAATTTCAATTTTTTCAACATACTCTCTTAGCTCTTTTGTTTTATCTTTTACCCTTCTCTCTAGTAATTGGTTAACATCAGCAAGCATCGCAGAGTGTTGTTGCGCGTCCTTTCTTAAATTATTAATTAAGCTTGCAAGACCCAAAGAAAAGAAAAGTATTTGAACAATAATCGCCACATAAATGGCGTTATCGGAAAGAAAGTTAGTGGGTAAAAGCCCAAGCCCCTGACCAAGCTTAATAAAGCCTCCTGAAATAACAGCTAAAAAGCCATAGGCAACATATTTTGAAGATTTATGCTTTCTTAGAAAGGACCCTACTCCCCACCAAGCACAAAGTCCTAGCGGTATACCAATGGTAAAAATAATAACCCTAATCCCAAACCAAAAAGGTAAAAAGAAAGCACAAATTGTATAAATTAAAGCTAATCCCAAGGAAACCCTAAAAAGAACGGTGTTGTACTTAGGTTGGCTTTTAATTTCCAGAAAATCGTAAAGGAAAAGTGTTAGGCCGCCACAGGCACCACCTAATCCTAAAAGCATTCCATGATTATTAAACCAGATGAGTGTTGGTAAAACATAAGCACCAAATCCGGTAATAGCGACAACAAGACAAAGAACTCCTAAAGTGAAAACTGTGTAATAGAGATATGAAACCATTCTTGTAGAAAAATAAATGAGGGCATGATAAACGGCCATGATAATCATCACTCCATAAAGAACGGAGTAAAGAAACATCCCCTGGTCCCGGTTTTCGTTATAGGTCTTTTCGGAATAAATTTGCAAGGGGATTTGCATAGCCGCCGTATTTTTAATTTGTAAATAATAAGTTGAAGATTCTTTAGGATAAATTTTAAAAGGAAAAAAGCGGTGGCTTATTTTCTTTTTAGAAGCGGGTATTTGATCACCACTCACTTCTTTTACCCATTCACCCTTTAATTTTTGATAGAGAGTAATTTTATCTATGCCTGGAAATTCATAGATAAAGTAATAAAGGGAATTCTTTTCACTTTGATTTGTTACCGTAAACTTTACCCAAAACGTTGAAAAGGTAAAACCCATATTAGGTGAATCTTTTTTAGTCGTTATATATTTTTGGGGATGGTTTCCTTTTAAAATATCATCAAAAGTTAAGTCACCTTTTTTATCTTCTAAAAT
>DKQD01000026.1:0-882 GCA_002474345.1 Bacteriovoracaceae bacterium UBA7317
CATAGCGGAAATTATAAAAATATTGACAATGTTCTTTTCTACTTACAAGCAGCTTATCTTGAAAACCCAAACAACCCTAAACTTGCTTCCTACATAGGTTTTTCTCATATGTGGAAAGTTTCAGAAAGAGAGAAGGACGTTAGTATGGGAAAAAATCCTCTTATCACTAATAGCCTAGACCTTGCTGTGAAATACTTTCAAACGTCAATTGATTTAGATAAAAGTGATCCTCGAGTTTTGGGTTTTTTGGGTTACAGTAATATGAGTGCAGGCACTATTCATAAAGATGAATATCAAAAAAGAAAAGGTTATTTCCAGGCAAAAAAAGCTGCTGATCTTTGGCCTGAATGGGGTTTGTTTGGACTATCTTATCTTTTAGGCAAACAACCATATGATAGTGGTAAGTTTAAAGAAGCTGTTGACTCCATTTGGAAAAATGTCGAAGTTTGTAGTGGGAAAGTTTTTAAAGATAAAGAGTCCTTTGACTACAACAAGTTCACAGCTTTAAGGCCAATTTATAAGGGTAAAAAGAGAGTTTGTTGGAACAGTTGGATTGCTCCCCATAATCTCGAAGGTTTTATGGTTATTCATGGAGACCTTGTGACAAAACAAGGTAAAGTTGAAATTGCAAAAAAAATTTACCAAGCAATAAAAAATACTCCAGACTATAAATCATGGCACCCAAAGTACAAAAAATTGGTGGAGCATAGAATAAAAAATGTGAAGAAAAATGTGTCTTTTTTTAGAAAAGGCGTCCAACAATTAGAAAGTGAAGTTGATTCCTACAAAATACCTCTTTTTAATTCACGAGATAACTGTTTAATTTGTCACCAAGGTTCTAATAAAAATGGCTGGATACCAAAGTATTACAAAACTAAAAAA
>DKQD01000026.1:1313-6860 GCA_002474345.1 Bacteriovoracaceae bacterium UBA7317
GCAAGTAATTAGGTGATTTAATTTGTGGGCCCTAAACTGAGCAACCATAAGGTGTAGCATTCCAACAATCGTAAAAAATGGATGATAAAAAGAATGCGGGTCAAAACCCTGGTTTCCAATAGCGACTAGAATAGTTCCTAAACCAAGAAGGCCCAAGCAAAGTTTCTTTTTAGAAGACCAGTTTTTAAAAACTTGTCTACTTGTTAGTAAAACAACCAAAATGAGAGTTGGTAACTCAAAAGGCTCTAAATATGTGTGCCACCAATGATGAGAAAACCTACCAAGAACTGGCATAAGAGTGATCATTAGAGGTAGTATAATGCAGTGTATCGCGCAGGCGATTGAGAGAATGGTTGAAATTTTAGTGGTAAGATTCATACTGCACCAATAGTTTTACTAAGATTGTTTATGTAGCGAAAAACCTGCTTTTTTGCAAATAATTTGCATATTTTTCAAATATCGCTTTGGCGATGCTTGTCATTTAGCTGAACCCCTTGTAAAAATAACCACCTAATAATATGGAATCATCATGAAAATAATTAAAGCTTTATCTCTGCTCAAAGAAAAAGGCCTATCAAATACAGGATCTAGAAAAAGAATTCTAGAGGCACTTATGTTTTCAAGTGGTCCTCTCTCCGCTCATGAGATCTATCAAAGACTCTTGAAGGAGGGAGTTAACTGTAACGAATCAACTGTTTACAGAAACCTCCAGAAATTTCTCGAAAAAGATCTTGTTCAAAGTTTTACACTTAATGATGGGGTTTCCAGGTTTGAATTTAAGAAAAGTTCAGATGATCACCATCATCATATAGTCTGCCTGAAATGCAAAATGATGAAATGCTTAGATCTTTGCAAGGTTGAGGATTATTTTGAAGAAATGATAAAAAAATTAGGCTTTGTATCTGTTTCCCATAACCTAGAGTTTTATGGTGTCTGTAAAAGCTGTACCAACTCAGGTCTCAAGTAAAAGATGTCTAAAGATTCTTTAAGAAAAATTATCCATATTGATATGGATTGTTTCTTTGCTGCTGTTGAAATGAGGGATAACCCAGCTTTAAGATCAGTTCCTATGGCCGTTGGAGGAAGCCCTCAAAAAAGAGGAGTTATAGCTACTTGTAACTATCACGCCAGAGAGTTTGGTATACATTCTGCCATGGCCTCTTCCAAAGCTCTTAAATTATGTCCAGACCTTAAAATTATTCCAGGATCTATGGACAAGTACATTTTGGAATCGAGAAAGATTAGGTCCATTTTTTCTGAATTTACGGAGCTTGTGGAACCTCTTTCTTTAGATGAAGCCTATCTGGACGTTTCCTCTTCAAAGGCTTT
This sequence comes from Bacteriovoracaceae bacterium UBA7317, assembly GCA_002474345.1. Lineage (GTDB taxonomy): Bacteria > Bdellovibrionota > Bacteriovoracia > Bacteriovoracales > Bacteriovoracaceae > UBA7317. Next base: position 2,643 of record DKQD01000026.1, read on the forward strand.
TGGTGGAAGTGCTACACTCGTAGCTGAAGAGATTAGAAAAAAAGTTTTTGAAAAAACGGGTCTGACTGCTTCAGCTGGAGTCGCCCCAAATAAGTTTTTGGCAAAAGTTGCTAGCGATTGGAACAAGCCAAATGGACTTTTTGTATTAACGCCTAAGTTGATACCCTCTTTTATGTTATCTCTTAAAGTTAAAAAAATTCCAGGAGTAGGGAAAGTTACCGAAAAAAAGTTAAATAGAATAGATATTTTCACATGTAAGGACCTTCAAGAAAAAAAAATTGAAATATTAGAGTCCCATTTTGGGAAGTTTGGCAAAGTTTTAAAAGAGAGAAGTTTTGGAATAGATAACCGTAATGTGGTTACGGAGTATCCTAGAAAGTCTTTAAGCATCGAAAGAACTTTTGCTTGTGATTTAACGTCACTTGAATGCAAAGAAAAGGTCCCCCAGCTCATTTCAGATTTATGTGGTAGATTACAACTTTTTAAGAAAAAGAAGGGGAGTGATGATCTTTATATCTCCAAGTTTTTTGTAAAATTGAAATATGAAGATTTTAAAAAAATGAGTTATGAAAAGTCTCACTCTTTCCCTTTTTATGAATCATTATGGAGGGAAAAAGACATATCATTACCTCTATATGAGTACCTTAATGACCAATTTGAAAGAGCGCTTTCAAAATCACCAAAAAAAATCCGACTAATGGGAGTTGGTGTTCGTTTTGGTAGGCAAGAAATGAATTATGATAATTTCTCTTTTAATCAACTAGAGCTTTTTACTAAAGATTTAAATTAAAAAGCTGATAAATGTTCAATAACTTTACTTATTTCACTTAATTTAGTGCTGGGAGTATTCGTTCCTTGAATTAAGAAAGGGCTGTTCACCTCTTTGGATATTATGAAAGAGCTTTTAACTTTTTGGAGTAGTGACTTCCTCTTTTCAAGTGCTTTAAAAATCAACTCTTTTTCAAATTGATTTTCAATATTTAACTTAATATTAAGTCCTCCAGCTTGAAAGGTGGAACCTCTTGAGATCTGGTTTGAAATTTTAAAATCTTCTTTTATAAGAAAGCCTTTAAATTCTTTATTAAAATAAAAGTCTTCAGGAAATCCTTTTTTAAATTTTCCATCTTTCCCAATAAACAAAAGAGAGTGTGATGCTTTTAAAGCAAGATCCCAGTCATGAGAGCTAAGAATAATCATTTTATTTTTTTCTTTGGCAAGAAATTTTAGGTTTTCTAAAAATTCAACTTTTCGAGGAATATCTAAAAATGATGTTGGCTCATCAAGAATAATAATTGGTGTATCCTGAGCCAGTGTTCTGCCTAGAAGGACTTTTTGTTTTTGCCCATCACTTAACGTATCGTAGGTTTTGTTTATTAAATTTCTAATTTTTAAAAGGTCTATTATGTCATCGATAATACTTTCGTCTGCCAAGCTCATTGATCCCCAGAAACTTGTATAAGGGAACCTGCCAAGAGAAAGAACTTCTTTAACTTTCATTGAACCTAAACTTGGCCTTTCTGTTAGAAGAACTGATACTTCTTTTGCAAAATCAAGAGGTGAAAAACTCTCTATTTTTTTTCCTTTTATCTTTATGGACCCTGAAAGGGGATCAATAAGATGACTTAAGGTTTTTAAAAGAGTGGACTTGCCACTTCCGTTACTGCCCATTACGCATAAGACTTCACCTTTAAAAGCTTTAAAGCTTAAGTCTTTTAGAATAGGTTTTTTTTCATACCCAATAGAAAGTTTCGATATTTCTAAAATTGGCCCATTGCTTGTGATTATTTTAGAATTCATAGATCCTCCTCCTGTTGTTTTTTATTCTTGAGAAGAAAGATAATGAGGGCAGGAAAGCCCATGACTCCTAAGATTGCATTGAGAGGAAGGGAAATTGGATCGGTTAAAGAACTTAAGGCTTCTGAGAATAGAGCTATAATAGAACCAAGAATCATAACAGAAGGCAGAAGTACTTTGTGATCTCCTGTTTGGAAAATTTTTCGTGCAAGGTGGGGAACTAAAACTCCTAAAAATGCCACTGGCCCACAAAATGATGTAACGAGGCCTGAAAGAATTGCTGTCAGAAAAATAAGAAGGAACTTTATTTTTCTGATCGAAACCCCTGAACTTTGAGCGTAACGGTCACCTAGAAGCATGATGTTTAAGGGTTTAGAAAGTAAAAGTGATAAGAGAAGACCTATAATTGAAATAGACATAAAAATACTAAGGTCATCAAAAGATACTCTATGAAAGCTTCCTTGAGACCATAGAAAAAAGCTTTTAAGTTCATTCGCCTTCGCTAAAAGGCTCATTATATTGATCAGACCACTAGAAATATAACTAAAGACAAGCCCCAAAATGAGAAGTATTAGCTTGCCTGAAATTCTAAAGCTCAAAAACATTAGTAAAAGAAGGACACTCAGGCAACCCAACATTGATGAAAAAGTTAATCCTAGCCTTTCAAATATAGGGTATTTTTCTATAGCTGACCAAGGTAGCCATTTTAGACCTAAAACCCAAAGAGCAACTCCAAGTGATGAACCACTTTGGATGCCTAAGACGAAAGGCCCAGCTAGCGGGTTTTGAAAAAATGTTTGCATTAAAAGGCCGCTCGTAGCGAGTGAAGCTCCTGCAAGAATAGCGGTCAGGACTTTAGGAATTCTTATCTCTTTTAAAACATCTATTGTGAGAGGGTCACCCAGGTTTAATGGAATAGGTCCCTTTAAAAGAACAAAAATGGATAACGTGATTAAAGATAAAATCATTGTTAAGAAAAGAAGAATTTTATTTTTTGAAACATCTTTAATCATTTTTATCTTTTTGGCTGTTATAAAATTTTTTTATACCACTGTAGTTTGTGGGAGGGTAAAAGATCGGGGTGAAAAATTTTGACAAGATCTTTTAATAGTAATTGAGGGTTAACAAGGGCCCCTTCCCAGTAATCGTTCCCTCCATTTGCATTAATTTTTTTATTATTCGTATAAATATGATTGCTTTTAAATGGGACCAAGAGGGAGTAACGTGAATCTTCTTTTATGATTTCTCTTTTTGAATTCCACGAAGATTGAGGTAACCAGAACTTTGCCCCTTTTGTTTCTTTTAAAATAGTTTCAAAATTAACTGGGAAAAAGAGTTTAGATGTTTTTTTACTCCATGGTTGTCTCGCACCTGCGTCTAAAAGAAGTTTTGATAAATAGGTATTAGCACCAGGTAAATGCCATGAGCCTTGATAATTTCTACCAAGGAGGACGTAGGGAAATTGACTACGATTCTTTCCGGCCACTTTTCTTTTTAACTTATTATATTCATTTTTTCTTTTGTCATAAATTTCATTTGCTTCTTTTTGTTTCCCTATAAGAGCGCCTAAAAACTTAATCCATTCAAATCGTCCTAAAGGGTGATTTTCTCTAAACTCACCATTATATACAACCTTTTGCCCAAGTTTATTTAGTTTCCCTAACCCTGTAAGAGAAGGGTCTTCGAGCGAGTAGGCCATCAAAAAGTCTGGCCTTAATTTTAGAACTCTTTCAATATTAAGAGGGAATCCAAGATTTTCTATTTTCTTTTCAGATATTCTCTTTTTGACTTTGGGCGATGAAATATAATGAATCCCACTGAAACCTTTTAGAATATTAAGAGATTCAAGGACCTCTAAAAAAGGAATATGAGTTGTCGAAATTGACGCCATTTTAGACACTGGTTTATGAAAATAAAGACCACTTTTTTTACATTGAGGAATCCTTAGTAAGTTTAAATCTTTGCCCAGAAAAATGAATTGGTCTTCGGCTCCAGTCCATGGCTTTTTGACTCGGAGTATTGTTTTTAACTTCACTGAGTAGATTTCAAAACCCTGTGCGTGGCTTAGTTCAACTTTCTTTATTCCAGGTAAGGCCAAGACCTCCTTGAGACAAGCGTCTTGTCCCTCAGTAACCTTAGCATTAGCTTGCCCAGGAACTAATAGAGTTGTGAAAAGGATTAAATAAGTAAATAATGTAATGTTTAGGGTTAAGATGACCATTTTTTTCATTATTTTTGACTATAGATTTCTAACACAAAGTTCAAGGGAAAGGTTGGGAATAAGTAAAAATGAAGGCCTTTTTAAATAAATTTAATTTATATGCAAAAGTGTTAGTGAAATTTTGCATGTCAATTGCAAAAAATTGACAAGAACCTTTAAAAACAGTTATTTGTAAAGAAAGCTTGTCTGGAGGATTAAATGAT
>DKQD01000133.1 GCA_002474345.1 Bacteriovoracaceae bacterium UBA7317
AGCTCTTTTAAATCTTTCACAAGATATTCGGTTAAAGATAGACCCAAACGCAGTGACAAATAAAATTACTCATGATCAAAAAAATATGCTTATAAAATTGCAAACAATTCGACTTTAAAAAAAGGATTGATTATGAAGTTGTTTCTTTATACCACTTTATTTTTTGGATTAAGTTTATCGATTCATTTTAAGGTCTTTTCAAATGACAATCTTCCCTGTCGAGAATCTGAGAGTAATATTTCCAGTGAAAAAGACCAATTTTGGAAATGTATCAAATTAGAAGACACAATAGTATCTCTCGATTTTAATGGGAAGACATATACAAATTTGAATGTAGCAAAAGAATATGATCTTTTAAACAAAAGAAAAGAAATACCTTATATTAAAAGGCTTGAAGGAGAATACCACGAAGGTAGTCAGCAGGTACAAGAGGATTTAGGGAAAGGGGTAACCGATACGACGTTATCTTATGCAAAAACAAAGTTTTATGAACAATTGATGATACATAGGGAATTTATCCAAATTCCAAAAGACGCCAGCGGTAACTTGGATTTCTCGAATGGTAAACCATATACGGAGGAGTACGTTCACACCAATTATTTTGATAAGGATGGAAACAAAATTGGAGAATTTATTAAGGGAGTGCCATTTGAATGGAGGGAAAAACCAAGTAATCCACCTGAATTAGGGAGCGATAGATGCTACACTAAAACCAGCGCTATCGGGGGTCCCTTTGTTGAACATAACTGTCCGATCGTGGTAAAAGTTGGAGACATGACTTTAAAAGGAAATAGGAAAATTACTATAGATGATACAGTCGTTCAAGAGGTTGAAGAAAAATTTAAAAATACACCGACGGGTACTACATCAGGATATTTAGATAAATTTACATCAGTTATTAGAAACATAAAATATTATGGGGTCAAAAAGCCAATTCTTTTATACAATGAAAATAACGAGGCTGTTGTTTATTTGAAAGTAGAAGAAAGTTTAAAATTTTATAATCTTGATGGAACGCCTTTAAGATAAATTATAAAATGAAAATTATTTTTATTTTACTATGAATAAAGCAAAAACAAGTTTTTAGTAAAAAGATAGAATCTTTCTTAAAAAAGATTAAGCTTCCTAAAGTAAAAAAGCAAAAGTAGAAAAAGACCTACTCGACCCAAATCTTATGCCTGATAAGAATGGGTTCCTCTTTTCAAATTCATTGGGTCTGAAACATGAGTCGAGGAAAAGCAATAATAATTTAGGACTAGTTGAAAATAAAAGTTCTATGGCGGTCACCCTATCCCCAAGTCTAACCTATGGATTTACAAAAAGTTTATCTATCGGTGTATCAATAAATCTTTATTCTCCTTTAAAGTCTAAATTAGATTATGGACCTGGTGCTGGACAAAGCCTTGATGGAAAGACTCTGGAACTTAATTATGAGGCAGACAACGAAGACCCATACTTTTCTTTCTTCTTTAAAAATGATCTAGGTTATTTTCAAGCCGTCTATAAAGCTTAAAGCGAGGACGATTGGGTATCGGAATGGGTACTTCTTTTTCTTATCAGAATCACCTTGGACAAATTGGTACGATTGAAAAAGGAATTAATCTAAACCAATATTTTTCCTACCTTCATCAAAGTAAAAGGGGGATCTGGTCTTTCTTTATAAATAGGGAAAGCTTTAGTGGGTCCATTACAACTGATCAAACTGATGTTAGCTTAACACATTTTGATTTAGGCCTAAATTACACAAAAGATTTTTCTTTTGGCAGTAATGCCCAGGCGGCAAAAGTTAAAAATAGGTAAACTTGAGTATTTGAAAACCTTTTATAAAGTTTTCAAATACTCCAGTAAGTCTTCCCTTTTTCCTACCTCTTTTGAAAAGTCTATACCACCAAAGAAGACTTTAATATTTTCATGACCTCTATTAGAACGCCCATTCACACTTGTATCATAAATGGCGGTTCCATATTTTCTTTGCTTCGTTTTATATTGATAGCCCACTTTTTCTGGGTTGTACTTTAAGTTTCCACGCCAAAATGTTTTAGGTCTCTCTTTTGGTACAAGCATATGATAAAGGGTCGGAACAGAACCATTATGAAGGTAAGGAGAACGGGCCCAAATACCATCTAAAATCTGGGCCGTATAACCTGGCCTTTTCCATCTAGGATAAACTAAGTCATTGTCTGGAATCCTGCACTCCGGATCCCCCTGATCTTTACAAGTTTTTCTTAGTTGGCTTCTGAGAACATCTGTGGCCTTTTTAGGAAGGCCTAATGCCCTATTAGGATCCGTTCCAACAAGCTTAAGTGGTATAAATTTTCCTCGACCATGACATTTTAAGCAGGCGTTATCAAAAATCTTCTTTCCTCTATCGGCTTTTGCCTTATCTACATCCCACATATAAGGAGGAGAAGGTAAGTTTTCAACAAATTTAGTTGTCAATTTACCATTTTTGAAATTTACGAGTTCAGGAGACCCTATCACACCTAATTCAGCCCCAAGATTTCTAGTTAACTTTCCTTTCAAGTTGCCATCCCACTGCGCATATTCACGGTCTTTTTGGTTCCATACACTCATAACATCTACAAACGCAGGCCCCTTACCAAAGTACATATCTTTTCCAAACGCACTTTGATCAGGTTTCCCATTTTCCCAAGGAGCAAACTTAGCTGAAGCAATCCCAAAAGCTTCAAGTTGTCCCGGAGCTCCCCCTAAAAGAAGATTATTTTTATTATCTTCATAGTATTTTTTATTGTTTCCAGGTCTGTAGGTTCCTTTCATATTATAAAGCTTTCCTAAATAGCCATAGATCCTCTCAGTTTCTCCAATCACTTTATCTTTGATGGCCTTCATAATGACATCACCCTTTGATTGGAAAACTTTTGTATCAAGCATTTCTTGACCTAAATACCTTTTCTTCTTGTACAACCAACCTCTTGGCTTTTTTGCAAGCACCTTTTTAAAAGTTTCAAAATCCCATCGAGGATCTTCTAATGTTTTTACGAGATTTGCCCTATACTTTAAAATATCCAAAGTCGTAGTAGGGGCTCCTATTAATAAATGGGTTTTTCCTTTAGGGCCTACAACTTGAGCACTATGGCAACCCACACAAGTAAAGTTAACCACCATAACTCTTAATTTATTTAGTCCTGGAAGTGACGTTAATTCCTTAGAGCCTCTCCCCCAACTAATCCCAAGAGGGAAAATAGGTCTATCTCCCCATTTGTCCTCAATAAGACCTAAATCTTGAACATAATTTTTCCCCCACATTTCGGGAAAAACATCTGCAAACATTCTAAAGATGATGGCCGGAACACCGGAATAACCGACTGGATAATAATTAAACCAGTAGACCTCATTTTTATGCTTTTTCATATAATTATCTAAGTTCTTTTGACGCTTTGCACGCTCGTTTTTCCACCAGGAGTAATTTGGCTTATACTTCCCCGATTGGGACATTGGAACCTTTTGAATACTAACCTCTTTAAAGTCAGCGGATGTAAACTTAGAAAAAGAGAGAAAAAATAAAATCATTAGAAAAAATATTTTTTTAGACATAAAAAAACCCCTTCTCCTAAAAAAACTAAAATTTACATCCTAGTTTTTCTCTTCGGTAAAAAGGCTTTCAAAATCAAGGTTTCAATATTTTTTGGATCCAAAAAGAGAAAGTATTTATTTTTTTAGGAAAAGGGAACCATTTAAAAATAAAAAGTATTTAAATAATTCCTCACTGGAGATAAATTTTTTCTTAGCAAAGAAATAGTTTTTATTTTAGTATTTATTTGTGAAAGGTGGAGTACCTGGTGACCTATATCGATCAATGGGACTTCTTAAAGCATCACTCCCATAATAATCTCCATGCCCGACGGAATCATCAAATAAAAGAAAAACAGGAGCTACGGTCCCAAAACTAGGTTCTTTCATGCCAGCTTCTTCAGGTGTCTTCCCCCACGCTTTGGCCATCGGTCTTGTCATATCAGTCTCTATAAAGCCAGGTGTGCACGCATTTATTTTTAATTTTGGATAAATTTTGGCCATATTAAGAGTCAAAGTATTCGCTATGGCCTTTGAAAGACCGTAACAAGGACCGTCACCAAGCCCTTCCCTAGAAAAGTCTCCGCCACTTTTTCTTAGATCAATGCATTTATCCATAAAACTTTCTAGAGATTCCCAAGATATATCAGAGCTTACCAAAAAGTCCTTCTGTTTTTCACTACAGGTCGAAACGAAACTGGGGCCTGCTGCGGAGGTGATATTAACAATCCTTCCTTTTTCTTCATCCATAAGAGGGATAAATTTATTTGAAACTCTATAGATCCCATAAACATTTACCTGAAGGACGTCTTCTAAAGCGGAATCTTCCATCATAACGCCTGCATTATTGACGATTCCATAGAGTTTTTTGCCATCTGCACGGCATCTCTTATCAACAATTTTAAAAGCTTCTGTCACAGAATGGTCATTTGAAACATCCAGAGGAAGAACCTCAATCCGCCCTTTAAAGCTCGAATTTTGTTTAAGAAGATTATTTCTTGAGGCATCACCTCTATCAATAGATCTGGAGCCCATATAAACAAAAGCTTCATTCTCTGTCTCAAGAATTTTTTGAACAATCGCAAGTCCTATTCCTTTATTCCCACCAGTTACAAGAATTTTCTTCACGAAGCTTCCCCTTAATATTTCTTTATGTTGATTTTATGGCAATGAAACACCGTTACTCTAACTATAAAGGGAAAAAAAAGAAATTAAAAGAAATTGATTTTTTTGAACAAGCTTCTTTTTAACAACTGGCACTATTTATTTTTATACTTCCAAATAGTATAGGAACTGAAATAAACCTCATCATTAAAGACATGAAGCTGGGGTGATTGGAAAGCGTTTTCACTTAGATTAGAGGCCCTTAAAAAAGGAATCAAACTTCCATCTTCTCTAAGAAGATCCAATCCATTCATCCAATTAAAAACCAAAATGGTATCTTTGTAAGGGTACCAACTATAGAGCTCTCTTTCGATTTGTATAGACCTCCAAGAATCTGCGTCTGTATTTAAAAAGTTCGCTGAATAAACGTTTTTCCCACCAACTTTTTTCCAACCAATCACAACAATACCTTTTGGGCTTGTCCTGGCCTGACCTACATGATCGAATTCTGGTAAACCGATTTCCGTAAAAGATAACCCTTTATCCTTACTCAAATACATTTTGACTTTAAGACCTTTTTTATTATGATTTCTTGCTGGATTTGCAAGTAAATAGAGTTCACCTTTTTCCTCAGAAGAATATAATTTAACCTGATAAAGATTTGTAGTTAGACTTGAAGGAACATCAAAGACTTTTGACCACTTCGGCGAGGACTTAGAAAGATCAATAGAGTAAATTTTATATAACCTAGGGTCTTCCCACTCTTTTCCCTGCCCCACCTGTTCTTGTTCTATATTAAAGATTCTTTTACCCAAAAAAGTCGTTTCATAAAAGCCTGATGAAGATCCTATTTCATCTTCCAATTTAGGTAGATTGTTCCATGATCTTCCGGTGTCAAGGGAGTATTCAGCAGAAGTAAAACCATTATGGATCAAAACATTTTTTCCATAGTATAGACTCCCACTTGTAAGAGAGTCGTCAAAAACCTCCCATCGTTTTGATTTATTATCAAAACGTCCAAGCGCACCTGTCCCCCACCAAAGGTTGGAAACTAGCTCGCCGTTAACCACTCCGCTTGAACTCATACTATTATATTTATAAAGCCCTTTATCCATTCTTTCAAAGTTTGCAAGCTTAAAAGGACCTCCTCCCGCCTTTGTTGAACTTAAAAACAAGTTCCTCGTTTCTTTTCCCTTGACCTTATGACTTTTGGCAAGTCCTCCATATTTTTGAAGTTTTATATTCCAAATTTTAGGCTTTGATTGCCCCTTATTGACTCTATAACCAAAGCGGAGTGTGTCTCCATCTGCTTTTACAACAATCTCCCCATCATCGCATCCACCACCACCACAAATGAAAGTGGATTTTTTTTCAAAGGTAAAAGTCCCTGAATTACCAAACCAGTCAACCTTTCCTCCCTTTTTAAACTCTATTTTTCCTCCATCTAATATTTCGTACCATGAACCGTAAACCCACTTAGCTTCAGGACCTTGAGGTTTACAACTCATAAAAAAGGTAAATAGAAAAACTAAGAAAATATTAATTTTCATAAATAAACCTTTTATTTCGAATCTTTAACTTTTAAAAAGGCGTCTCTTTTTATTAGACGGGTTATATAATCGAAAGAATTTGGGTAGGTTTCGTCAAGAAAATCAAAGCCTCTTGCCCAATTTAGAACACTTCCTACAAGGAGATCGCAAGCATAAAATTTTTCACCTAAAAGATACTCTTTTCCATTAAGTTCTCTTTCGATAACCCCAATGGCCTTTGAAAATTCATAAAAGGCAGCTTTTTCTATTTCTTTCACGCGGTACTCTTCAGGGAGAGCAAAACTATGTTTAGCTTTTAACCACAAAGGTTGCTCTAACTCAGTTAAAGCAAAAAAGTTCCACTGCAAATAGCGACCATAGTCTTCAAAGTTTTCTATGGGTGGTGCCATTTCCTTTTCTCTATGTTGAATTGCAAGAAACTCGATAATTGCCCCTGATTCAAAAATATAATGACCATCAACACCTAAAACGGGAACTTTTCCGTAGGGAGTCTTTTTAAGAAAAGGCCCACTCTTATGTTCCTTTTTAGAAAAGTCGACGTGATGATGGGTATAAGAAAGACCCATTTCCTCTAATAGCCATAACACTCTAAAGGCCCTTGATCGTTTAGAACCCCAAACTTCATATTTTTTTTCTTCCACCATAATTACTTTCTCGTTATTTTAATAATATAAGGGGTATCGCTATGTTTTGTTGTTATATAAAGAATTTGTCTTGTATCATCCCACTTTTTTTCCCAATCTGATTCTGTTTTATGAAAAACTTTAATATCAAAACCTTTTGGATAATGCCTCTTGGGAACAAAAATTTCCGTAGGACCTTTGATGTCACTTTTAGTTTTAAAGCGTAGTTGAAAATCTTTGGTATGCATATCGTAAGTAAACCCTTTAGGATCTCCAGCGATCGCTCGTGGGTAAGTTCTCACAAGCAAGTCCACTTTTGGATTTTCTTTTAGATCTCTTGTTACAATACTCCAACCTTTCCCGACTTTCTTACTAGGTGCATTTGAGTACCATGTCCAACCGGCCCCCATATAATCAAGCATATTAAAGGCTTCCTCTAAATAATTTTTAAAGCCGTCAGTCGCATCATTACCGCCAATTTCCCCAGCAATTAGGGGTACACCTCCAAGCCTTTTGATTTCCATAGTTCTATTTTTTGACCACCTAGCAACACTTCTTCTATCAACTGATCCATAAGGAACATCTTCATGGATAAGTAAAGGGTAGATATGAGGCGCATAAACGATTTTGGCAGGGCCAGGTCTTGGGTCTTTAATTTTCGGAAGAAATGAAGGCATTCCAAAATTGACACCGAAAGAACGTGGCTCAATAAAAAGGTATTTGTCCTTGTCAATTTTTCGAATCCCTTTAATGACTCTATTGTAGAAATCTTTTAATCTTTTTGCTTCAAAAAAGGGAGAGATATCTCCTGAATGAGGTTCATTCATAAGGTCGTAGCCAATAACCTTAGGGTTATTTTTAAACTTCTTGGCGACTCTTTGCCAGGCCTTAACGTAGTGGTCTTGAAGGTATTTATGTTTTGTATAACGCCAAAAATTGTCATAAGCATTCACAACCGCTGGATTAGCAGCATTGAGCCACCACATTTTTTTCAAAGCAGGGTTGAGTTTTGTTAAATCAGTTTTTTTATATTTAGAAGCAATACCGGTCTCAGTTGCCCATTCAGGAGCGCCATTACCCCCTCTTACACCATATCCATAAATATCCTGGTGCATGTCTAAAAAGACGTAGGCTCCATTGTCTGTATACCACTTAACTCTTTTGGCCACCTCATCCAAGTATTTATCATTGTAAACACCTCTTTTTGGCTCAATTCCTGCCCAGAAAATAAGAAATCGAACTCCATTAAAACCAAAGTCTCTTGTTTCCTGGATAACGGCTTTTTCGTTTATCCAAGGCAAAAATTTGTTCTTTCTCTTCTTAGAGGTGTTAGAAGAGTTAACTCCTCTTAAAATAAGGGCCCTTCCCTTTTCATCTCTTATATATTTAATGTTTTTGGGCTTACTAATACCCCAAATAATCGGTGCTTCACTCTCTCGTTTAACGACTTTCCTTTTATAGTAATTCTTAAAAGAACCTTTTTTATGGCAAGTCAGGCCCATGTCTCTATAACCTTTCTTGCACAACTTCCAACAAGAAGGCCCAATACCTTTAAAACCTTCTTTACAAGGTTTATAACAACGACCAATTCCTAACTTGTATCCCTTTTGACATTTTCTCAATAGGCCAAATTTTTTAAACTTTCTTTTTTCAGCACTGCTAAATACTTTTGAATCATTAAAAACTTTTTCCATATCTTTTTTTAGTTTTGCGGAATCGGCTTCTGTAAAACCCTCGCTAAAAACAGAAAAGGGAAAGAAAAGAAAAAGCGGTAGGACTAAAAAGGTTTTATAAATTTTATTTTTTATTTCTAAGCTTTTCATAAGACTTGCCCTTTCAAGATAAAGTTTGTTTAGCTTTATTATTTTTTAATATCTGTATAATATAGCTTATCGTAATTTATTTTTTTTTAATTATTAAAAAGGATAATAATTAAACTTTTAAGGAGTCTTACCAAATGTTTAGGAACTTTTACGACTTGCACATTTGTCCTCATATGATCGATTTTTTTATGAACATGAAAATTATAAAAAAGCAAAGGTTAAAGGTTATCCCTAATGCAAAGGGAAAGGTTCTCGAAATTGGTATAGGATCTGGTTCAAACCTTGATTTTTACAATCGGAATAAAGTTAGTAAGATTTATGCTCTAGATCCTCATCCAAAATTTGAAGAAATGACAAAAATAAAGGCAAAAAAACTAGGAATTGAAATCGAGTTTTTTCCCGTTATGGCAGACAAAATACCTTTAGAGGATTCCTTTTTCGACACCATTGTGTGCACTTATACGCTATGTTCAATTGAAAATCCTATAAAAGCACTTAAAGAAATAAAAAGGGTTTTATCTCCCTCAGGTCAATATATTTTCTCGGAACACGGTCTTGCACCAGAAGAAAATGTTGTCCGTTGGCAAAACCGACTTAATCCAATCCAAAACCTTATTGGAGGTGGTTGCAACTTAAATAGAGATATTCCAACATTAATAGAAGAAAGTGGCTATAAAATTGAGGATCTTAATAAAGGTTATATACCAGGACCTAAGTTTATTTCCTATCATTACTGGGGTCATTCAGTACCTGTCTAAATATTTTTATTTTATAAAAAAAAAGTATTAGTTCTTTTATTTTTTGATTATCTCTTAACTCTATTTTTTTCTTTTTTAAAAACGTGTTAAAGTTCAATTATGAAAGAAAAAAAAATAATCTTACTCGCATTAATTTTGGTCTTCTTTAGCTGTAAAAAGGAAAAACCAAAAGTTAAAAACTGTACAGATAATAGTTTTTGTACCCTCTCAAAAATGCCTCTTTTAAACCAGGGGAGCATGAGCCTTCCCGGTATTATTAGAAAACTTTCAGGTATAAAAGTTTATTTAGACCCAGGTTGGTGTGCTCCAGTTTCTGTTACTATGGGAATGGCCGGGCTTGTGAGGGAAACAAGCAATGTAATAAAGTTTAATAATGAGTTTGACAAGTTTAGAAATTTTTCAAAAAAATACACGACTTATTCGAGGACGAAACAATACGGTCCAAGTATCTATGAAGTAGGTCAAGATATGGCGACCGATTGGAAGCATGGAGGCACCTTCTCTCACCTGAAAACAAGGGCAATCAGTAATTACGTATCAAGTATTCGAGTTTGTTGTGGATACCAAAAAGGATTCCGTTCTGGTAGTACCTATACCCATACAACCAACCAGGATATTATTGATATTTTTATAAAAAGAAAGCCCTTTATGGCCGTTTCATTTGGTGTTTATGAAAAGAATGACGAAGACATTTACTCTCGTAGTGGAGGTCATGCGCTTGTTTTAAATGGATACGAAGATGGTTATTTAAAAATTTACGACCCTTGGGGAAAAATATATAACGTTCAGTTTTCAAAGGCCAAAGGTAAAGGTATTGATGGGAGAACAGAAGTAAGGCATGTTAGTGGTAGCTCGGGTTTTGTGAAGTCTTATAGCAAATGGTCTAAAAAAGTCATTTTGAACGGCTATGACTATTTATATGTCCATAAATAATTTCTTAAGAAAAATCCAATCGCTACTTCTTTTAACTTTCTTTTGAAATATAAGACCGTAATTCTCGTCGTAATAACTTACCAATTGGCGACTTCGGCACTTCTTCAATAAAAGTTATTATTTTTGGTATTTTATAATTTGTTAATTCTTCTTTCATATAATCGATGATCTCAGAGGCCGTTAGGGCATTGTCTTTCTTAACGACAAAAAGGGCAACAGCTTCACCTGTTAAATCATCAGGGGTTGATATGGCACCAGACTCAATGATTCTCGGATGCTTATTAACAATGGACTCAATCTCTTGGGGGTAAACTTTAAGACCAGATACGTTGATCATATCTTTTTTCCTGTCAACAAGATAAAGTTCACCATTAATTCCAATATAACCCATGTCTCCTGTTTTAAAATAACCATCTTCTGTGAAGGCATCTTTTGTTTCTTTCTCAAGGTCCCAATAACCCTTCATCACTTGAGGTCCTTTTGCACAAACTTCTCCAATTTCACCAATTGCCAACTCTTCATTTTTATCGCTTAGAATTTTAATATCAGTAGATGCGTGGGGTAAACCAACAGAACTGGAATAACCTTTCCTAAATCTATCATGCATACATAAAACTGGAGATGTTTCACTCAAGCCATAACCAACAGAAATTTCCGTTCCCGTTCTCTCGCGGAGGGCCAAGTATGTTTTTTCTTGTATGGCCATGCCGCCACTCAAAAGGGCCTTCAACCTTGAAAAGTTTATATGCTTTTTATTAAATTTAGGGTGTTCTAAAAGTTTCATGAAAAGAGTATTTATGCCAGCTGTAATGCTAACTTTACTTTTTGCCCATGTTTTAATGATGCTATTAATGTCTCTAGGGTTTGGTACTAAAATGACTTTATATCCAAGACCAATTGCACTTAAAAAGGACGTATTAAGAGCATAGATATGGAAAAGAGGAAGAACACCTAAAAAAGTATCCTCCTTAGTCCAATGCTTACCATCACCTGAGTCGATAGTAACAGAATTTAAATTTTGATAAATATTACTTAAAACATTTTTTTGAGTTAAAACAGCGGCCTTAATTGTCCCAGATGTGCCTCCAGTAAATTGCAAAATTAATTCATCTGAAATATCCATTTTTGGTTTATCAATTGATGTGTCGTAATTTAAGAAGTCTAAAAAAGGTATTTCATTTTTAATCGAGTATTCAGGAACTTCCTTTTTAATGTGCTTAAAAACAAAGTTTATTATTTTTCCTTTCACCCCTCCAATCAAATCACCTATTTTTGTTATCACGATATTTTCGACATCTCCGTTATTTGCAAATTCTTGTAAATTAGAGGCAAATTTATCAAGAGCAATAATCAACTTTGGCTTAATCGCCCCCTTGCCATCTCCATCAACTCCATCAAAAAGAAGTTTTTTTACTTCTGCTTTGGTATAAAGAGGGTTTAAAGGACAAAGCACTGCTCCTACCCGAAAAGCACCCAGACTTGCCACAATAAATTGAAGGATATTTGGAACCAGGAGTGCAATACGGTCACCTTTTTTTATGCCACATTTTTTCTGAAGGAAAGAAGCAAACTGAAGAGAGTATTTATCAAGCTCATCATAACTCAAGTCTTTTCCTAGAGACTCAAAAGCAATATTTCCAGAAAACTTTTTAAATCTTTTTTGAATAAATTCTTCAATATTTTCAACATCTACATGGACTTCTTTTTTTCTACCGTGTTGATAAAAGTTAAACCATATCTTGCCCATATCTTACTCTCCCAAAATACAGAAAAATTATCCTCTATAGTCACCATTTCTAAAAGCCATCGCTTAAACTTATCGTCTAAACTTTTTAAACTCTTTTGACAAAAGTCCTTTTTACTTCTAAAAATCCCTTTATCAATAGCAAAAATTAGTTGAGCGGAAGCTAGACACTCCACTCTTCAAATTAGTATTTCTCTATCTACCTTTTTTTAATCTTCTGATAGATAATAGGTACTTAATGCTCTATTTTAAGATCTTTTTTGAACCTAAAGTTAAGAAACTTTCCCTTCTCACGCTTAATAGCTTTGACATAATCTATGCATGGGTTGCTTAGGACATTTCTTAAATGGGCCAAAAATCAATATAAATAATTCTTAATAAGATTAATATAAATCGTTAAATATTCTTAAGATTAGCTAAATTTTATTTAACCTCATTACGAACACTTTTTTTAATGACTTTTTCCTCAAACTAAGTATATTTTTTAACATTTTTTTAAAAGAGACAAAAAGCTGATTTTAAAAATCAATTAACGATCCTCTTAAGAAATACAGATACAGAAGGTAATTAATCCACTTTTCTTTAAATTTACAATTTTCCCCAATTCATTCGATAAGAAAGCGTAATCTAGGATTTGGGTATATGGGTTTAAATAAATTAGAGACTGAAGAAATTTTGGATGAGTTTAAGAACTTAATCTATTCAAACTTGGGTAGTTACCTTCTGTTGGATGACCCTTATATTGATTCACTTGTATTGGACAAAATGGAAGAAAAAGTTTTATCCAATTGGATGACCTTTATTTTCTTAAATAACCCCAATTTTTCTCTCTATTTTAAACTTTATTATAACCACACTGATTTAAAAAAAATAGTTGAGCAGGTATTTAAAGATACAAAAAAAACAAATGACATTAATTTTATGAATGATTATATGAAAGAGCTAAGTAATACATTAGGCGGTAGGATTAACGAGGTTTTAAGAGATATAGGAATAGATCTTATTATGAGCTCGCCTTTTATTGCAACAGGTTTTGATGACTTATTTTTAGATAAAGATAAGAAAAAGTTCGGTTTTAAAAACATTTGGAAAATTAAAGATAACAATTATTCATTTTTCTTTTCTATAGAATTAAAAAGTAGTGAGCCTGAGGACATTGACAAATTAAAATTAATGAAGGGCTATGAAAGGAACGATGAAATAGATTTATTTTAAGAAGCGGCATATGGCAATTTCTGACTTTGTTATAAAAAACATGACAAGCAAAATCATAAAGATGCTTGAAGTTTCCAAGGGAAATATTGAAAATATTATAAATTCCCTACCAAATGCCGTCGCAATTATTAAAAATGATGGAACCATTTTTTCAGGGAATAGTAAACTCGCTGAAATTTTGGAAATAGATAAAGAAAGTCTAATTAAAAGTAACCTCAGTGATATTTTCGAAGAAAAAAATTGGGTATTTTTTCAAAATTCCCTACAAGAAGTGGAAATGAGTGGAAGCCATCACAAAGAATTCTCCCTTCAACTAAATAAGAAAAGTAAAAAGTTCAATATGGCTTATACATATTTATGGGATATTTTTCTATATGAGAAGGTTCTCGATTCTGGAAAAAAATTATTTTTAATTATCGGTAAGGATATAAGTGAAATAACACATCACCAAAAAGAACTTAAAAAGATGAACTCAAAACTTGAGGATATGGTCGAGGTAAGAACTGCAAAGTTAAGAGAGAAAACAAAAGATATAGCTAATATGCTTCAAAATATGAAACAAGGTATATTTACCATTCTTCCTGATAAAACTATTCACAAAGAATACTCTAGTCATTTAGAAGAACTGTTCAAAGATCATAATATTGTTGGTAAAAATGCATTGAATTTTCTATTTAATGATTCATCACTTGGTGGTGACAAGTTAAATCAAATGGAAGCAAGCCTCTCTAATATTTTAGAACAGGATATAATAAATTTCCAAATCAATGAAGATATTTTTATTAAAGAGTATCAAAAGAAGATAAATAATAGAAAAAGATTTTTAGAATTAGATTGGAACCCAATTCTAAATGAGGATAACTGTGTTGAAAAGGTTTTGGTAAATGTAAAGGATGTAACGGAATTCAAGCAGCTTCAATTAGATATGGGGGCCAAAAAGAGAGAGCTTGAAATAATAGGAGAAATCCTCCACGTTACTACAACAAAGTTTTTATCCTTTACCGATACTGCCTTAAACTATATTGAACAAAATAAAAAGATTATTTTAGAAGCCAAAGATGTCAATCAAGAAGTTATCACAAAACTTTTCAGAAATATGCACACCATAAAAGGAAATGCTAGGACCTATGAGTTAAGAAATTTAACTGATGTTATTCATAAAGTTGAAAATAGATATGATGAATTAAGAAAAAATAATTTAGAAAACTGGGATAGCGAGCTACTACTTTTTGATATTGAAGAAGCAAAAAATGCAATCATGGAGTATAAAACTTTATGTGAGGAAAAGCTTTTGGATGTACAAGAGTCGGACTTACCGGAAGAAATTGATTATTTCATGGACCTCCAGAAAAATTATAGAAAAAGCATCAATTCAAAAAATAAAGAAGCTTATCTCTATACAAAAGTTGAAAGGATTATAAATCGCTATAATAGCGAAGACTTTGAACAAATCATAGATGACATTTCGAAAGGATTAAATAGTATGGCAAAGGATCTTAAAAAACCTATGCCTATTATAGAGACAAAATCAAGAAAACTAAGGATTTTCAAAAGCTATACACAAACCTTAAAGGATATCTTCGTTCACTTCTTTAGAAATTCATTAGATCATGGCATTGAAAGTCTCGATGAAAGAGAAAAAGGAGGAAAAAAACCTACAGGAAAAATAACAATAGAAGTGACTTATAAAGATAAATTTGCCTCCATTCACTTTAAAGATGACGGTAGAGGCCTAGACCTTCATAAAATTGAAGCATTATCGATTCAAAAAGGGTTGATAAGCCCAAAAGATAAGCTAAAAGATGAAGAATTATCCAATCTGATTTTTAAGTCCGGACTTTCAACGGCCAAAAATGTTAGCCTCATCTCCGGAAGAGGTGTGGGTATGGATGCAGTTTTAGAACTCATAAGCAAAAAGGGCGCTAAAATTAAATTAAACTTAATAGGCAAAAAAAACTCTCTTGGTCACAGGAAATTTGAAATTGTCATAACAATACCAATATTTAAAAATACCAAAACTTCTTGATATTGGTATAATTAAATTTCAGAATCTCTTTATTTCAAGGTCTCTTCCACGCTCCATTTTTTTTCGTCTTTAATAATAAATGAGTGTTTTTATAGAAACCTAAGCCCTGACTTAATGCACATTCTGTTGATAATTCCGTAGACAATTTAAATTTCTTAAAGTTTATTATGAAAGGTCGTCAAGAAAGGAATTTAAATGAAGTTTTTATGGATATTTTGCTTTTTAAGTTTCCCACTTCTCCTTAAGTCTAAAATATTAGAAACAACAACTCCCCCTAAGGCCACCAAAAAAGATAAAGTCATTTTGCATCATGGAGATAAAAGAGTCGATTCTTTTTATTGGCTAAGAGAAAAAGAAAATCCTGAGGTCATCAAATACTTAAATGATGAAAATACCTATACACAACATAATATGGAGCCCTTTAAAAATTTAACAAATGAAATATTTAATGAAATGATTTCAAGACTGGGAAAGCAGGAAGATAGCTATCCGTACAAGATGGGTAACTTTAAATACTTTTCTAAGTATAAAAAAGAGTTGGAATATCCAATTTACTATAGAACCCATATTGAAAAAAATAAAACTGAAGAAATTATAAACCCAAACCTTCTTTCAAAAGACAAAGTTTTTTTTAATTTAACATCCATAAGAATAAGCCCTGATGAAAAGAGAGTTGGATTCTTAGTTGATACAACTGGTAGAAACTTTTTTACTCTTTTTATAAAAGATCTACAGACAGGGATCATAAAAGAAACAGATGTTAAAAATATTGCTGAAAACTTTGAATGGGCCAATGACAATGAAACGATTTTCTATTCCAAACAAGACCCCGAGACACTAAGGTGGGAAAAGATTTTCCGTTATTCATTAAACTCCAAAAAGCATACATTAATCTTGCATGAATTGGATGAAAAGTTTTGGGTAAATGTTAGAAAATCGAAAACTAATTCTTTTTTATTTTTTGAATCTGAAGCGACTTTAACAAGTGAAACTCTTTACCTAGATGCAGATGCTCCTAAAAATCCACCTCTTGTTTTTTCCAAAAGAAAAGAGGGACATTTTTATAAGGTTTTTGATGGTGGTGATGCATTTTTAATAAAAACAAACTTGGATGCTCCTAATTACCGTCTCTCAAAAACAGACCTAAATCAAACTAGTCTTGAGCATTGGGTATCATTGGTCCCACACAGAAAAGATACTCTCCTTGAAACAATCGAACAGTTTAAAAACTTTATTGTTATGAAAGAACGTAAAGAGTCTCTTATATCTTATAACGTACTTAATAGGACAACGGGTATCCAAAAAATTATTCCATTCACTGTTGTTCCTGCCACTCCCTACATTTTGGAAAATTATGAATTCGATAGTCATAAATTTAGATTCAGTATAGAATCACTATCCTTACCAGAAACTATTTATGAACATGATATGGAGAATGATCAACAAGTTCTTTTGAAACAAAAAATCGTTGGCGGCAATTACGACTCTGGAAATTATACCTCATTAAGAATGTTCGCTCCTTCTAGAGATGGAAAAAGAATTCCTCTCTCCATTGTCCATAAAAAAGGCCTCAAAAAAGACGGTAGCAACCCTACTCTTATCTATGCTTATGGTGCCTATGGAGACAATATAAACCCCTATTTCGAGCAAGAAGTAATAAGCCTACTTGATCGGGGGTTTATCTATGTTGTCGCCAATGTAAGGGGTGGCTCCGAAATGGGACAAGATTGGTATGATGATGGAAAAATGCTCAACAAGAAAAATTCTTTCTACGACTTTATAGACGTTACAAATTATTTAATTTCAAATGACTATACTTCTCCCAAAAAAGTTTATGCCTGGGGAGAAAGCGCTGGAGGACTCCTTGTTGGTACAGTCATCAATATGAGACCAGACCTCTATAAGGGTGTTTATGCTCAAGTCCCTTTTGTCGATACTTTGACTACAATGCTTGACCCTTCCATCCCACTAACAATAGGTGAATATGATGAATGGGGTAACCCCGAAGAAAAAAGCTTCTATGATTATATTAAAACATACTCACCCTATGATAATATTAAACCACAAAACTACCCACATATCTATGTAACAGCAGGTTTTCATGACTCTCAGGTACAGTATTGGGAGCCGGCAAAATGGGTTGCAAAATTGAGAGAAACAAAACTAGATAACAACTTACTTCTTCTTCATACTGATATGAATTCAGGTCATGGAGGAGCATCTGGAAGAACAGAGTCCTTAAAACAGCTCGCTTCTGGTTTTAGCTTTCTTATAAGTATAGAAAAGAACTCAATTTTTAAATAGGACCCAATCTTATTTTTTGATGTCCTCCTATCTTTTCTTTATAATTAGGTTAACTACTACCAATTAAAAAAGAGGAAGAGCTATGCTTGGAAAACTCCCTATTTTTAAATTTTTTATTTTAATCGGCCTATTACTTAGCTCAAGCCAGTCCTTTTCAAAGAAAGACAAAACGCTAGACATTGTATCAGAGGTCATCGCAAAAGAAGTCTTTAAGCAGATGAGGATTAAATTCGATCCGAAGGCCCTAAAAACGGTTAAAACAGAATTAAAAAATCAAAAAGTTCCTCAAAACTTCTTATCTTACTTTTCCTGTCGGGTAAAAACTCAGAACTACGAATTTATCAAAAATTGTCTTAAAAATGTCACTCAAAAGGAAAGCTTTAACGTTTACACAACATCGCTTAGCGAAGCCATTACAAACCTCTACAACATGAAGGTTGTCGTTTTTTTAATGTAGAAATAGCTTTTAACCAAAAGAGGAAAAAAGTTTGAACTCTCCCTATATAATTGGAGCTCTTTCTCTAATATTTATCACTCTCAACCATTATGTTCTTGTTAGTGAAAAATTCAAACTTCATAAAATGGAAGGAGATAAATCTTACGACCCACTTTTTAATAGACTTTTTCTTCATTTATCATCTTTTTTTATTCTCTTACTTAACCTAAGTTTTGCGTACCGAATTATACTAATCTCTCTGAATCTTTTCCCCGACCCCTCCCTTTTTTCATCTATTGTAAATTTTCTTAGTTTTACTCGCAGTATTCAATCTAATTTAGTAGGTATTTTATTATTTATTTTTGGCATTTTCCTTAGGCTTTATGCTGTCAAAGCTCTAGGCAGGCTTTTCACCTTTGAAGTTGGTCTGAGAAAAAATCATCAATTGATCACTAAAGGCCCTTATAAAATTGTAAGGCACCCCGGTTACTTAGGTTACCTTTTAATCTCTTTAGGCATTTATACTTTCTTTGGAACGTTATTTGGAATATCACTGTCGCTAATTATTTGTTTTATTATTTATTTAAAGCGGATTCCCCTTGAAGAAAAAATTTTGTCCCAGGAGTTTGGTGAAGATTTTGAAAGGTATAAGTTAAAAACTAAAAAATTAATTCCTTTTATTTATTAATTCTTGATAAATTTATAAACTAAGATTTCAATAAATAAAATAAAAATCATTTTTCTTAAGGAAAAAAACATGGTTTCCTCAAGCATATGTATGGGTAATGGAAGCGTCGTGATTATAACTGGAGGGGCTTCAGGCATAGGTCTCTCCCTTGGTCAAGCTGTTGCCGAACTCGGATGCCACGTTTACTTAATCGACCGTCAAAAAGAAGTTGTAGAGGAAGAAGCAAAAAAATTAAGAGGCAAAAGCCTTAAAGTTAAATCGATTGAGCTAGATGTTCGAGACAGGGAAGCTTTTATTACAATTATAAAAGAGATTCATGAAGAAGAAGGTCGGATAGACTATCTCTTTAACAATGCTGGAGTTGGTGCAGGATGGGACGTTAAAGATGATAAACCCGAAGATTGGGATTATATAATTGATGTCAATATAAGGGGCGTTTCAAATGGTATTCACGCCACTTACCCCCTTATGGTTAAACAGGGCTTTGGTCATATTATTAATACAGCTTCAATGGCAGGCCTTGTCCCCTCGAGCTTAACTGTAAGTTATGCAATGACAAAACACGCAGTCGTTGGTCTCACGGTATCATTGCATGGCCAAGCTTCCATTCATGGCGTACGAGTAAGTGCTTTATGCCCAGGGTTTGTGGAAACACCGATTTTAGAGGGCGGTGTCTACGGAAAAGTTGATCGAGATAAAATAAAAAAGGGTGCCAAAATTTTTAACTTACCTGGAAAATTAACTCCAAAAGAACTTATAAAAAGAGTTTTACCTCAAATAAAAAAAAATAAGGTCATCATTATTGAACCGCTTTATATGAAAGTTTATTTGTGGCTTTATCGATTCTTCCCTAATTGGATCTTAGGCTTATCAAGAAAGGGTTGGATAAGCGCCAACCGGAAATTAAAAAACCCTTTAAAATAAAAAATCACTGCTGACAAAAGTTAGAGCACTCTTCAAGTCCTTCCATAGTAAAAACTTTTTGCTCTCCAGATGCCATATTTTTCACTTTCAATTGGATTTTTTCGGAATCATTCAACTGTAAAATAATAACGTTTTTGGCGCCCATTTTGTTAGCATTTTGAAAAATCTTTTTATACTTTAATTTTGACACCTCATGAATTGTGTTTAAGTTTTCCTTTCTTAAAAAGCGGGCAGCTTTCATAACAGAGGAAGCAAGACCTTCAGACTCACTTGCTATAAAGACACTTGGTGCTTGCTGAGTGAAAGATGGGAGGAGCTTGTGCACTTCCAAAAAGTCTTTTAAAGTTACGTCTCCCAGACCAAAACCAACCCCAGGCAATTGGTCTTCACCAAAAATACTCATGAGACCCTCATAAGCTCCACCACCACAAAGGGCCCTTCGGTTATCTGGGTGCTTGTCAAATATTTCAAAAACCAGACCCGTATAGTAGTCCAGCCCCCTAACGATTGTTGGGTCATAAAGAATATAATCAGAGAGTCCTAACTCATTAACAACTTTAAAGAAGGAACGGTAATCCCATTTTTCTATTGGAAATTCAATTTTTTCTAAAAAGTCCTCAAGCTCTTTATGAGAACCTATTTTTAAGTAGTCAGAAAAAAGTTCACTAGTTTTTCCTGAAAGATTAAAAGCTGCCAACTCTTCTTTAAAAGCTTCAGGCTTAATCTTCTTTACTCGATCTAGTAATTTATAAAGCTTAAGTGATTGGTCCTCATTTAAAGACAACGAGCTTGAGAAGAAGTGATCAATAAGCTTTCTGTTATTTATCTTAATTTCAAAATGGTTTTGGTTGGCCCCAAATTGCTCAAAAAGATCAACAGCAACTTGTAAAACCTCTAATTCCATATATATTGAGTTGTCACCAAAAATATCGACATTAAACTGCCAATGCTCACGAAGCCTTCCTTTTTGTGGCCGTTCGTATCTCATGAGATTGGGAATAGAATACCATCTTATTGGTTTAGGTATTTCACGATAAACCTGAGCAACCATTCGGGCAACTGTAGGAGTCATCTCGGGCCTTATGGCCACTTCTCTGTCTCCCCGGTCGTGGAAACTATAAATTTGTTCATTAATCAACTCCTGACCTGACTTTGCTCTGTAGAGAGAAACTTCTTCCAACATTGGGCCATCATAAGGTTCATAGCCATGAAGACTTGCGGTCTTCTTCATCATTTCAAATAAGTAATTTTGTGTTCTTTTATTTTCTGGAAAAAGGTCACGACAACCCTTATAAGGTTTCTTAGATAGCGCCATGTATAAAAGTCCTGTTCCTTAGTTTTAAAGTGAGAAATACACTTATTGGATGAGCAAGCTTAGATTAACTAACACTAAGTTGTTAATTTTATAAGAATTCACGCACCCTTAAAGTCA
>DKQD01000001.1 GCA_002474345.1 Bacteriovoracaceae bacterium UBA7317
GCCGGGCAACCATGGCAAAAATGTATCCAGGCATTAATATTTTTCTTTTTAAATGCCTTTCTTTTCCATCAAAAATTCATGAATGATTTTTCTCATATTTTATGATGGTCTTTGAAAACTGGCCATCTTGCCGAGAATAGTCAGTCCTTAACTGCTATTAAACTACAATAAGCATCTGAAATTAGGCCCAGAGGAGTAAAAAAATTCTTTTCAATGAGTGTAAGGCCGTTTTCTTTAAAATAATCTTGATATTGATAAATGGGATGAATCGGATTATTTGTGAGTAAGTTGAAAAACAAAGACGCTAGCCTGAAATGAGTTTTTTGAACAAACTTATTTATGACTCCACCCGAAGGCGGGGAAAAGTCTCCAATAATAAGTTTACCTCCTGGTTTTAAAAGAGAAACGAGGTGAGCTAAGGCCTTTGACATGTCGATTTCTTTAAAGACATTAAGAAAGAAATTTGCCACTACGACATCATAGGTTCCTTTTAGTTGATGATCAAAAATATTTTCATGATATATCTTTAAATGACTGTCAAACTGATGCCCTTTAAATTTCTTTACAGCTTGGCCAATCATCTTTCCGGACAGCTCAACAATGGTCACATAACTTTCTTTATTAACCGCCAAAAGAGCATCTTCACCTCCACCAGATCCAGCGAAGAGAACTTTTTCATCTTTCTTAAAGTGAGGAACTTGGGACTTTTTACAGGCCAAGATTTGACCCCCACTAAAAAAGTGAGCGACCTTTTCGTAGAACCATGCCGTTGAGTCATAATTATTATCTTTTCCCAAACTTGCCGCTTTTAATTCCATCCTTTTATAACTCCTGTCCCTTTTAAACCAAACAATAGGCTATTAAAAGTTGATACTTCTTTGTTACAAACGAAAACTTTTTTCGTGTGTGCTTTATAACGGCTCTTATGAAAAGCTAATGGTTTAAAGCTATATAAAAAGTTGCATTTTTCATAAAGAAAACCTAAAAGATAGCGCAATATGGTGTTATCGTTATCTCTTTTTTCAATATTGTGAAGAGGGGCCAAGCCTAATGCCAAGACTCTTAGTCCCTCCTTTTTAAATTTTTCCATCGCAGTTAAAACAACGAAGTCCAAAATACCCTGTGGCTTTATAAAAGGGGTCGAACGGAGAATGTTAGCGCATTGACCTATAATTTCTCCATTTTCAAAAACTGGTGTAAAAAACACAAACCCAACAAGTTTACCGTCTTTGTAACAAAAGAACTTCCTTTCTTTCCATGCTTTTCTAAAATTTGGTGGAGCTGTTAGCAACCTCAGCTCTTGAGTTTTGACTTTCTTGTTTTTCATCCATTGCTTTGAAATCTCATAAACCTGATCTTGGTCCACTTCATCCCAGCTTTGTTCTTTGACAACAATGCCTCGGTTACCATAATTTTTTACACTCCTAAGGTATCTCATACTGCGGCCTGAAATCTTAAAATTCTGTATAGGAATAGTAAATTCTTCCCCGATTTCGTTGACTCTAAACCCTTCTGCTTCTAAAAATTTTGCTGCGGTTTCATCCATTCCTACATATATATTTTTAGTACCATGCTCTTTTTCAAACTCCCTAATTAAAGGAATTATATCATTTCTATTACAAAGAGGTTTCAAAAAAACGAGGTTTGCTTTCCCCCAAGGAAGCGAAACAGGGGAGAAGGTGAGTATACCTTTGGAGGGATCATAGAAATATCTGACATCGTCTTGAAGATGAAAATAAGAATTTGATTGGTCCCCAAATTTTAAGATATTTTCTTTTACCAATCTTTTAGATATTTCTTTAATAGGGTAATTAGATAGCTTAGGTAAAATCTTGCTTTTACTAAAATATTCAGAAGGTTTCATTGTTTTTGGGGGCTCCTAACAATTTAAAGGTAATAAATTGTTTAATAATAATTGGATGTGCCAAGGCCATAGGACTTTTTACAAGGTTGGCAACGCTTAAAAATGTTTCAACTAATTCCTTTGAGTATGGTGCTATGGGTGCTAATTTATCCATAAAGTAATGAGAAATCTTTAGAGAAAGGTTCGATCTTTTTCCTGCTGTCATTGGCCAGTTAAAGTCTTCACAGCTTGCAAGAAACCAAGCTGGTGCAATTAGTTTTGGTATCTTTTTTCTCATATATTTAGATAAGTTCGAAAGTTCTTTATCCTCAATTTTTGAAAGCTTTGATACACGACTATTAAGTAAGTTTATCTCTTTTATAACTAAACTCATTCCTTGACCGTAAGTTGGATTAAAAGTGCAGACACTATCTCCTATAGATAAGAGGTTTGAGGGAAGCCTCTTAACTTTTTCGTAATGAATCCACCTGTTTTTAGCACCCCTAAAGTGATTTAAAGGACCTATGGGCGTTGCCTTTTTTAATTCCTCATATATTAAGGAGCTTTCAAGTTTTTTAGCGTAATTTAAAAAATCTTCCTGACGCCTAGGCGGGTAGCACTTTGAAACGCCTATGAGTGCGACCATCCATTGACCATTGCCAATATCCCAGAGGCCAGAGGCCCGTGGGTTTTCTGGGGGACGTGAAGCGATCTCGATGGCACTCCAATCTGGATTGTAACCCTTTGGTTTTAAAAATTTCTGTGTTGAATAACCAAGGTATGGGTCAATAGTTTGTATATTCTTTGATTCAATTATTCCTTCTGACTTAAACCGCTTTTCCAAAAAGGAATTCCTCCCCATTGTATCAAGGAAAAAGTCTCCTTTTATGACAATGAGTTCATCTCCTTTTTTTCCTTCGACAGATTCTATTTTGTTGGATTTAAAGTTGAGTTTCCTGCAGTGAAGACTATCTAATATTTTTACTTTTGAGTTTTTTAAAACCCTCTGTAAAATTAAAAAATCCAAAACAGGCCTTTCAGTCGGTCTAATTAGGAGGTTAGATGGAAAACGTGGAACTTTCCCTAAGGGAGAAAAAAGAATGCAATCTTTAGTATAATCGACTAATGGAACTCCTAATCGATCCAGTTCCAAATTAATTCCAGGAAATAACTTTTCTAAGAGATTAAGACCTGAATTTAATAAAACGTGAAATTGCTTTGCTTGGGGTATTCCACTTCTAAAAGTAGGTCTGTTCAAAGATAGCTTATTTCTTTCAACGACTATAACTTGATCAAATCTTTTAGATAGGACTTCAGCTGCAAGAAGTCCCGATATACCTGCTCCGAGAATAACAGCTGTTTTATGCCTGGTTTTTTTCTGACCCACATTTTTCATTTTTATTTTTTAAATAAAATCAAAGCCTTATTCAAGGCTTTTCTTCCAGCCCTTGGACAATTTACTTAGATAAAAGTTCAACATAGTTTTACTTTGTCCAAATACACGAATGGGCCCTCCTTTAAAAACGATTTCTTAGATTTTCACCTTAAAAAAGACATATTTTTAACCATTTTTTTTCATAAAAAAATTTAAATCAAAGTTTAAAAAATGATTATTTCCTATATTAACTCTATTTTTTCTTCCCAATCACCAAGCTATTTTTAATTTAATGATCAACCTTAAATTAAGTCTAATGATTGTTGCGTCACCGTTAAACTGAGGTAAGAAGGCTGATTTGTTTTTTTATAAAAAATTAAGCATGCTCTAATTTTGATAAAATAAAACTTGCTTCTTCATAAATATAAAAAATGGATTCTTTAAAGGATTAGCAAATTTATGGATAAGGTTTTCTTTATTTTTAAAAAATTACAGATGTCATTAGGAGTCTTAATAGAAGAAGCCTTTAGTCCGATAAAATATCTATGATTAATTCTTATTTTCATAGGTTTTTACATCTACTACTGCTTATTTTTTTAAGCTTATTTTTAAGTCTTTTTTCTACCGCCTACTCTTATGAATCACCAAAAGTTAAAGATGGGGTAATTGACCTCTCCTCTTGGAGGGGGGAAACCATTAATCTTGATGGAAATTGGAATTTTTCCTGGAAAAAATTTTTAAAACCTGGAGAAAAAGGTGAAGAGCTGATTAAAGTTCCAAGTTCGTGGCCTAAGCGATTTCAAAAAAGAGGTTTTGGGACTTATGTTCTCTTAGTAAAAGGCCTAAAAAAAGGAAATGGTATTCGCATTAACCGCAATTTTTCCGCAGCAAGTTTTTACGCAGGAGAAAAATTAATTTACTCTTC
Source organism: Bacteriovoracaceae bacterium UBA7317 (assembly GCA_002474345.1). Taxonomy (GTDB): domain Bacteria; phylum Bdellovibrionota; class Bacteriovoracia; order Bacteriovoracales; family Bacteriovoracaceae; genus UBA7317. Next base: position 4,144 of record DKQD01000001.1, read on the forward strand.
GGGTAAACCCGGCAAAAATGAGGTTAAAGAAGTACCCGATTTTTCTTACCATGTTGCTACCTTACCAGAAGGAACTTTTCCTTTAATTATCCATATTTCAAACCACTCATATAGAAATGGAAAATTAACAGAATTAACGATTGGAAACTATGAAAGGCTAAGGGAGCAGTTGAATTTTTTTCGCTTAAGCGAATTTTTTCTTATGGGCATCTTATTTGTTATGGGGTTTTATTATTTGGTCATCTATAATCAAAGAAGACAAGATACCACGGCTTTTTATTTTAGTATTTTATGTCTTATCATTCTCGCAAGAACCATGATTAATGGCTACCACATCAACCTATTTTTCGAACCTAGCAAAGAATTTTTTGATCTTTTAGTGAGAATTAATTATATCACGATATCCTTTATTCCCATTGTTTTTCTTTTCTATGCAGCTTCCCTCTTTAAAGATACCTTTCCCAAAAAAATTATAAAATGGTTTCTTATTTATGCTCTTTTACTTTTACCTTTTAACTTTTTTCTTCCAGTATTTCATCAGACAGATGTTCTTTTTCGATCTTTAAATGAGTTAATTATTATAGCAACAATTATCGTTATTAGTTATCAAGGATTTGTTTGGATAAAGAGTAAAGCCCCATTTTCAAAACCCTTTACAATTTCTCTTAGTTTTCTCATTTTCGCGGCCCTTTATGATTTAGCCGTTGGGAAGGTTGATTTTCTTCCGCCATATCAAATTTCGCCCGTTTTTTTCATATCCTTTATTTTTACTCAAAGCTATATTCTCTCTGTTAAGTTTTCTAAAGCTCTAAGTGATTCAGAGTATTTGGTTAAATTGAAAGAGAGCTATGCCCATGATTTAGAAAACCAAGTAAAAGAGAAAACGAAAAGCATTAAAGGCCTTGTTGAAAATCTCGGTCAGGGATTCATGGTTATTGATCATAAAGGAATTGTCCAGGAGGGGGCAACTGAAATTACCAAAGAATTCTTTAGGGTAAAACCAGAAGGAAAAAACCTTTCTGAAGTTTTAAAACTTGGAAAGGAGAAGAAAGACCTGTTTGAAAAATGGCTCCAAAATATTTGGCGAGGTGTTCTTTCTTTTAAAGATTTAAAGGAGCTTGGTCCTCAAAGTTATGAGGTGGAAAATCGTTATATTGATCTTGACTATAGGGCCATCTATAAGGAAGGTTCTGGTAAAAAGGTTGATAAGGTAATTTGTATTGCAACAGATAAAACAAGACAAGTAAACCTAGAGAACCAACTAGAGCTTGATAAACAGCAGGCCGCTTTTATTACAAGCTGTTTACAAAACCCTGTGGACTTTGTAGATTTGATGGAGGATACCCAAGACCTTCTAAATGATTATTCTAAAATAAAAAATGAAGATAAGGGAGAACTCTTTAGAAAATTTCATACTCTTAAGGCACGCTACGGGCAGTTTGGAGTTAAGAGGCTGACTTACTATATTAATGAGGTTGAAACAGCAATATCCAAAGAAGGAAAAGATTTGGATACGAAGGTTGATACATTTGATAAAGAAGTTGATGATTTCACAAAAGAAAATCGGCTTATTATTGAAGCTGCTAATAAGTTTATGGTCGATGATGGCCATGCTCTTCAAATCACACAAATTATGGAAAAAATAAATGAGAGCGAATCTTTGGATGATTTACAATTTGAGCTCTATAAAAATTATCTTCTTACAGATATTAAAGAAAAGTTTGGCCGCTATAAAAATCTTGTGATGGACTTAGGGGAAGAAAACGGCAAAGTTTTAGAAATGAATTTGACGGGAGATAAAGTCTTAGTAGAGTATGCCCGCTTTGCTAATTTTATTAACATCTGTGTCCACCTTTTTAGAAATATGGTGGATCATGGAATTGAAACAGAAGATGAAAGAATTGAAAAGTCGAAGCCTCAA
>DKQD01000135.1:0-1369 GCA_002474345.1 Bacteriovoracaceae bacterium UBA7317
TTTTTGATTCTCTTTTTTCTTATTAAAGTTTTTTAAAAATAGGTCCCGACTATAGTTGGATTGGTGTATGACAACTTCAGAGGTCTTAGAAGAATTGACCATCAGGTGTTTAACAACTTTGAGGGAAAACCTTTGGGAAGGGGTCCAGTACTTATCGATTTCCCGAGAAAGAGGACCAATCGTTGCGACCCATTGAACTTTTTTAACTGGGCACAAAATAGGTGAAATATTTGCAGGACAAAAGAGAATATCGATTTTTTTTCTTTTAGAGTAGAAGGGGAGGAGGGTTTGCTCCCATAAAACCCTGGCCATCGTGCTAAGGCCGGCCATTTTACTGACAAAAATTTCTATTCTGTCATCGTAAAAGTCAGCCTTTTTAAATAGGTCAACATCTCTTGGCCTAACGAAAATAACCATAGAGTAGAAGGGTCTTAACTCTTTTAAATAGCGGATGATATTTAATAGATGGGTCTTAGACCCTCCAAAAGGGTTAAATGTAGCGTTTACTCCGATAACTAGTGGTTTTTTTTGATCGCTCATTTTTTTATTTTACATCGTAAGAAAGCTTTCAGGATAGCTTTTTTCTTTAATTTTATATTTTTGAGGTCTTTGGTGAGTAGCGGCAATTTGTTAGGTCATCTTTTAGAAAGTAAAAGTGCCCAACAAACTTACTTTTATTAAAGGGGTTTCTTGTTTCATAGGGAAATGCTTTTTTTAAAGGGTTTTTTCCCTCTTTAAAGCATCCTGAAAAATGATCGAGGAATGACCAATCACTGCTTGATGTTATTATTTTTATATCCTCTTTTTTCAAGAGTTCTACAAAGGCCTTATGGCCTTTCTTTTTTTCAATGCCTAAGGCTGGAATAATGGCACCATGGATAAAGTTTTTGGGATTAAAATAGACTGAGCTCGCTATATTATGCATTAAGACTTTCTCATTTTCACTTTTAAGAAGGGTTTTTAAATAAGATCCAAAGTTATAATGATAGCCACTCCTTTTTAAAACTTCTGTCCTTTGATTTTGGCCAAAGGCGCCTGGAAAAAGAGTAAAAACACCAAAGAGGTATAAGGGAAGAATCGCCAATGATTGCATGGCAAGGGCATCTGAAAAAAAGTCTTTGAACTTTGAGTGGTCGAGGTTAATAATGGCGAAGGCCATAAAAAGATAAGACTCATGGAAAAAACGGGAATTTTTTTGTGAAAAAATAAGGGTTAGAATCAGGTTAAAAAGAAGAAAATAAAAGATTTCTTTTTTTTCCAAAAAGATTTTTCTAAGGAACAGTATTGCAAAAAAGGACAATCCAAAAATTGTTGTGATTTTTCCAAGTCCGTAAGGGATGATGAGCCTTAAGGGAAAGATAAGGGGGCT
>DKQD01000135.1:1786-6164 GCA_002474345.1 Bacteriovoracaceae bacterium UBA7317
TCAAGGAACGGAGAGAGAGGGTCCTCAAAAAGGTAAACTTTGATGGAAAAAAGAGGGCCATAAAAGCCTACAAGGAAAAGGCAATTGATAAGAAAGTAGTTTTTAAAATCTTTATTTTTAAACGATAACCAGCCTCCAAAGCAAAAGAGAGAAAATGATTGAAGGATGAGTGAGTATTTGCAGCCCATGGCAAAGTATAGAGGGATAAGTGCGTAGATAGCTTTTTTAAGGGAATAGTTTTTTTGACATTCATACAAGATTATAAAAGATGTCGTGAGCGCTAGAGCTGGGAGGAGAGAAGCTTTTTGCGCTGACACTAAAAAAAGAAGAAACGGAGGAGAGATAACCAGAAAAATGGCCAAAAAAAATGATTTTTTAGGCGCCTTATTAACAAATAGGTAGGCACAGCCAAGAAGGGAAACAAATTGAAGAAAGCTTCCAAAGCAATCTGTACCAAAAATGAGTCCTAACAGGTTTAATATTTCTCCGTGACCGAAGACTCTTTGGTGAAACCATTCAGTAGGGTAGAAGGCCCCATCAACTAATATCTTTGCGGGAAGACCAAGGTGGTAGCGGAGACTGTCAGCGTCTGTTGGTGGTGCCAATGAAAGGAAAAACATAGAGGTCAAAGACCCCAATGCAATAACTAAAAGAGCTTTCTCTTTAGTTCCATAGTTTTGAAGAGAAGGCCATTTTACTCTCTTTTTCAAAGTTTTAAATAAGGCTATCAGTTCTAAAAATGAAAAAATGAGTAGGGTATAAAGCCCCCATTTAAAAATAGGTGCCTTCAAAAAATTAAAGGGAATAGAGAGAAGCAAGAAGGTGCAAAAAAAGGTGAGGACCCCAAAAAAAGTTGAAACAAATATTTCGGGAGATTGATGGACTTTGGGTGTAAACCTTCGTGTTAGGTTAACAAGTCCAAGAAAGAGGATTAAAGTCATGAGAGGATTTAAAGGCGCGTCAAAAACAAGGTCTTCAAATATCATTTGATTATTTCCATGAAGAGAGAGTGAAATCACTATCCTTAAGTATTTCGATTTTGTAATATTTTGAAAAGGAAAACAACTTTTTGTTTCCTGGAAAAGAGGGGATTGTCGGTTGTTTCGTAAAGTTAACAAAATTAAAAGAATGATAGCTTCTTTTAGTAGTTTTTTAAGGGCTTTTGCTTTGGGTCAGCTGTGGCGGAAGTTTTTGTATGGAAAGAATTATATAAGAGTTGTAAATTACCACGATACACCTGCTGTTGATAAAACCAATCTGGAAAAGCAATTTAAGTTTTTGAGAGATCATTACGAGCCAGTTGCAGAAAAAGACCTTGAGCAGTTTCTTAAAAGCGGGAAATGGACTAAGAGCAGGCCTGGTCTGGTTCTTTCCTTTGATGATGGCCTCTATTCTAATTATCAATATGCAGCACCTCTTTTAGATAAGTACGGCTTAACAGGTTGGTTTTTTGTTCCCACCGGGCTCATTTCATCTGAAAAATCGAGCTCAGTTGAGTTGGCAAAAAAGGGAACAGTCCAATTTAACCTTCCAGACCCTGATGTACCCCTTTTTATGAGTTGGAAAGACTTGAATCATCTTAAGGAGAAGCATGTTATTGGATCCCATACTGTTAACCATATCCGCTTGGGCCATAACCTTGATGATACTCAACTTAAATATGAGATACTTTCCTCCAAAAAAGTTTTGGAGGAAAAGCTTGCTTGCGAGATCAGTTCATTTTGCTGGGTTGGAGGAGAAGAAAGCTCTTACTCTAGGCGTGGAGCTCAATTTATTAAAGAAGCTGGTTACCAATTTTCTTTTATGACGAATTCTCAGGTTGTCCGGTTCAAAAAGACAGACCCTCTAAAAATTCAACGCACAAACATAGAGTCCCATTGGAGTCTTAGTCTATTAAAATTTCAGTTAAGTGGCCTAATGGATGTAAAGTACTTTTTTAAAAGAAAGAGGGTCAATCAAGTGACAAATGTTTAAAGTCTTTAAAGAGAGGCTTGGTAATTTTCTACGAGCTTCCTTTTGTCTATTTTTCCCGAATTATTCAAGGGAAGAGTTTCAGTAAGAATGATTTTTTGGGGTATTTGAAAGGGAAGGAGAAAGGACTTCATTTGCTTTTTTAGTTTAATGGGGGTTAGGGCTTCTGAATCATTGAGGACTAAATAGCAAATAAGCTCCGTTCCTTTTGATTCGTGGGAAATGGCAATGGAGGCGCACTCTTTAACGGGACCCAGTTTTAAAATATAACTATCTATATCTGATAAGTTAACTCGTTGCCCAGACACTTTAACAGTATCGTCATTTCTACCAACAACAAAAAACTCCTTGCTTTCATTTTGAAAGCCCAAGTCTCCAGTTTTGTAATAATTTTCACCTTTAATATTTATGAGTGCAGATTTAGTCAGTTCTTTTGAATTAATATAGCGGCTCATGAGTTGAGTGCCGCCGATGAGAAGCTCTCCCTTTTTATAGGGTTCAGTTATCTCTTTGCCTTTTTCATCAATAAGGACCGCCAGTGTATTGGGAAGAGGGTCCCCTATGGAAACAACTTCTTTAGAAATATCGTTTTCTTTATTGCCTGTCATCATTTTATAAAGGCAGTAGATGGTTGCCTCTGTCGGTCCATAGCAATTGTATATAGTGGCCTTGGGAAGAAGGCGTTTTATTTTTTCCCACAGTGGTGTGGGAAAGCGGGATCCCGCCAAAAGGATATGTTTAAGATTTTCGAGGTGAAGCTCTGAAAAAATACGTTCACTTAAAATGAGGTTATAAGCATTAGGTATAGTGACTGAGATTGTGATGCTAAGCTTAGAGAGCTCATCGGCCATGATAAGAGGATTGTTTCCCATATTCGAGGTATAGAAATGAATGTTTTTTGTGAGGAGGAGCCCGACTTCCATCAAGCTCACATCAAAGGTAAAGTGAGTCGAATTGAGTAGTTTATCATCGGGTCCAATCTGATCAAAGGAAAGGTCAATCCAGTTGAGGAAATTTTGATAACTTTTCCTAAGAATTTCCACTCCTTTAGGCTCACCTGTCGAGCCTGATGTGAACATGATGTATAAGGGGTCCTCTTCGCTCAATTTTTGTGAAGGAACAAGGAGCCGCTTAGGAGATTTTAAAACTTCCTCCAAACTTTTTTGATCCATTAAGGTTTTAAAATTGGTAATTTTCTTAATTTGTTCAACTCGTGCTGATGGCCAGACATTCCTCATAGGAATAAAAGTGATCCCAAGGTTCATTGAAGCGATTTCTAAAAGGGTATAATGATAGGTGTTGTCCAACCATAAGGCGATCCTGTCTCCAGGCCTATGATTTTTTGAAAGCCAATATTTGATTTTACAATACTCTTCGTAAACGAGTTCTTGGGGAACGAGGTTGTAGCTCTTGTCGTAGAATTTAAGAGGTTTGGATTCAAATGTTGTTAAATAGCTTTCAAGAGTTTCCAATTTTCTCTCCTCACAAATTTTATCCTGAAATGTGAAATTAAACGAGGTCCTTTGTAAAGTAAAAAATTGACTTGCAAATCATAATTGGCTAGCATCAGTCAATGAGTCAATGGGAGAAGCACAGTGATACCATTAGTCGAAGTCAAAGAGTTAATTGAGTCCAACCAAGACATAACAATAGAGTCTGAGGCCCACGATTTGATTGAACTTGGCCTCATTGATTCTATGGAATCCATGGAGCTTTTAACGGATCTTGAAAAAAAGTATAGTATTAAATTTGATTTTGTTGATTATACCAAACCAGACTTTTTTACCCTTAACTCAATTGTTGGGGCGATCAATAGTAAATTAAAAAAATGTTAATTCAAGCTACTGAAAAGTACCTTCTATCTTATGCCGTTATTTTTGGACTGTATTACGCCCTTCTCTATTTTGGGCAAAAACTAAAAAAAAAAAATTACCATGAATTAAAAAATATATTTATGGTTTTTAGCGGGGCCTTCTTTTTATATAGCTTCTTTTCTCTTTCACTTTTAAAAATCACTGTACTGTCTCTCTTTTTAACTTTGATTTTCTATACGATCAGAGGCGTTAAAGTTAAGGGGGTTCATATCATTCTTGGCCTCGTTGGGACACTTTTTCTCTTTAAATTACTCCATCTACAAATTAGTCCTGAAAATTATAAACTCATTCATATTGTGGGCTTTTCTTATATGGTCTTAAAGCTCATTCATTTTGTTATTGATTATCGTTTTGGTGTTATCAAAGACGTTCGTTTAAGTAGCTACCTGAGTTACCTCCTTTTCTTCCCTGTATTTTCTTCAGGGCCTATAACACTATTTTCTTCATTCAATGATGAGATAACCAAAGAAACAAGTTTTCCTGATCTTTTTGAATCTTTTGTAAGCGGCATTAAGAAAATTATAATTGGTCTT
>DKQD01000029.1:0-1601 GCA_002474345.1 Bacteriovoracaceae bacterium UBA7317
AAACTTCCCAATCAAAATCCTCTTTATCTTAAGGGTAGCTCTCTATGGGATAAAAACTTGAATCTCCCTGGGTCCAGCTATGGAACCCTTATTATGAAATTAAAAAACCTTAAGCAAACGGGGAAACTAAGAATTTATTTCCAATACTTGGCAACGAGTAGTGAAATATTCATAACTGATAGTAAAAAAACGATTCAACTAAAGACCGGTATTATTGGTAAGAATAAGGAAGAAAGTACACCTCAAGGAATCCGCTTTGACCGAGACATCTCCTTGATGGGAAGAGATCTTACCATTGTCATCCACCTTGCTAACTTCCATTTTCGAGCTGGCGGCTTTCTCGGGGCTCCAAAGATTTACCACGAAGAGGGATATTTCTCACTCTTGTCTCAAGAGATGGCCGTTGTCTTTTTTGTTATGGGTGCTTTTTTCATTTTGGCCGTTTACCACCTCGCCATCTTTTCACGAAGAAGAAAGGACTACTCGTCTCTCTTCCTAGGACTTTTTTGTCTTGTGGCACTTTCTCGCTTTTTTTCTTTTGGACATTACTCTTTTATTTTTTCCCCTAATCCAAACCTTTTCTTTTTTATATTAGAAAAAAAGTTTGAATATTTAAGCATGATTTATTTATTTCCCTGTTTATTTGAATACCTCTTTTAAATTTTAAAAATTAAAGATAAGACTTCTCTTATTATAAAAAAGGTTTTTTTATACATTTCTGTTACACTTTCTCTAATCCCTTTATTACTTTTACCATTATATTTTACAAAATTTTATTTCCTCATAAGTTGTCAGATGGTCCTTTTTGGCTACCTCCTCCTCCTCATATTTTTTGTTACAAGGGGCATTATAAAAAAAACACCTAATGCTTTAACATTTTTTTATTCCATCCTTCTTGGTACCTTTGGGATTACTTACGATATTCTCATTGGGTTAACTATTTTAAATCCTCCAGAGATTGCTCACTTGACCGGTCTTATTTTTATTTTTATTCAGGGCCATATTGTCGCTTCAAACTTTGGTAAAGACTTTCAAAAAGTTGAACAACTGAGCTTTGAACTTGAAAAAGTGAACTCTAACCTTGAAGACCTTATTCACGAGGCAAAAGAAGATCTAAGAAACTCATTAAATGAATCAAGAGGTATGCTTACCTCTATTGATAAGGCCATTTTTTGTGTAGATCAAAAAGGGAAAATTTTCCAACCTATATCAAAATACTCAAAAGAAATTTTTGGAAAAGATATTCTTGGATTGAACAGCTTCAACCTGTTATTTTTTAATTTTAAAGACGAAGAAAAAAAATCTTTCCTCGCTTCATGGAAAATTCTTTTTGGCTGCACTGAATCCGAGTTTTTATTCAATTCCCAAGAACTCCTTCCTCAAAAAGTTCTTCATCCTGATCTAAGAAAAAAAAAGGAAGGACATTGAGTATACAATACATTCCCCTATGCAAGAATGATGAAAGCCTTGAAAAGGTTTTATTTATCGTGGATGACATCACAGAAGTAGAGGAAGAAAGCAATAAAAATAAAGAAATAAGTATTGACTATGAAGCCCTCCTCGAAGTTCTTCCATTCAAAGAAAAAGAAAAATTAAGTAAA
>DKQD01000029.1:1942-4756 GCA_002474345.1 Bacteriovoracaceae bacterium UBA7317
ACCTGTCAAAAATAATAGGGGAATCTGTTTCTTCACTTGAGATCATGACGAGTCCAAATGCTACGGACCTTAGTGTGGAACAAATTGATCAAATCCTCTTTACCCTCTTTCATAATTTTAACAAAAGCCTATGCTCACAATTAAAGTTACCAGAAGAAGAAATCACAATGACTATAAGAGAATTAAGAAATGTTCAAAAGTATGAAAAAAATAAGCTCCTGGCCTGGTCTGTTGAAAAGCTATCAAATTTATTTTTACTTCTTATGAGGTATTTTGACTCCCTCAATATACTCCATAAAAATAATCTTGGACCTAAAGTCACCTATTCTTTGCCTAGAGGTTTTGATAAATCCATTCAGGATAAAAGGGAAGATTTAGATCGAATCATGGTTAACCTTTTGGAGTATGTTTTTTTAGTGCGAAAGGTAAATGACCTGGACAAAGATAAAATGGCCAATGCCCCTAAAAAGGCACGACTTTATGCTCATTTTGATGAGACCATTTCTTTACTTTTAAACCGTTCAAGACTTTTGGCTTTTCTTTTAACGATTTCTGGTAAGGAAGACCTTTCAACATTTTACTTTGAGCTTTCGGAACTTTTAAGCAAATGCCCAATAAGGATAAACTAAATGAAGCCTCTCTGGTCAATCACCTTATTAGGCCCTATAAGAAAATATCACGCAAATAGATCATAAAATTAAAAAGTATACTTACCACAATTTAGGGTTCCTTTTTTAATACACTCCTCAAATTGCTTTTTCTTCACTGTATTTTTATTATAGAGAAGGTCGTTTGTTGAATTGCAATTGCCATTACCGCTACTAAAATTTATGGTAAATCCTGTTTTTTTAGCGGGCTTTAGTTTTTTCTTATTTGTAATATCACATTTAAAATTCCAATCTGAGTCTGCGGCCATTCCATAAAAGGTAACTTTTCCAGTAGGTACATAAATATTAACAGTTTTTACTTCATCAACGCCCGGTTTTACCCAAAATCGGTAGACCATGTTAGGGTATTTGTCCCACTTTCCATAGATCAAAACCCCATTAGCATAATTATTGTTAGCCAGAGCAGCATGGGCCCCCTGAAAACTTAAAATGGCCTGTTCCTTATAATTTTTAGGGCGTCCACAACTAGAGAGGATGAAGATGAGAAGATAAAGTAAAACCAAGGTTCGATTGGTCATAAACGAAAGCCTCCATGCTTATTTATTTGCGTTTGAAATATTTCTTTTTATTCTTTTAAATTTTTTTCTCTTTAGAAATTATAGAAAAAATATTCCGACTTGGAAAATAGGTAACTTTATAATTACTCTTCTTTATTTATAAAAAGGGACTATAAAGCATTTTTAAATCGATTGAAATTAACATTAAGAAGCAAAAGTTTTGAAAGCTTCCTTTAAATTTATAAGAACCTTCCAAGTAACGCATATGTTTGTAAAATTTTTGTAAACTTTGGTCTTATAAAGTTCTTTTTACTGCTTTGTTTCTTGATTTTAAAATCTGAGGATATAAGAAATGTAATGCAAAAAAAATTGTTGAACTGAATTTACGGGCAAAAATGTTTCTTACATTCTTCTCCTAGAAAGACTCCCTGCGCTTTTAGAGTCTCGGGTCTTTTTGCGTTCTTTAAGCGCCTCAAAGTTTCAACTTTTTTTCATAATCTAACGAAAGGACAAACCGTGAAAAAGCTTTTGATTACTTTTTTTATGGCCCTCAGTTTGGTCACACAGGCTTACGCCACTCTTACCCCTTCTACCAACAGCGAAAAAAGAGAGGTTATTATTGAGGGTGATATTGCAAGGTATAAAACCTACGAGAAACTGGCCCCAACTGCTTACAATATCACCTGGGAAAACCAGGAGATTATTTACAAAATAGACCCCAAAAGCCACCACCTCGTCCCCCATATTTTAAAGGCCATTGAATACCTCACCAAAAAATCAAACCTCCGCTTTAGAGAAAAAACAGATCAAGATGAAGATTACATATTTTTTACTTCCAAATCTCCTCTTCAGCCCAAAGGGTGTTGGAGTTTTGTTGGCCGCCAGAGAGGAAGACAGGACTTAAACTTATCCTACGGCTGCGAACACTACCTCACGATTACCCATGAAATCCTTCATGCTGCAGGTGTTTATCACGAGCAATCAAGGCCTGATAGGGATGACTATGTCAAAATTCACTGGGAAAATATTCAAAAAGGCGCTGAAACGAATTTTAAGAAAATGAACCATTACGCAGTCATGGACAACACTCCGTACGATTATAGGAGTATCATGCACTACGGAGGCAGAGACTTTGGAATCAATAATAAACCAACGATTACAAGGCTTGATAATAATAGGCCCATAAGAAGAATGAACCTCGGTCTTACAAAACTTGATATCCAAGGAATTAACCACCTTTATCCAGTACCAAAAGAAGATGGTAAAGACGGTGAAAAGGAAGATGAAGATAAGGATGGAACAAACGTTATAAGTAAACCAAAACCTCCCTACAAAAACTTTAAATTTACATACAAAGTAGACGAAGGTGACAGAGAGTATCCTTTTCTCTTTCATTTTGAGCCGGGCCTAAAAACCTTAGACCGTCATGGTGATGAAATAATTGAAAAAGTTGTCTACATAATACCAGATCTAGACTTTATAGATACACTTAAAGAAGATCCCTATACCCTTTCCCTTTATACGGATGCTTCTCATTTTAAAGTCAAAATTAAAGTCTTCTTTAAAAACAACACTTCAATAGAAAAAAGCTTTTCCGTTAAAACAGATATAAAAGTTAAGCCGGAGCCTAAGCCAGAACCTAAGCCAGA
>DKQD01000156.1 GCA_002474345.1 Bacteriovoracaceae bacterium UBA7317
TATAATTTGAAAGTCACTAGACGAGATATGCCGTGAAGGGGTTTGCTTCAAAGACCTTGAGAGAGATTGAACTTGCGATAAATTTAAATCCGCTATAAATTGATTGAAGGTAACTTTTTATGTTGATTAAATCCTTTACTTTTTTTTACTGCTTGTTTTGAAGAGTATTAAAGGAAAAAAATTAGACATTTTGCTATACAAGAACATAGTGGTGATTACAATATTGCCGGTATTTTAGTTGAAGGTAGTGCAAACCAAAAAAATTGTGAAATCAATAACTGAGAAATCGAAGAGTGCCTTCAAAAGGAATATGACAACTCATCTTTTCTTGGGTTGAATGAGAGTTTAGATTAATCTTCTTTTTATTCAGTTATAAAAGTTTCTTAATTAATAAATAAATTTTATTGACCTATCGCTCTCTTATCCATTTTTTACGATCGTTTGTAACCATGTTGTTATGATGTTTGATTAGAAGCTTAAAGTTATTTTTCCTGGTCTTTAAATCAGGTTACTCCAATAATATCAATTACTTTCTTGGTAAACGATAAATTTTATTTAAATTGTTTAAAGAAGTTTTTTTATTTTCAACTTTTGTTCAAGCTCTTTCAGATTTTGTTGAATTTAAAAAATCTTTAAGAAACCTTAAAATTATAATGTCAGGAGTGGTGAATGAGTTTGGAAGCGGTAATTAAGAATAAAGTTAAGTCGAAAGATGTTAAAGGAATTATTGTAAGCCTTGGAAGCCAGTCTGAAGTTAGTTGGTGGGATGAATCAAATACAATTGAGAGCCTTATAATCAACTTAAAAGTTGAGAAGTCTTTGTCTTTTACCTGTAAAAATGGCGAAGTTGAGATATTTTATATTTAGCTAAAAAAAAACCTTTATTAAGCTCCATCTCATTAATTGATATTTTGTAATTTAAGGCCTTCTTCATCATAATTATCAAAAATTTCTTTTTTTTATTACATTTTAAAACGGTTCCTAAATGATGGATTATTTTCAATAGTTCTCTTCAGGTTACTTTTTTAATTAATTGAAATTATTAAACAATTTCTTTTCCCATTTGTTTATCTTGGAATTTGAGGAGGGCTTCTTTGTATAAAGGCTTATATTAGTAATATACCGATTTAGCTTTGTGGCTTAGGATTAGGTGAGGTTCAGTGGTTTTAAAGATTAATAATGAAAGGCTTAGGTCGTTTTTAGAAGGAAGTCTTTTAGTTGAAATGAAAAAGAGAGGTTATTGGCTTAAGGGCGAAGAACCTATTTCTTCATGGAACAAGTATGAAGGAAAAGATATTTTAGAAGTAACCTTAAAGAAGACTATTTTTAAGGACCAAAACGAATATATGAAGCACATTGAAGTTTTAAAAAAGTGTGCTGTATCAGTAAAATACTACGAAGCAGATGACTGTTCTAGGTACCAATTTAAAATACCAATATATTTGGATAACAAAGTCCATGGATATCTAAAACTTCTTTTTAGTGACATTAATTATTCTTATTTTCACAAAGAAGAAGATGGAAAGCTTTATTCTATGGATGCATTTGCCTTTATTGATTTTTGTTCAGTTAATTCTAAGTCGAGTAGAGCTGAAAATATTTTGCCAGATATAAAAGATTTGGAGTCTGAAGTTTGGAAAACATACCTGGAAAATGATTATACCGTTTAATTTAATTGATCCAGAAATATTCTAAAAACTATGGATTATTGTTTAATGAATTAATTTTCATTTTGAAAGATTGTGAAGGTTGATTTCGAACCGCTAACCCCTATGAAAGAAAAGGATACTTCTAAGTCTTCAATCAACCCTAGGTTTTCCAGGAAAATAATTAAAGAGATGATATTGGTTCTTACTAGAATCGGCTTTTTATTTTCGGGGTGAACCGACACATATGTCCTTCCGTTGGACTTTTTAATTTTAGAAATACCTTTCATCTTTTTTGTGCCTTTTCCTTTAAAACTAACCTCAATCTTTAATCCATTTTCAGGTATTATGGAAAATTCTGATTTTATCCTGTTTATAAGTAGCTTTTCCATCTCATTTTTTCCCAGCCTTACCTCAAGAAATTGTCAATACTTTTGACCTTTCTCTACTTTCATGCAACTTCCTTATTTTCAGGTATTTTTGCTTTACCTATCTCTATCCTTGGCAAGAGATCAGCTTCCTCTATCGAATTGGGATCAATCTTCATGTTGTATTTCAAAATCCACTTGAAAAAATCGGAATAGTAAGCATATATATAACCAAAGCAGGCGACCTGAATGAGGTTCAACCACCATAATGATGGATCTAAGAACATTGTAAAGTATAGGATGTTAAACATTACAGGTGTTAATATCAGTATTGATAGTGGTACAAAAACTCCGCCAATAAGTAGTGTCCCAAATAAGAGCTCTATTGAGTGAATAAGATAATAAAAATAACCAGTTTCTTTAAGTGTTTGAACGAAATTCAGAGCCTCTGGTTCAGACCACCACTGAACGGGGTTAATCTTGAAAATCTCATTAGCCCCGAAAATCAGAAAGATGCCTCCCAGAACAGTCCTGGCTAAAAGCATCTTGTAATTCTTTTTGTTTTCCATAATTACCTCCTGCTGATAAATAAGGTTTTTGTGTTAAAGTTGTTAAAAATCTTAAAACTCTTGAATTATAGTTTAAGCGATTTACGGGTTTATTTCAGCAGATTAAAGTTACACAAAACCAAGACGTCGTTGCAGGCAAAAGTTATACGAATACTTTTTAAAAAAAATAATTTAAATCTGCGTTTGAATTCTCGGAAAAAAAACAATCATTTCAATAGTATATGCTTGTAAACTAAATAATTGAGTGGCGCTTAACTCTTTTTAGGTTTTTAGTCAACAAAACCAAAGTAGAAGTTGTCTAGTTTATTTCTACCCCTTCCCCCGTGTGGATCTCTGGGGTTGTAGAAACCGCTCTACAATTTTTCAGCTACTTATGATCTGAGAATAGCCTTGTGTGTATCCTAATCGATTGTTTTTAAGAATTGGTTGGCAATTTCAAAATGTGATTTTCTCTTCCCAGACTCCATTCTGTCTAGGGTATTAACCATAAAAGCCGATCGTGCATTTTTTTGATAAAACTTTTTCTTTTTGTTAATAAAGTTCCAATAGAGACCATCCCAAACCTTGCACCAATCACCTTTTTTATAATCACTCATTTTAAGGATATAGTTTGAACCGCTGATATAAGGCTTTGTGGCAAATATACCACCATCACTAAACTGACCCATTCCATATACATTGGGGCCCATGACCCATTCGCTTGAGTCTACATACATTTCCATAAACCATTTATAGACGTCTTTCGGGTTAATTTCACATAAAAGCATAAAATTGGATAAAACCATGAGTCGTTCAATATGGTGATTGTAACCCAGCCGCTGTACTTTTTTTATTGCATCATCGACAGGGAGAATTCCCGTAGTACCATCATACCAACACTTACGTAACTTCCTTTTGTGATTCCAGAAGTTAGTAGAGCTCTCCTCTTTATCGTAATTTTGGTAGATTCCTCTTATGAATTCCCTCCATCCTATAACTTGTCTTATGAAGCCCTCTAGAGAGTTTAGAGGAAAGTTGTCTTTTTGATGTGCTTTTAAAACTTTGTTAATGATCTCTTCAGCAGTAATTAAACCTATATTCATATAAGGGCTTAGAAGAGAGTGGAAGACGAAGTCATTTTTTGTGGTCAAAGAGTCTTGATAAGTCCCAAAATTAGTTAATTTGTACTTAATAAAATCGTCTAAAACCTTTTGAGCATCCTTATGATTTGTGGGTAACCAATAATGCTCCATTGAACCAGGGTTTTTTGGGAATAGGTTTTCAATTAATTTCTTTTCTTTTATAAAATGACGATCCTCTTTAAAATAGTCTTTATCTTTTGGGAATTTAATATTTGAGGGAATTTTCTTGCGGTTGTCGGCATCGAAACTCCATTTGCCGCCCAGAGGCTTTCCTTGATCGTCCAATAGAATATTGAACTTCTTCCTTTGCCTTGTATAGAAATTGGCCATAAGAGGCGAATTAACGGTACTCAAATAGTCTTTAAAATCTTGTCTCGAAGATAAAAACATGGGAGAAGGAATAACTTTGGCTTCTATATTATACTTTTTGAGAATTCTTTTAATTCGTTTTTCAAGGTTTTTATCTTCTATCTCAAAAAAAAGGACTTCTTTGATGTTTCTTTCTTTAATTTTTTGGGACAATTGATCTTCATAATTTTTTTTATTTGAATTTTCAGGAGGTTCTATTTCTTTATAAGTTAAATCGTAACCTTTTAACTTCATACTTCTATAAAATTCACGCATTGACCTTATATAAAATAGCAAGCGGTTTTTATGAAATTTAAACCTGTTTAAATAATCGAAATCCTCTTTTAAAAAGAAAGGGATGCTTTTAAAAGGTCTAAAATACTTTTCGTTAAAGAGTTGATTTTCGAAAACAAGAAATAATTTTGTCATGGCGAGCTTTCACTTAATTTAAGTTTTATAACCGAAGGTAACCAATATTACATATTTGGAATTGTTTATACTAAAGCTTTTTTTATATAAGAGTTAGACTTTTTATTGATAAATCTTAATATCTTTAACCGTGAATGAGTTTGGAAAAAGTTGGTGTTTGAGGGATTGGTTTTTGGCAAAAATTAGGGTTTGGTTAAGATTTTATTGATGACCCCAGGCAATGCACCTTAATTAAAACTCTAAATTTAAGGCACTTATTACCCTTTTGGGGATGTCCTTCCTCTGGACTTTTTGAATTTCTATGCGCTTTTTCATGCTTTTTCTAGAGTTATATATCAATTCGGGCCACTCTTTAGAATAATGGAGGAGCTAGCTTTCAAGTAATTAATAGCTAGCTCCCCATAGGTTGTTAACTCACGCTAAGATCCCAGCTCTTGGGGTCTTTATATAAACTTTTAACAATTTTATGGAATAATCCCTCTTGTTTATTTTTTATTTCAAGAGGTTTTAATTTTTGCCCTGAGTTAATTATTCCTTTGGAGAGATTGCTAAAAAAGACAAATGAGTGAGTGAAACACAAAATTTTTATTTCGTTTAACCACCAAAAATAGGCCCTTTGAATTATTTTTAAAAGTGTAAATGGCACATGCCACCCCTTAGTATTAATTTTCTTTTAAAGACTGCAATAAAATTATTACTACTCTTAACTTGTTTTTATTAAATTTATTGTAACTAGGTTAGGAACATTGACCAATACCTTAATCTTATTCAAAAATCAGACAAAAAGTATGGTGATGTAAACAAAAATTGGCCTTTTAATATGTTGTTAATACTAAAGGCTGTTTGAACTCATAGAATTAACTCTCATACTTTTTTTTATTTTTAAAAGAGATAAATTTTTTTTGAGCGAGGGAGAGAAATAGATTTTTCTTTTCTATTTAAAGCTAAATAGAGTTTTTTATCCCTTAAAAATTGGCAGTCGGGCGACTTTTAAACAGATTTCAAATTTTTGGATAGCCTATCTTTCTAGAAATTTAAATCGATTGAATTAACGGAATATATTAATTGTTTTGGGACTTAATAAAGAGCTCTCTGAATTCAATTTGTGATTGAATATTTTGAGAGCTCTTCTTAAACCTTTGATTTTTTGACCTTTAATCTATGTAGTTAAAAAAAATTAAAATTATAAAGCCTCTTCACCTTCACTTTTAGAAAAATCCCAGATGTTTTTTGATAATATTGGGTAAGCTTCTTTGAGGTCATTAATATCACTTGGAAGGTTATACGAACTCGTTTTAATTTCTCCTGCCCATGTTTTTCTTTCAAAAACAATTAATTTTAGAAGATCTTCATAAATGGGAAAGATAACAGCTTCAATTTTTCCAAGGTCAATTTTAGCTCCATCAAACTCTTTAATTTTAAGACTTTTTTGAATCTTTTTAACTACATTTTCAATACTGTGCATTTTATCTTTAATGTTTTCTTCACCACAGAAGTTATTCTCTAAATTGTCCCAACTTAATTCAAGAATTTCCCAAGCATTTTTTAAATTAAGAACTCTAACGCTATTTTCGGATATTGAAATTACTTCAAACCTCTCACCATTATCACCCTGATGAGTTTTTTTACGGGCCAAGTAATCTCCAACTCTAAGCTTGTTTTTCATTATTCGGCTCCTTGTTATTACAGTAGACATTATCGTATAAGTTGTTCAATTTACCGATAAATCAAACCCTATACACAGAACTGTTCAATTTTTGTCTATTTATTGAAAAGCAAATCAGGAGAGTATCAGGTGAAAACTGCTTAAATAAGGACCTATGAGAGGGATTTAAAAAATTTAAATCATACTTAATTTAAGGATGTCATTTTTTTAATGATAGTAAAACGTAAGAAATTAAAAAAAGTCTTTCACAAACTTTTCATAACTAAGAAATGTATTCAAGAGAAATAGGCTGAATGCTTGCATACTTTTTTGCAAAGGTTGTTTTACTCGTATTCTCGTATAAACACCAAGAAACATTAGTACTGCTAAACCTGTAGTGGAAAAAATATAAAGAGGGGAGTACCAAAAATAACCAATTAAAGAGCCTAAAGCACCGCAGATCTCTAAAATTCCAGTCATTATTCGGTATTTACTTAAATTGAACTCTTTGAACTCATCAACCATATGTTCATTAAAGATACAGAGGCTTCCGTAAATGAAGAAAATGATGCTATTTAAAATGGTCAAACTTAAAATCATAAATTAAAGTTTATATGAGAAAAAATTAAATCAAAATGGTAAAGGAGGAATTATGCTTAATTTAAGTAATTCTTTGGAAGTTTTAAAGGTAATTACTTTGTCATCCGTTTTTTTTGTTTGGTTTGTAAGGTATGAAAACATTGTCCAAGAATTTAAAAAATATGGATACTCAGATAAACTAAGAGACTTTGTGGGAATTCTTAAGCTTACATCAGTTATTCTCATTCAAAGCTCTAATCCTTTAATTTTCAAATTAGGAAGTGTGTCTCTTGGTATTCTAATGTTAGCAGCAGTTATAACTCATATAAAAACTAAGAATCCTCTCATTGAAATGTTGCCTTCATCTACTTTGATGGTGTTTTCTATATTACTTTTTACTTTTGGGTAAGGTATTATAGAAGGAATTAAATTCTTTTCTTCTATAGCTTTAAATAATTTTTTTACAAAAGGGTCACTCCTCAAATGCGTTGATTTATATTTTTCTGCAATTATATAACTTATTCCTTAATTAGGTAATTAACTAAGTAATTGTCTTCTTGAGAAATTTTTTAAGTTTTATATATAGCTCATCGTTTAAATTTATAGGAAAAAGGAGGCTTCTTTTAAAGTTAAATGGCTTTTAAGAGGTGAAGTAAGAAAAAATGCTCTCGGAAACATGGTATGCCGTTGAAAAGCAACCTTGTAAAAGATAGCCCCCAGTTGGGGCTTCCCAATCAAGCATTTCTCCTGCTGCAAAGAAGCCAGGCAGAGAAGAAATCATAAGGGAGTCATCAAGGTTATTAAAAGTAAGGCCACCTGAAGTGGAAATAGATTCTTCAAGAGGTCTTATTTTAAAGAGCTGTATGGGAAGCTTTTTTAAGTTATTGGCCAAAAGTTTATTATCTTTAAAGATATCTTTTGGGCTGACATCTTTCAAAAGCGAAAAGGCCAGTGGGCCGAGCTTAATTTTCTTTCTTAAATGGTTTGAAAGAGAGTTTTTACCACGAGGTTTACTTAACCTCTCAACGATTTCCTCTGTATTGAGATCAGGGTAAAGGTCTAGTTCGACTTCCGCTCCTGTTTCAGTATTTGATTTTTGTTTTCTTTCTATTTCATCTCTCAAAATTCCGCTTAAAGGATAAAGTGCCCCGCCTTCTATACCATAGGGCGTGATCATGAGCTCTCCCCTAGATGTTTGGTTTTGAAAAGATAGGGAAATATTTTTTAGAGGTTTGAATTGTGCCTTATTTTTAAAATGAGGACTCCAATTGCATTCAAAACCTGAATTCATCGATTTAAAAGGGGCGACCGAAAGATCTAAGGTTTGAAAGGCTTCAATCCAAAAACCATCACTTCCAGTTTTTGACCAACTCCCCCCTCCAAGAGAAAACAAGACTGCCGTTTCTTTTTCAAAAATAGGAACAGAGACTTTTTGATGTTCTGATTCAAAAATAAGAGTCGCTTTTGGATGGTTATTCTCCTGCTCAAACTTTTTATTATTTGTTTCTATTTGTTGGAGGCGGTGTTTGGTAAAGAGTTTAAATTTGGGATTCTCCTTTAATTTTTTCAACCAAAGAATAAGCATTTCTCCGGCCTTAAATTTTTGAGGAAAAACCCTTCCACTTGTTCCTACAAAAGTTTCAACACCCAGCTTTTGGCACCACTCTCTAAGATCTTTAGGAGAGAAGTTTTCTA
The DNA here is from genome assembly GCA_002474345.1 of Bacteriovoracaceae bacterium UBA7317. GTDB lineage: Bacteria > Bdellovibrionota > Bacteriovoracia > Bacteriovoracales > Bacteriovoracaceae > UBA7317. Next base: position 8,401 of record DKQD01000156.1, read on the forward strand.
ACCAAGGCTTAAACCGCGCAGCATCTTTTCCATACTTTGAAGTGAAGGTCGGTAGACTTTCGCTGTGAGTAAGATTGAGCCCACCATGACCTGCGACGAGAAACTTTTTACCCACAGCAGTCATTTGGTCGTAAAGCTCGACGGTAAGGCCTTTTTCAAGAAGCTTATAAGCAGCAAAAAGACCTGTTGGTCCTCCTCCAATAATAACGACTTTCTTTTCTTTTGGGCTTTTACTTATCGACAAAAAAGCCAACCACAATAAGAAGGGGAATCGAGGCGGGTAGGACAATGCCTAGCCCTACAAGGATAATCGCGATTAATTGACCAAAAAAGGTGAGGATATTTTTTATTACTTCCATAGTCAGCAAGTATACTCGAAAACTGTAAAATTCAAAGGGAAAATTTGGGTAACCAGTTTATCCACGCATTAAAAACCGCCTAAGGCCTAAAATCTCCTTTGAGAATGGTTTTCTTTCCTAGTGGAAGCCTTAGGTGCAGGCCATCGAAGGCCAAAATGGTATCTTTTTTCCTTATTTTAGAAGCTTTCCTTAAAAAAATCCTCTCAACTAAGGCATTAGGAAGCGGAGGGACAATATGAGTGAGGACAAGAAGTTCTGCTTTGGCTTCGTTGGCCGTTTCAGCCGCCTCAAGGGGTGAGGTATGATAGTCTAGGATATCCCCCATAAGTTTGGCAGCTAGTTTATTACCTATTTCATTAAACCTTTTTTCAAGTCCTTTAACCATCATGGGGTTTAAAGCTTCGTGAACCAGGACATCAGCGTTTTTAGAAAATTTAATAATGTTTGGGTGTTTAATACTATCCCCACTAATTGTTAAAGAGCGGTCTCCAAAGTCCACTCTGTAACCAAAAGCGTGCGTTATGGGTGAGTGGTCAACTAAGAAAGCAGTTATTTTTAAAGGACCATCTTCAAAAACAATCTTGCTTTTTTCTTCTTTTGAAAACTGGATTTCCTGAGTCTGGTAAGTTGTCCCTGATGGATTTAAAAAATCTGCTCCATGGTGGGCGATTCTAAATGTGCTGTCTATGAAATAAGCTTCTTTGTAAGCCTCTACAGTTCTTTTTGTTCCGTTGGGACCTAGGACTTTTAAGGCAGACTTTTTACCCTGGAGCCAGGTTAAAAGTCTGACTTCTCCAAGTCCGCTAAAATGATCAGAATGGAGGTGGGTAAAAAACACTTGGCTTAGTTTTTGAAGAGGGAGCCTGTAAATGGCGAGCTTGACCGCCGAGTTGGACCCCGCATCGAAGAGGAAAAAGTGGTTTTTTGCAAAGACGGCCAGGCAAGGTTGACCTCTTTTATTTATGGGGTCAGGGAATGGAGACCCAGAGCCACAAAAAACGATATCGAGGTTTTTTTCTCCTCCTAAATCAGCTCTAGGAAGTTGAACCCTTTGCTTTAAAGCCGCTTTAAATATTCTATCTTGAAATTGATGGTTATTCCTGGAAAGAAAAATAAGGATAAAAAATAAAAGAACTAAAAGAGAAGTTATGAACAGTAAGAAACCGCTTTTTCTTTTACCTATTGAAATTCCTGATTTTTGGTTTTCCAACGACTTTATTCCAGTTTAAGAGTTTCAATTTTTTTATCGCTCTTTAACAATTTATAATCTAACAAGTACCTAGGATGAACTGCTTGGCTTTTTCAAATGGTCTTTTTTTAGAAGCTTTTGGTTAATTATCCTGAATCATTTGAGTCGAGTCTAGATGGAATATTTTTTGATCAAAATGATTGATTTGTTCCTTAATTTAGGAAGTCTTCAATTTTTTGCTGCTCACAGCTTTGGAAAGATTTAAATTTCGAAAAATAAAAAGGGTAATCTTTTACAACCTTTTTAAAGTAGAGCCTCTTTATGAGCTGTGGTAAAGCCATACGGTATTTTGGGAGGGGATTTTGGACGGTCCCCAGAATTTTTATTTTAGGCCAGGGGTCTAATTTATTTTTATATTTTATACCAACAGTTATAAGGTTCCCTTTTTCACTAACTCTCATAAACTCTTTTAAAAGCTGAGGGTTTGTGTAGTCTTTTTTTATTCTTTTCCACTTTTTGGGGACGAGTTTGAAGTTTTTTGATGTTAAAAATTTTGTATATTTGCTTTTTGAAAGTTGTTTTTTCTCCTTTTTGGAAAGATTAATCTCAAAAAAGGATCCCTCTAAACGGCCAGAAGAAGCCCATTTAAAGTTATTGTAAAACTTCATTTTTTCTCCTGAATGAAAAAAGACTCGGTAAAGAATTTTAGAACCTATTTTTTTAAAAGAGATATGACTAGGATCGCTTTTAAATTTTTTCTTCATTTGACTTTTAATTAACTTTTTTATTTTTTGTCTGTCTACATTCGAAAATTGAAAAATAGAATCTGAGTCATATGGGTTGAGGTTATTTATTTTTAAAGAAAGAGAGATTCTACTTTTTGTTTTTATTTTTTTTATAATTGTTTCCTGGAAATCAATTTTTCTAATTCTTTTTAGATTTTTTGATAAAGAGTGTAGAACTGCTTTTTCCCCTGGGGTGGCATAATTTAAAAGTTCTTCATAACTTTTCATCTTTTTTAAATTTTTGAAGGCCATTTGATGACTCCTAAAAAATCTTCTTGCAAGTCCGTCTATAGAAGTAAAGGGGAGATCCTCCTTAGGTCCATTAAGGAGAGCATGCCAATGCATTTCTTCAAGGGAAAGGTCCCCATCATTGTTAAAATCAGCGGTTCCCTTACTTTTTTGATTTAATGAGGAAAAAAATGTCCTTGTATAATCTGTTTTAGAAATAATATGGTCTTCATAGGCCCAGCAGCCGACGGCAGGAGTCTTAGGGTGTGCCCCAAAAAAACCACAGCTTACAGAGTCGTAAAATTGCCCTCCGTAACAAGTTCCACTGATCATAACGTTTGTTGATTTTGATTTAATATGAAAGGCCTTAAGTTCATTTTTTTTGAGCTTTTCTTTTTCAAACCATAAAAGTGCGCCTTCCTTTGCTCCATGTCCAACCATAATAAAAAGTCTTTTTTTCTTTTCACTTGGATTCTTATTAAAGGAATTTTCAAAGATGATCGAGAGGTTTTTTCTGTTGAATGAACCATGCGAACCACTTTGGGGTTGGCGGCTTATAAGACGTGCCTCCTGGTTTTCAGTTATCTGAAAGACATCTCTTGCGCTTTCGTGTCCACTGCCAAAAAGAGTAATGCTTTGTGTAATATGGTTAAAATTTAAATTAGTTTCAAGGTCCGTTTTAATTGTTTCAAGGACAATAGGAGTGAAGAGGGGGTTATTAAAAGGGTTGTCTGCATTTCCTATAAAGATGATGTTAAGCTTTAAAAGTTCTTTTTGATCCAATTTTAGATCTTGACCTATTTCTAAACTCAGAGGGTAAGGGTCATTTTTTTTAAAATAACTAGACTTAATATCATGATAGGCGGCCTCTATACCTTTTTGAATAATTCTTTCTAAAAGAGGGACGTTAAGCTCTAAAAATTCATTCATCCGCTCTTTGTAATCTTCAAGGGCTTCCTCCTCCCTAATGTGAAAATAGTTTTGACCCAATTTTTTGGCCCTCTCTTTCAGAATCCCGCGGTCAAAATCAGAAAAGTCATTAAGGGTATGACCCTTTATAAGAAAGAGTTGATTAGAAAGAAAAGGGTTTTTATCAAAGAGTCCCAAAAAAGGGATTTTTGGAAAATTTTGAAGCCCGAGTTCCCTGAGTTCTTTGTTTGAAATGTAAAAAGGGTCGATCACTTCTAGTGGTATGGCCCTTTTTTCCCCTTCATAAAATAAATCAACAAACCCATCCTTTACTTTTTTGTCCAAAAGGTAGTTCGTTGCGGGCTGGCAGGAGACACATTTGGTTGAAGTAAAGAGAATAAGCTTTAATGAACCCTCTTCTTGAGATAAAGAAGGTGTAGGGAAAAAGAGGGCCAGGTTTAGACAAACCAAAAGGATCATTTGAAGGAATTTAGGAAAATTATTGTTAGTCATTTGCTAAGTCCTTTCAGTAACCACATCTATTATACTCCTTCTGTGGTTTTATCGATGAAATGACATATATTTAGGGCCGTGGTTTAATATTTTTCTTACAAAAGGAAGCTAAAATGGAAGAAAATAAAACAAAAATACTTCTTATAACCATTTTTTGTTTAACTAGCTTTATTGGACTTTTCTTCTATTGGATTTTTTGGGCAACAGATGAAAGAGGCTCCGTTGATGAAGTCCTTTCTGGGGAAAGGTTTATTCACGATCCTTATCAAAGTTTAAAAAATAAAGAAATTAGAGAACTTAATACTATGTGGAAAGACTTTGAGGAAAAGAATGGCTTTCGTGTTGGGCTCTTTGTTCTTAGAAAAAAAAGGCGCTATGACAGAGTTCTGGGAAGCTTGTCCTCTCCAGGGCCTAAACAAATTTTTGTTATAGGTGCTTCCAAAGAAGATTTAGTTGAATTTAAACTAGGCGAACAGGTTAATTGTCCTAAAGAAGCTTTGATGGAACACCTTGAATCTAGAACCCTTCATTTACTAAAACTTCAGGCACCTGATGTTGCAAGTTTTGAGCTTCGAAGCTTTATAGAGAAAAAATGTAAGATCTTGAAGCTCAAGCCTTAAGCGTTTTGAAGATGATTCTTGGCCTTTTTGTATTTTCTATTTTTGTAGAGGGTAATGGTAAGGATCGTAAAACAGCAAAAAGCGCTTAAAAGAGAAAGAATACAAAATTTCAAATCATTAAGGTGGGTATATCCATAAAAAAAGTGAGTCAGATATCCAAAAGACCAAAATCCCCATGTTGGTGCCGACATGCCCGAAAGAACGGAGGACGCCTTTAGCAGGACTTTAATTTGCGGTATATAAAAAAGGATCATAGCAAGCCCCATGGACCCGTAGATGGCTTCAATCCAATTAAATGCACTCATTTCCTCTACCTCATCTAAAAAAACAACTTTCTATAATTCAGTTTTTTCTTTAAACAAATCCCTTTTGTAATTTTTATACCCCATCATTTTGGGCTGGGAATTTCTAATACCGAAAAAGACTTCTGTAAAGAGAAACTTTAAAGAATGAATAAATTTTGAGAGGATAAATTTAAAACTAAATTTGAGGTCATAATGCTAAAAAAGAAAATGTTTATAGGTGGGGAGTGGGTTGAGGCCCTCTCAGGTGAAAAGAGGTCCATTGAGAACCCTTATGATGCCAGTCTGGTGGCCGAAGTTTCTGAGGGAAGCCGAGAGGATGCCAAAAAGGCCATCTCTGAAGCGAGGAAGGCCTTTGATGGAGGCTGGGGGCAAACCGGTAGGAAAGAAAGGCAGGGCCTACTTTTAAAGCTGGCAGAACTCATCAAAAGGGACAAGGAGGAATTGGCCAACCTCGAGTCATTGAATACCGGCAAAACTATGGAAGAAAGCCGTTGGGACATGGATGACATCTACAATATATTCAAATTCTACGCCAAACTCCTAGATAACGACTTTACCGAGAAGGTCCAGTCACCAATACCTGATTCCACCAGCATTGTGGTCAAAGAGCCCATAGGGGTTTGTGGCCAGATATCTCCTTGGAACTACCCGCTACTTCAGGCGAGCTGGAAAATGGCGCCTGCCCTTGCCGCTGGATGCACGATCATTATGAAGCCCAGTGAACTGACTCCCCTGACAACCGTAAAAGTCACCGAGCTAGCGGTTGAAGCTGGCTATCCACCTGGGGTGGTTAATTTGGTTCTTGGTCCTGGCCACACGGTAGGGGCCGAGATGGCAGAAAACCATGACGTTGATCTCATTAGTTTTACTGGGGGTAGTTTAACCGGTCGAAAAATTATGAATGCGGCCTCTGGAAATATTAAAAAAGTGGCCTTAGAGCTTGGGGGGAAGAACCCTCACCTGATATTTGATGACTGTGACTTTGAGACAGCTGTAGATTACGCCTTAAATGGGGTCTTTTTTCATGCAGGGCAAATCTGCTCTGCTGGGACTAGGCTTATGGTCCAAAAATCAATTTCAGGCCCTTTTATTAAGGCCCTGAAGTCCAAAATGGAAAAGATTAAACTTGGGAATGGTTTTGATGAGGGAACCGAGATGGGGCCTGTTATTTCAAAGGAACACCTCTCAAAGATTGAGTCTTATATAGAAGTGGCCAAAAATGAAGGGGCCAAGCTTTTAGTTGGTGGAGAAAGGCCAAAAGATGAAGCCTTGAGGAAAGGACACTTTATTCTTCCCACTCTTTTCACAGATTGCGATAGCTCGATGCGGATTGTTCAGGAAGAAGTTTTTGGGCCCCTGATTACAGTCGAGACATTTGAAACTGAAGAAGAGGCCGTCACTAAGGCAAACGATACCATTTATGGACTTTCTGCCGGGTTTTGGACAAATGATTTGGAAAGAATTGAAAGGGTAAAAAAGGCACTTCGGTTTGGAACAGTTTGGGTCAATGACTTTAATACTTACTTTACTGAAGCTCCTTGGGGTGGTTACAAGCAGTCAGGAGTTGGGAGAGAGTTAGGTCACTTAGGTCTTGAAGAGTATCAGGAAACGAAACATATATTTCAAAATCACAAACCGGCCCCGTTTAATTGGTTTGGAAAGGACTAAACCAATAATAGAGGACCATGGAGTCTAATTATGGCAGTCAAGGATGTAAAAAAGGTCCTAGATAGGGCCCATGAAGACCAAGATTTTCACGACCTATTGTTAAAAAACCCAGATGAGGCTTTGAAAGACTATTCCTTGACTGAAAAGGAGAGGGAGAGGTTTAAGACAGTTACCAGCGAAAAGCTTTCATCCTATAAATTGAAGCTTGATAAAAGGTACTCCCTTGATGGTTCTGAAAGTGACGAAGATGATTGGTGGGCAGAGTCTGTGACGGATTGAACCACAAATATAGACCTCTATCTTTTCTTTTGAACGCTAAGCACAGCGCAAGAGCTGTTTGTCATTAGCACGTCGTCAAGAGAGCCCTGAATAATTTTGTTCCAAAGGGAGTGTCTTCCAGCGGAGAAGACCATGAGGTCATATTCACTAGTAAGTTGAATGGTTCTTTTTATGATATTTTCACCTGGATCACACTTGACCATGTGGATGTAAACATGGGGAGCTTCAGAGACAACCTTTTCTTTTATTTTCTTTTTTAGTTCTTTCAAGTCTTCCTGCTTAGTATGCGAAGGAAAAATTTGAATG
>DKQD01000205.1:0-14712 GCA_002474345.1 Bacteriovoracaceae bacterium UBA7317
TTGGTGGATTAACTCTGGAGTTTCTACTTCCACCACGTCTTGGTGGAGCCACTCTTCCATTTCCACCACGTCTTGGTGGATTAACTCTGGAGTTTCCACTTCCACCACGCCTTGGTGGAGCCACCCTTCTGTTGTTGTTTGGTCGACTTGGAGAAACACGACGACTCGAACTCGGTCTACTTGGTGCAACACGGCGATTTGACCTCGGCCTGTTTGGAGAAACTCTTCTATTATTACCAGAATTTCTGCCAGGACTTACGGCCCTTCCAGGTCTTGGACGTGGACTTCTTTCAAAAGTTTTTGTTACTTTTTCCCCACTGACTCCGCCCTCATTTTTATTAGCTTTTGCAGCATTCGATGCGTAAGCTGCATAAGAAAAACTGCCAAAAAAAAGAGAGAAGGCAATGAGGAATTTAAATGATTGTTTCATCATTCCTCCTTAAGAATTTTCATTAATCTCTTTTAACTTAATAAGAAAAAAACCAACAGAAAAACTTTATAAAGAAGAAAAAATAAAAACCTTCTTACTTTAACAAAAATTTGATTCACGGAAAGAAAACAGAGATAAAAAACTCTTTAAAATCAATATCTTACATAACTAATTCTTAAAAGGTAAAAAGAAGAAAAGTAAAATATTATTTTTATTAAGATAGAATTTTGTAGTTTAAGCAGTCAATTTGACACCAGAAAAAAATCAACGGTTATTTTTTTTGCCCCTCATTAATATAGTCCGTGCCCTTTCAATAGGTACCCCATTTTTAGCGAGAAAGATCAGTTGGTTTTGAAACGCCTGACGTTTTTGGTTCCCTTTTTTCGTTTGATCTCTTCTATTCTTTCTTCTTAAAATGAGAGTCTCACCACAGCCACAGTTTCTATGATCGACCACATTATTTGTATTTGCATCAAAATATGTCTCCTGCGGAAGCAAGAAAGTATTTTCCAAAAAATCTTTACTATTTTGAAAGCTTCTCCCGCAAGAAAGGCATACATCTGGAAAATGTAAAATAAATAAGCCCTCGCCTTCGAACTTTTCCTCCATAAATATTGCAGGCTTTGAACTTTCTAAATTCATAATCTTCTCTCTAAAAAAGTCCCATACCCCTTATTTTAAGACCATTTCATTGTTTTTAATTAATGACTCTCAGATTGGACAAAAAAAATTTTAAAGATGAAAAAAAACAAGCCTTTACTATGCTCTAATTACTTAAATAACTCTTTTTTAGTGCATTCTTTTTTTCATATTGCTATAAACATCAAGCTAAACTGCTTGTTTGTAAAAGAAGGAATCCCTTTGTCGCAAATTACGCCACAAGAGAGCTTTTCAGGGACTGTTGAGAGGGTGACCTTCCATAATGAGGAAAACGGATGGTCTGTCTTAAAAGTAAAGTCATTCGATAACTCCCAAGAGCTCATTGCTGTCATCGTCCATCAAGTAAAAGTATTTGCTGGATCAAGCCTCCAATTTTTTGGACATTGGGACCACCACAAAAAGTTTGGGAAGCAATTCAAAGCTGAAAGAATACTTGAAAAAAAGCCTTCATCAATAGCAGCATTAGAAAAGTACTTAGGCTCTGGTCTCATCAAAGGAGTGGGTCCAAAAACAGCAAAAAAAATCGTCTCTCATTTTGGAAACCGGACTTTAAGTGTTTTTGAAGGTCCTATTGACGAGTTGATGGGTGTTCCCGGCATCGCTAGTGCGAAATTATCTACAATAAAAAAGTCTTGGCAAGATCACAGGGCGATAAGAGACGTTATGCTATTCCTCCAACAGTACGGAATAAGCACACTTTTTGCGGTTAAAATTTATAAAACCTATGGAGATAAGGCCATCAGTAAAGTCAAAGACAACCCTTACTGCCTGGCAAAAGATATTTACGGTATCGGTTTTTTTTCTGCAGATAAAATAGCTATAAAAATGGGTATACCCCCAGAAGGTATGGAACGCATCCAAGCTGGAATCCAATTCGTTCTTGGTAATGCACGTGAATCTGGTCATTGTTTTCTTTCCAAAAATCAAATTATAAATCAAACAAAAGAATTATTAGGTTTAGAGAAAGAAGAGTTAATTGAAGTTGAAATAAAAAACTTAATTATAAATAAAGAAATTTCGTTCAGGCAAGTCTCTTCAGGGGATGATATCCAGGATTGTTATTACGCGTGTTCTCTTTATTATGATGAGAATTATATAGCAGACAAAGTAAGTTTCCACTCTAAAGAGAGTTTGTCCCTTCCTATTGAAAAAATTAAAAATTGGGTCAAGAGATATTGTGAACACAATCAATTCTTTTTAAGTGAGGAACAAGAAAATAGTGTTTACGGTGTCGTTCAAAGATATTTTTCAATTTTAACAGGTGGACCAGGTTGTGGAAAAACCACAACAACTAAAGTGATTGTTGCTTTATTAATCGCTATGAAAAAGAACATAGTTTTGGCCGCACCAACTGGTCGAGCGGCTCAACGAATGGGTGAAGTTATAGGAATGGAGGCGAGAACTATTCATAGACTTCTCTCCTTTTCTCCTGAAAAGGGGGGTTTTAAAAAAGATGAAAAAGACCCTCTTCAAGGTGACTTTATAATTATAGATGAAACTTCTATGCTGGATGTTCATTTAGCGGCGGCTTTATTAAGGGCCATTCCAAAAACCATGCAGGTACTTTTCATAGGTGATCCAGATCAACTGCCCTCAGTTGGAGCTGGAAATGTCCTTCACGACCTCTTGAGAAGTCCAAATATACCTCAATTCAAACTCACACAAGTGTTCCGACAAGCAAAGGAATCTAATATTATTCAATATGCTCATAAGATTAATCAAGGCATTGCACCTAATATTGAGACTCCTCTTGAAAATCCTACCCTTTGGCAGTCTAAATCAGACTGTCTTTTTATTGACTCTGAAGAGGCAACAAAAGAACAACTAAACTTCATTCAGAAAGCTAAAAAAACTGTTGATCAAATTATTAATTCAGATGTTTCTTCTGTTATTAAAAGTGAAGATAAGACAGTAGGAATCCTCAAAAAACAAGAAAGCAACCAAGAACTGATTCTTCAAAAAAATTTTACAAAAAATCTCGAAGACTTTTCAACTTTTGTTGTTCCAAAAAAATTTCTTCACATCGATTTTAATAAGTTTACCAAAGCTTGCAGCGAAGTTGAGGAACTCAAAAATATCCTTAAAAAAGTTCCGCGTTACAGCTCTCTAAATTATGGAATGACAGCTGTGGATACGATTAAAAGGCTCTATACAAAAACCCTTCCAAAATTTTTAGGAACTAACATAGAAATTCAAATACTTTCACCTCAAGTTCGGGGAACTCTTGGAACCTCTAACCTTAATAAAGTTATTCAAAATTCAGTTAACCCTCCCTCAACCGAAAAAAAGACTATTCAAATAGGAGACCGTATTTTTCGAGAGGGAGATAGAATAATTCAGACTAAAAATAATTATGACTTAGGAGTCTTTAATGGGGATATCGGCAAAATATTAAATATCGACGCAACCGAAGGTCAGTGTCTAGTTTTATATAAAGCTGGAGAAACATCAAAAGAAGTCCATTATGAGAAAAGTGACATTACTCAGATGTCTTTAGCTTATGCAATCACAGTTCATAAATCCCAAGGAAGTGAATTTGAAGCCGTCATTATTCCAGTTTCCACCCAACACTTTAAAATGCTCTTTAGAAACCTCATCTATACTGGCTTAACCAGGGCAAAAAAAAGGCTCATTTTTGTAGGCAGCCGAAAGGCTCTTTCCATGGCCGCAAAGCAAGTTGATAGTTCAAAAAGGCAAACCGCTTTAACATTTCTAGTCGATAATAACTTTTCAGATAATTTAGATTAGCCCACATCTGCTCTTTAACGCTTTTTCGAAGGAAACTTTTTTATGAAAAAAAAGAAGTCAAAGAAAATTTACATTTGTCAAAATTGTGATTTTGAGTCAGCAATGTGGACAGGACAATGTCCTGAATGCAAAGAGTGGAACACCCTAGAGGAAAATATTTACTCAGCTGAAATTGGAAGCTTATTTGAAAATAAAAACCCTTCAATAGAAGAGAATGAAAGCCCAAAAAGATTGGAAGAAATTTCTTTTAAAGAAAACAGCCGTATACTTTCAGGAATTAGAGAGTTTGATAGAGTATTAGGCGGAGGTGCTACTCAAGGATCACTCACACTTATCGGGGGTGAGCCGGGGATTGGAAAATCAACTCTTTTGACAAAAGTTATAGGAAATCTCTCAAACAAGCAAAAAGACGACAGTTTTTTTTATATTAGTGGAGAAGAATCTATTGAACAAATAGGATCTAGGGCCAAGCGTCTTAATATAGAAGCTAAAAATTTATTTATTTACCATGAAACTCATTGGCAAAAAATAAAAACCCATATACATAAGATAAAACCTAAATTTCTTGTCATTGATTCCATTCAAACAACTATTTCAGCAGATTTAGTTTCTCCACCAGGAACAATTTCGCAAATACGCGATGTCACTTACGAATTGATGAACACTATAAAATGTTTCAATATCACATGCTTTATCATTGGTCATATTACAAAAGAAGGTTCCATTGCTGGCCCTAAAATTCTAGAGCATATGGTAGATACAGTCATTTACTTTGAAGGAGATCAATTTGGGAACTATAGAGTATTAAGGTCTATCAAGAATAGGTTTGGAAATACAAATGAAGTGGGAGTTTTTGAAATGACTGGAAAAGGTTTAAATGAAGTTAGAAACCCTTCACAATACTTCCTTGAAGAACAACTAAAAAAATCCTACGGAAGGAGCCTTACCTGCATACTAGAAGGAACAAGGCCAATAATAGTTGAAACTCAAGCACTCGTCACGAATAATAAATTTGGAAATGGACGAAGAACAACTCAAGGAGTTGATTCAAATAGACTTTCCATGCTTATTGCGGTTATAGAAAAATATCTTGACCTATCAATTAGTGATCAGGATTTTTATATTAATGTTGTTGGTGGTTTAAAATTAAGAGGAAGAGAAGGCGATTTAAGCTTAATAGCTTCCATTCTTAGTTCATTTAAATCAAAACCAATTGATTCTTCAGTTATTTTCCTGGGGGAAGTAGGACTTACGGGTGAAGTAAGGTCTTGCTCTCAAATTGAGGTTCACCTCAAAGAAATCCAACAACTAAGTTATAAAAAAGTTATTACTTCCAAAAAAGCGTCTGAGGAATTCTACAAGAAATTTGATATTGAAATTATCGGTATTGAAAAAGCAAAAGATTTGGAAGATTACCTTTAATAACTCAAATTTGTTGTATGCAGGGATACTTAATCATAAAATGGTAATTAAGAATAACCACACCTTCATTCGCACCTTTAATTTTTATACTAAAAGCACACTCCTTTTTATTTTCCAATTCAAGATAGGTAATTTCTGAATACTTACCTGTCAGCCTAGATAGATTGAGTTCATAAATGTCATAAACCTTCCACCTTATCCCATCTCCCCTAACCAAAGAATCCATTAATTGGCCTCTTTCATCAAATCGCCCTTCAGATTTAAAACCTTTCATAGTCATCCGCTTTAAGTCCCTTGATATATTAAAATTAAACTCTAAACTTGAAGGGCCTTCTATCTTAACTTTATATTCATCTTCATCTACACCTACAGACACTATAGTTTCCCCATACTCCTCTAATGAAAAATGGTCATAACTTTCCTTCCTTAAAAACTCATACTCCTCTTTGGTAATTCCTAGATTTTTATGCCAAGGTATGGCTTCAGCTTCCCCTAAGTTTTTCATATATTTTTTTAACCATCCCGACTTTTTTGAAATGGCATTCACACTTTTTTGAATAATTTTTTGGACATCCTTAGAAACGGTGACTTTATAAAACTTTCCTTTTTGATAAGAGACCCTCTTGATAGAACCTAATTCAACCTCGTTGCCCATTGGGTTCGCTGTTAAAAATAGGCTTATTATAAGAATAAATATCAAGTTTAGAAGGGAGAGCGATGATGTTCTAATCTTAATTCCTAAACTTTTCATTAAGAAAAGTTGTTTAGGTATCTGGGTAGTTTACCATATATCAAAGTCTCAACCTAAATTCGATAAAATTTATTGAATTTTATCAGCCCTGCTGGTTTTTAGTAGAATGATCTTTTTTCTTAAAATTAGTCAGAATTTTATAAGCATCCTGGAGATTAGAAAAATTATGGTTTGCCAACGAAATATATTTTTCAGGTATTTTTAGTCCTGAAAGCCTATCCGGGTGCTTTAATTTGGCTAGCCTTTTATAAACTGATTTAACTTCATTAAGAGTACAATTTTCACTTAAATTAAACATCTCAAGGGCCACTTTAATATCTAACCCTCCTTTTGGTTTAGGAATTTCATTTAAACAAGAGAACATATGAGCATATTCACTGATTTCTTTAATATAACTTGAAAGAGGTACGATCGAATCACTTTTTCTATTTACTAACAAGTTCATCGTTATTTTATCTAATTTTTTTTGAGCCAGTACTTCCAAATTTGACTTCTCGATAAAGTCTTTTTTTAACAAAAGAGGTATTAATTTTTCTTCTCCACCACTCTTAAAATCTTTTAAATTCTTAAGGTAAAAATATTCCAATCCTCTCAAGATTTCAATTCTTTGGAGACCTTCTGAATTAGCTAAATAACCAATAAGTTTTCCTTTTCGTTTTTTCGCTTCTTCAAAACCTTTCTTTAAAAAAAGACCATTCTCAATGAGCCGTTCAATTTCATTAATTGAAAGTAGTTTTCCATCTTTTTTAAAAAGGAAAAGCTCTTCTCGAAGAAGAGTATGCGACCACCTTGATATTTCATTTAAATTAGTAGAAGTATGGAATTTCTTTTCCATTTTTTCTTTTATTTTATTAAAAAAGATTCCCTCTCCCCATTGGAGGTTATCAAAAAAGACCATAACCTTTTCTAAATCTTTTTTTTCATCCACTTTACTAGAGTTTTCTTTTAGTTTTTCTAGTCTCATATGATATTTTTTTTCAGTATTTGTTTTAAACTTTTTACTTCCCTTCTCGTCCAACCCGTTTTCATGGTTAAGATCATTTCCTTGGGCTACCTGTGCTTCTTTCAAAATTCGAACTTGTTTTTTTATCATTTGGTCGATATCGATTTTATTTTTTCCAGAACCGTTGAAAAAATCAGTAAAAAAACCTCTTATAAAAGTCGCAGCTATTTTACCGACCACATATATAAGGAAAAGGGCGACAAGGAGTCTAAAAATAAGTTCCGTCTTAAATTCCATAAAAAACCTCATTTGTCTCTGCACAAAAAAAATGATAGGCTAAGTCCTCATGACTAGACTTTATTGTAACACCTGTGAAAAACCACTCAAAACTTGCTTATGCTCTTTCATAAAAAAGATTAATAATCTCAATGATGTCCTTATCTTTCAACACGTATCTGAAAAAAAACATGCTCTTGGAACTGCCAAAATTTTGGACCTTTCTCTCAAAAATTGTTCTTTACATACTGGAGAAAATTTCGAGGAACATTTTCTGAATGATGTTCTTTTTTTAGATAACAAAAAAAATTATCTTCTTTTTCCCACTGATGAAGCAGTATCAATTGACTCACTACCTTTAGAAGAAAGAAGCAAAATGAGGCTCATTGCTGTCGACGGAACATGGAGGAAGTCCAAACTGCTTCTTCACAAAAACCCTATTTTAAAAAATCTTCCCTCAGTAAAGCTGAATCCAGGTAAAACTTCGCGCTACACAATTAGAAAACAACCTTTTTCTGAGGCACTTTCTACATTAGAAGCTGTTTACGAAACCCTCAGTTTTCTGGAAAAGGACGATGAAAAGTTTTTGCCTCTCATCGAAGCTTTTGACAAAATGATTGAAAATCAAATTCAAAAAATTCCCAAAGAAATTTTTCAAAAAAATTACAAAAAAAATAAATAAAAAAAAGACAGTGTTTTGATAATTCTTTTATGATGGTGGAAATTTTTTTTCACAACAAATTAAGGCACCTATGGAATTCAAAGGAGATTAACTTTGGATAATCAAAAACAACCTGCACTTCAAAAAACCCTCACTCCTCTTATGCTTTGGGGTCTTGGTGTCGGCTACGTTATTTCAGGTATGTATTTTGGTTGGAACCTGGGACTCCCAGAAGGCGGCACATTAGGGATGGCCATAGCCACTTTTATCGTCATCATAATGTATTCAACTTTCACCTTTAGTTATACAGAACTGGCCTGCTCTCTTCCAAAGGCAGGTGGTGCCTTTATTTACGCTCACAAGGCTTTAGGGCCTAGGTGGGGTTTTATTGGAGGCATGGCCCAAAATATAGAATTCATTTTTGCACCACCAGCTATTGCATTTGCTATTGGAGCTTACCTAAACACACTCTTTCCTGAAACAAATACGCTTGTCTTCGCCATAGGATCCTATTTTATTTTTACCTTTATCAATATTCTTGGGGTTCAATTGGCCGCAACATTTGAACTTTTAATCACTGTTATTGCTGTCATCGGCCTCATCCTCTTTAGTTCACTCACTCTTCCCCATTTTGAATGGTCATCTTTTCAGCAAAACTCTCTCCCAAATGGAGTTAGTGGTATTTTTAAGGCCCTCCCTTTTGCCATTTGGTTTTTTCTTGCCATTGAAGGCCTTGCTAATGTTGCAGAGGAAACAAAAAATCCACAAAAAAACATCGTTCTTGGCTTTAATCGGGCCCTGTTTACGTTAGTCATCTTGTGTGTCGTTACTTATTTTGCTTCTGTTGGTGTTTCGGGTTGGCAAGCAGTTGTTTTCCCTAGTGGGGCAACTGAAGCAAGTGATGCACCTCTTCCTCTTGCTCTTTCAAAAGTTCCTGGACTCAGTCCAAGCCTAATTAAAACTGTCGTTGCTATAGGAGTTTTCGGACTCGTTGCAAGCTTTCACGGAATTATTTTAGCTGCAGGCAGAGCGACTTTTGAGTTTGGAAGAGTTGGCTACGCCCCCTCCTTTCTTGGTAAAATTGGAGAAAAAACAAAAACCCCAATTTACGCCCTTATTTTTAATATGATGATTGGTATTGTTTCTCTCCTGACTGGAAAAACAGGAGAAATTATTACAATCGCTTGCTTTGGAGCTCTTACTCTTTATGTTATTTCTACGGTGAGCCTTTTCCGCTTAAGAAAGGATCACCCAAAAATGGAGCGTCCCTTTAAAGTAATGGCCTATCCTATTGTCCCTTTCATTGCTCTCGCTCTTTCATTTTTATGCCTTATTTCACTGGCCATATATAACCCTGGCCTCTTTTTTATATTCCTACTTCTCCTTTTCATACCTTTTTTGGGTTTTGAAATTTTTCTCTATAGAAAAAATAAAAAGGCATTATCATTCAGCTAAATTTAAAAAAAAAGGATCAAAAAATGGATCAAAATGACATTTTAAAAGAATTTGAAGATTCCTCAATTAACAAAATTAAATTGGCCGTCAGTGATATAGATGGCATTTTAAGAGGTAAATATATTCACATCAATAAATTTAAATCTGCTCTTCAAAGTGGCTTTGGTTTTTGTGATGTGATCCTGGGTTGGGATATCAATGACAAATGCTATGAAAATGGAGATGAATCTGATTTTACAGGTTGGCACACAGGATATCCCGACAACCCTGCAAGAATAGATCTTTCAACTTATAGAACTGTACCTTGGGACGATGACGTTCCTTTTTTTCTCGCAGATCTAACGGACAACGATGGTAAGTCACTTAATATTTGTCCAAGAGGACTTCTTAAGAAAATTAAAAAAGAAGCTACTGATCTCGGCTATTCTCCACAATTCGCTCAAGAGTTTGAATGGTTTAATTTTAGAGAAAACTCTGAGGATATCAACGATGCAGGCTTTCATGATCCAAAGCCAATCACTCGTGGAATGTTTGGATACTCCCTGATTCGGGCAAGCAGAAACAGAGAATTTATTAACGATATTTTCGACCTCATGGGGCTCTTTAAGGTTCCTCTTGAAGGAATTCATACAGAAACAGGCCCTGGAGTTTATGAAGCGGCGATTCTTTATAATGATGTCTTGGAAGCAGCTGATAGGGCCATCCTCTTTAAAACAGGTCTTAAAGAAATAGGCCATTTTCACGGTATTATTCCTTCCTTTATGGCAAAATGGAGTGATGATTACCCTGGGTGTAGCGGACACCTTCACCAAAGCCTTTGGAAAGATGATAAAAATATCTTTTTTGACCCTAATAAACCAAACAAAATGAGCCCCATAATGGAGCACTATATTGCAGGAGTTCTTCATTGCTTGCCTGAAATTCTTCCTCTTTATGCCCCCACAATAAACAGCTATAAGAGGCTCACAGAAGGTGCTTGGGCACCAACAACATTGACATGGGGGATAGATAATAGGACCTGTGCTCTAAGGGCCATTCCAGGGTCCTCAAAGGCCACTCGCCTGGAAATGAGAGTTCCTGGCTCAGACGCCAACCCCTATCTTGCCATGGCAGCTTCCTTGGCTTCGGGTCTCTATGGAATAAAAAATAAAATCCCCCTAAAAACACCGGCAACTCAAGGAAATGGTTATACAAATACACAAAATGGAACCCTTTCCAGGCACCTCGGGGAAGCAACCCAAAAAATGAAAAGCTCTAAACTAGCAGTTGAGCTCTTTGGAGAAAACTTTGTTAGGCACTTTACAAAATCCAGAGAATGGGAATGGAATGAGCATTTAAACTCTGTTTCAGACTGGGAGCTGAAAAGGTATTTTGAAATCATTTAAAAACATTCTAAAGGGAATTATAAATGAACTGGAATGAGCATTATAATTATCATTTTCCTACTGAAATCTTTTTCGGTCCCGGAATAGTCGAAAAACTAGGCGAGCATCTAAAAAATCAGGGTCTTAAGAACCCCTTACTAGTTACCGATGAGGGGCTTTCTAAACTTCCTCTGTTTTCAAAAATTTTTAAAACTCTGGAAAAAGAGGGCCTAAAACCCGTAGGCCATCACGAAATTCACAAAAACCCCATCAAGTCAGATGTTTTATCTGGTGTGAAAAACTATCACGATCAGAAGTGTGACTCCATTATAGGTCTTGGCGGAGGGGCATCCATGGACGTGGCAAGGGCGATAGCCCTTAAAGCCTATCATGAACGAGACCTCTTCGATTTTGAAGACTCTATAGGTGGAGACAAACATGTCACTGAAAATATTCCTTATTTTGTGACCATTCCCACAACAAGTGGCACAGGAAGTGAAGTTGGGAGAAGTACTGTCATCTCTGATAATGAAACAAAAGAAAAAAAGATTCTTTTTTCTCCAAGACTTATGGCAAAAGCTGTTTTTGCAGACCCTGAACTTACATTGGATCTCCCCTTCCATGTTACTGCAGCAACGGGAATGGATGCTCTAACACACAATATAGAAGCATTTTTAGCGAAAGGCTTTAACCCTCTCTGTGACGGTTTGGCCCTTGAAGGGATTAAACTCATAAAAGAGTCTCTGGAAGAAGCAACTCATAGACCTTCTCTAGAGGCCCAAAGTAAAATGATGATGGCCGCCCTAATAGGTGCTACAGCTTTTCAAAAGGGACTAGGAGTCGTTCACTCCACGGCCCATCCGCTGTCCACTGTTTTTGACCTTCATCATGGCCTGGCAAATGCTATTATGCTAAAATATGGTTTAGAATTTAACCTTAATAGCTGCAAAGAAAAGTTTGAATTCCTCTCGAAGCATATTCAACTAGAGGACTCATCATCGGGAGGATTCATTAATTTCATTTCTGAACTCAATCAAAAGCTAGGTCTCCCGCACTCACTTTCTAGTCAAGGTATTAAGGAAAATGATATTGAAAAGCTTGCGGCACTTGCTCATAAAGATGTGTGCCATCAATCAAACCCTAAAACTGTAACAGAATTTGATTTTAGAATAATCTATAAAAATGCACTTCATGGGGAGAAGTAAAAATGCTTAAAATTGGACTAACTCCATGCTTTCTTTATCCAGACCCAGAAAGAAAAGTCTTTAGTAAGAAGTCTCTCGTTTATATAGAAAAAGATATGGCCTCTTACGTTGGATCAGCGGGGTGTATGCCTATTCTTATCCCAGACTTAAAAGGACCACACCTCGAAAGGTTTTTAGAACAACTGGATGGCTTTATTTTCCAAGGTGGCAGCGATATTTGTCCCACTACTTATGGTGAAGAGCCCGTTGATAAAGAACGTTGGCCTGGAGACCCCTATAGAGATAAATTTGAACTTAAAGTTCTCGACTTTGCCTACAAGAATAAAAAGCCTGTTTTGGGAATTTGTAGAGGTATGCAACTTATCAATGTCTTTTTCAAGGGTACTCTCTATCAAGACCTCATATTGGAAACAAAAACGCCTCTCGTCCACAGAAGTCAGGAACAGTATGATAAAGTCAAACACCCCATTTCTCTTTCAAAAGAGGGTGTTCTCTCTTCTCTATACGATGGAAAGCAAGATGTCACAGTTAATTCTGTTCACCACCAAGGTGTAAAGAAACTTGGCAAGAACCTTAAAGTTGAAGCCATTTGCCCTGTTGATAAATTAGTGGAGGCCATCAGTTACGAGAAGTTTGAAGAATCTTATATACTTGGCGTTCAGTGGCACCCGGAGTTTTCTGAAACACTAAAAGATGAGGTCATTGACCCTACCCCCATTCTCCAAAGTTTTCTAGAAAAAGCAGAAGCGCTAAGAAAAAGGAAAAGCGAATGAAGTGCAAAAACCCAACCACTGAAGAAGAGTTCGATGTTTCCGAAACAAGCCCCCAGGAATTAAAGGAAACATTTCAATCTTTAAAAAATTACCAACCCATTTGGGCAGAATTTCCTTTAAAAGAGAGGCTTGAATATATTCGAAAATTTTCCGAGGAACTAAAAAAGAGAGAAAAACATTGCGCTGAAGTTTTGACAAAAGAAATGGGGAAACCTCTCAACGAATCGATTAATGAAATTAGAGGGGCCAATTCAAGAATAAAATTTTTTTTAAAAAACTCGGAAGAAACTTTAAAATCCTTAAATCTTTCAAAAAGTGGGAGCATGGGAGAGGAAATAGAGTTTGAGCCTTTAGGAGTTATTGGGAATATTTCAGCTTGGAATTATCCTTATCTTATTGGTGTTAACGTCTTTATTCCAGGTCTTATTTGCGGTAATACGGTTCTTTACAAACCTTCTGAGTACACTTCTCTAACAGCGCTAGAAATAAAGAGAATCTTCAATGATATAGGCCTTCCCCAAAATTCTTTTGGCGTTGCCATCGGGGAAAGGACCGTCGGACAAGAGCTATTGAACCTTCCCTTAGATGGTATCTTCTTTACTGGTTCTTATAAAACAGGCCTTAGTATACACAATGAAGTTTCCAAGCATCTCATTCCAGTAGGCCTTGAACTTGGTGGCAAAGACCCTCTTTATGTCACAAATGAAATCAAAGATACCGCTCAGGTAGCAGGCTCCGTCTTAGAAGGAGCGTTTTATAATAACGGTCAAAGTTGTTGTTCAGTCGAAAGAGTTTATGTCCAGAAAGATGTGGCCAACACCTTTTTAGATGAATTCAAAAGCGCTGCCCAAAAGCTTAAAGTTGGAGACCCTCTTTTGCCAGAAACAACTCAAGGACCCCTTACAAGAAAGGACCAGGTTGGATTTCTTAAAGCACAGGTTGAAGATGCCATTAATAAAGGTGCCAAAATCCTCTTCGAAGGAGAAGTTCCCAAGGGCCCAGGTTATTTTTTCAAACCAACAATTCTCAAAAATGTTGATCATTCAATGAATATCATGAAAGAAGAAAGCTTCGGTCCTGTCATTGGAGTTCAGATGGTCGAAAGCGACTCAGAGGCAATCGAACTTATGAATGACACACCCTATGGCTTAACATCAAGCGTCTATTGTTCTAATGAAGAAAGAGGACGCTCTATCCTGAAAAAGGTGAATTCAGGAACCGGCTATCTCAATTGCTGTGACAGAGTGTCACCATTTCTTCCGTGGTCTGGTAGAAAAAACTCTGGCTTAGGGTCAACTTTATCATTTTTAGGAATCCAAGCCTTTTGCCAGCCCAAAGCATATCATGTTAGGAGGTAGCATTTTCCAGCTATTATGTTCGACTTAGTGGGCGTCTGAAGTTGGCAAAATTAGTTCCATATATTAAGATGCATCACTAATTTGAACTAAAATTCTAACAGTCAGCTCTATATTGAGCTATAGGGGAAAGTGCCGTTATGAGCCTAAAAGATGCTCTAGAGAAAGCTGGTTTTAAGGCAACTAATAAGCCTGAGAAGCCAAAAAGAACTTTTAAAAAGAGGGAAGAGAAAACTTACCAACCTAGAAAAAAGACTCACACCCATCACAAGCAGAGAACAACTTGTGATGTTTGTAGGATGATTCTTCCCGATGTTGAGCTTTTTGAGCATAAAAATCCAGCTATTCTGCACGCCAAATGGATCTGTGTTTCCTGTGCTGACAAACATATGATACCAGATGATCTAAGAAGAACTGCTCAAAGTGAGAGCTCTAAACAAAGAATGTACAGGCGCTATTTTGGTCGAACAGTTAAACATATTCCCAACCAGGGTGAAACACCAAATGATCCTCAAGGAAAAAGAGATTCAAGAGGTAGAACAGACAATAGAAATGGTGATAGAGCAGGAAAAAAATCTTTCCAAAACAGAAAACCTGCTGGTAGAAATACTAAAAAAACTTATTAAACTTTGCATTTACAAAGACAAAATAAGAAATAAAAAAAGGGTG
>DKQD01000205.1:15064-48628 GCA_002474345.1 Bacteriovoracaceae bacterium UBA7317
CACCCTTTTTTTATTTCTTATTTTTTTATTTTATCTTTTAATTATAGTGAAACACCAAGGTTTAGTCCCATCCAAGGAAGAACACCTTCTTCTCCAGGAAGTAAAGCGTGCTTAACCTCAGGTGTTAGTTCTTCTGAGAAATACTGAACCCCACCTAAAACCTGAATGTTAAACTTATTCCAAAACCATCCATAACCAACTCCTAAATTTCCATAAAAAGATGACTTTTTAGTAATTCCGCTCAGGTCATTGTTTTCAAATTTT
Organism: Bacteriovoracaceae bacterium UBA7317; assembly: GCA_002474345.1. GTDB lineage: Bacteria > Bdellovibrionota > Bacteriovoracia > Bacteriovoracales > Bacteriovoracaceae > UBA7317. Next base: position 15,329 of record DKQD01000205.1, read on the forward strand.
GTTAGGTTTGTAGCGTCTATTCTCATCATTCCAACTTCTGTCTGGAGAATGAAACTATCAGTGAAAGCCGGTCCATTAAAGAAAAGGTTGTATCTTAAACCAACCGATTGTCCGATTAGATCGGTAATGTCTCCACTTTCTGAGTTCTCAATTGATGAATTTAAAAATGAAGTCTTTAAACCCCAAGAAGTTTTTCTTGTTAATTTGAAATCGGCACCTAGTTCAAAAGAGCCAAAAACCGCTCCTACGGGACTTGTGTAGAAGTTCTTTGTTTTCAAAACTTTTTCGTCTTCTAAAACTACTTTAGTCTCGACTTGTTCAAGTCTTACTCTACTTTTCACTCTTGGTCTGAAAACATTTCTTCTTTTTCTTCTAATGATCCTCTTTTCTACTTCAGAAGGCCTTTCTTCAAAGCTATCCTCATTTTCGTAGTGGTCATAAGAACTTTCGTAAGACCTTTCAACTCTATCATTTTCATAAGAATCTTCTTGATGATAAGAGTCTTCTAGAAAAGAGTATGCACCTGTTGATGCTGTTAATATGGACGCTATAAGTCCTAATTTCATCCATTGTTTCATAGATTTCCCCCTGCGTTTGATGATTTCCTAATGAATCATCAATGATCGTTTGCCTCTTTATAAGCAATTCCCATGCCAAGAAGACACAAAGCGCAAAGGCTAACAAAATGTTGAAATTACTCTACAGAGAAAACAAGCATTTTAAAAAGTATCAAGGAAGTGGATAAAGTTTAAACAGTTGACTAAAAATAATACATTACACCGAAACCCAAAAGATAAATAAAATTTATGTTTAATATCAACTTATTTTGTAAACTTTGGCTGAAATCCATCATTTTTTTGTTTCTTTCTTATGAAACTCATGACATTAAATTTCCCATTAATTCCTCCATACTGGTCACAAGACTTATAGTTGGAGATAAGAAAGCAACACTATAAGTTAAAAAACTAATAATTCAAAATTTATCTAAGAGAGAATATTCCTATGAACAACTTGAGATTATTCCTTTCCTTATCCCTTGCATTTATTATTTTTTCCGAAAACTCCCACGGTAACTATAAGACCTACACATACACCTCTTCACCCATTGAGGTAGGCAAACAGAGAAAAGAAAGGGGTCATCGATACTCTAACGATTATAGAGGCCAGAGAAAAAAGCTAGAGGCAAGAAACGACAGAACTATAAAGAATGAAATCGAAAATATCCGCCTAGGCGAAGAGAGGAAGCTTTCAGGCAAAATAAAAAAGGCTTTCAGAAACATCAAAGGTGATCAAAACGGATTTAGAGTTCGCACAACAAATGTCTCAACTGCAATTCATCAAAATTACCCTTTAGATGAAGAAAAAGAAGGGCCTTACTTTGCAACACCAAATCCTTTTCTAAGCAGAATGAAATTCTCTCCCTATTTCGGCGTATCACATTTAAAAGGATCCCTCGGCGAATACCAAAGTGATATGGTTATTGGAGGGAACCTTGAAACAGCAGTTAATCCTTTTTTGTCCGTATCCATAGGGCTAAACTACTTTAACGTAAACCTCCCAGATTCTTTAGAAACACATAGCTGGAATGACCTTAGAGGGACAAAATTAAGCAAACTTGGACTTGAAATTGGTCCTAAGATCTTTATCATTTCAAAAAACAACTTGAGACCATATTTGGGTGTGAATATTGGCCTAAATCAAATGAGCCTTAAAAAAGATATGAGCCTAAATGAAGCTGGTTATTATAGTAGCCCAATGAAAGTTTCTTTTGACTCATTATTTTGGGGATTAAGAGTAGGCACTGAATATTACTTTAATGAATCTATGGGCCTGAATGCTTTTGTTAATTACTCTTGGCAGCAAGGGGATTCAGCAGCATCACCAAACGTAGAGTTTCAAAACCACGTTGACCTTATTAAAAAAGCGAAAATGAGGTCTATCAACTTTGGAATGGTTATTCTTCTCTAATTTAACTAAAAAAGTTACCTCCTTTTCTAAAGGGGAAAGTCTTTAAAATCGCTTAGACTGACCCCTTTAAGAACCCTTTCTCTACCATTCTTAAAAGTAATCATTGTCTTATAAATTAATAGAGATCTATTAAGAGTACTAAAGACTCGTGTTCTAAATTTAAAATCACTACGAAAGGAAGTTATTTTTCGCTCCCTGTGATCCCATGAATCCTTAAAGAAGTAATCGACGCGTTCTATTTCTGAAAGATGTCTTTTTGATGCATTTAAATAAACCATAAATTTAAATACAGGTCGCTCAAAAAAATAAAGAAGACCTTGATCTTTTTTTACCCTGACCCCTACCTTGATTGAAGATTGGTTTTCCTTTTCTTTATAGATCCTTCTCTCCTCTAGGATCTTATAAGGAACATCACATTGAATTTCTTTTTTTTCGAGTGAACCATTTTTTAATTTTAGTAAGATAAGTAGTGTATGACTTTTTTTAGTCGTAACAAGTCTTGTGTGGAAAGGGCCCTCCTCCTTATCTATTCTGGCATTTGGATCTGATAAAAGAGAGTAGTTAACAGACTTTATTTCCTCGAGGCTTTTGCTCTGGCCTAACAATTTGATCGAATAGATAAAGCGATCCATCAATTTATCGTAAACTATATTGTAGTCTACAAAAATTTTATCAAGCTCAAAACCTTGGTCATTCCTATTAGGAAGCATATTTTTTGCTTGAAACCGAAATTCTTTTTTTATTTTATTGCCATCCTTTAAATAAACTTCAATAAACCCTTCAAAAATAGAATTTGGTACTGAAAAAACTTTTTTAAAAGAATGCTTTCTATTTAATGCTTTAATGACTCTTAATTGACCTCTTTGAAAAAATGAATAATTAACCTTAGAAATATTATTAAAGTCTCTAAAAGACTTTAACTCAAGCTCCAGAGAAAAAGTATAATGATTACCAAAGTCCGGGTAATCATAGCGACCTTTAATGATTATATCTTCCTTAGAAAAAGATCTTGCTCCGTTTCCTTTAGAAAATAATTCTTCGTAAAGGTGAAAAAATTCGTTCTTTAAATATTCCAAAATTGATGACATCTTAATAGCACCATTCATAGGACCGCGACCATCGTAATTATCATTAACACTTCTGTACTCAACGTTAAGAAGTCCCATAACCTTTTTTGAATTTTTATCAAAAATAGGAGCACCTGATGAACCTTGCAAAATATCTGCATCATGAAAAAATTTATCTGATTCTTCTAATTTTTCACCGAATAGAGAACTGTCCAGAACTTTTCCAATGGACCTCTTTTTTGTAGGAAAACAATTTTCATTAGAAAAGTAGTCGCAATTTTGATGAATAATGTAGAGTGCAGTCCCAATCGATGGAGGTTGCTCTTCCAGAGAAACCCAACCAAATATTTTTCCCGGGTTTCCATTACATTCGAGGATTGAAAAATCAAGCTCACTGTCAGTCGCTATAATTTTATCGCACGATATTGCTGACCGTTTATTTAAGCCTGGAGTGAAAGAACTATTTGAGTCGTAACCAAAAATGGCTTTTATACCACTGGCCTCTTTTTGATCTTTAACACAATGGTTATTTGTCATTAACCACTTTTCACTAATCATAAAACCAGTACAACGTCCCATGAATAAGCTACTTTTTGGAATTAGTAACAATGCCACCCTAGGGTCACTGCTACCCACCCAATTCAAATCATTAACGATAACGTTGCTTAAGTTTCCATCTTCTTTAAAATCTGTATCAAAGAGGTAAATTAAACGTTGTTCACCACAAGATACACATAAAAGGATCATAATTATAAGTTTAATGATTCTTAAATTACAAAAATGATTCATCCTAAAAGATCCTATTTTAAATACATTTATTTCTTGTGCCTAAATAGCGATTTAAGTAATCTAAAGTCCATGAATTAAAGTGTCTATTTCTTTCAACTATATGCAGACAGAAAAACCTCCCAAAAAGGGACTTAACATATGAAAAAAAATATCAATATCTTTAAGAATTTTGGTTTGATTTTAATGATTGTTATTTCAGGTTCCTGTAAAGAGGTTAAAAACTTTTTTTTAAACAAGGAAAATACTTCAACTAATATTCCAACCGATAATGAAATCATTAAGGCACTTCATGGAGAGATTTCTAAAAAGCATTTTGAAATTGCGCTTTTATCCAAAAAGCTTAAATCTCTTAGTACAATAAATATCAAAAGAGACAAGTTTGAAAAAGGTAGCATAATTCAATCATCCCATAAAGAAACTTGCCAAGGCCTTCATATAGATCTTGTCCAAAAGACTAAGAAGAACTGTTCTTTGAAAATAAGTCAAAGTAAAAAAGAGGTACCCTATACCCACTGCTTAAAATCAATAAAAACTAGCTCAACTAATTGTAAGAAATGGGTTAGACCCCTCTTTTTTGCAAAGTATTGTCAAAAAAGCTCAGTGAAAAGACGCGACAAAGACCGCATTTTTCTAAACTTACCCAAAGACCATAGTTTTAAAACTTCATTAAAAATAGAGTTATGCCAAATCGAAGGGGAGAATAATTATTCTTTAAGGCAATTTAAATTAAACGGGGAAGCTCTTCCCCTACACGTCCAAAAGATTTGAATGTATCATTTTTTAAATAAGTATTACTGAAAAACTGTTTAAGAAGGTACTTACAGTAAAGTGGACCTTTCTTTCTGGAGTAAAACTTAAGCATATTTTTTAATTGTCGAGAAAACTGTCCTTTATTCAATTTAGCTCCATTTTGCTCCATCATTTTCATCCCACACCAAAAGGAAAAAATAAACTTTCTTTGAGAAAAATGATTTCCTTCGTATAAGTGGTAGGTCAAATAAGCTGCTTTTGTTGCAAGGACTTCCTTGGGGTTTAATCTTCTATCAATAGGCCATTCTTTTTTTAAAAAAGAACCCATTTTTCTCATATCAATAATATTAGATTGAACTATTTCCAAAGTATCATCAGTTGGCTCATCTTTAGACATCAATTTTGAGCAAAAATAATATATATCTGAAAGTTGTGGTTTTTTTATATAATTCATTATTTCAAATAAAAAGTTTAGCTAAAGGAGCTTCTTGTTTTTTTCTTTCCCTGAGAATGCTTTAATCTATCTTTTCTAAAAAGGGCGTTTTGCCTATCTTCATACTGCTGGTAAAGTTCTAAATAATTTATTTTAGCTGTATTTTTGTCCTTCATTCTCGCTTCTTTTTCAGCGAGTTTTAAGAAGTCCAGAATATTGTTTTCATTAAGAAATGTCTCTCTATAGACATCGTCTTCCTTCTCAAAGTATTGCTCCCTTTTATCCTTTTCTTGTTCTAATCTTTTTACAAGCTCTAAAAATTTTTTAGGATCCAACACTTTTGCCTTTGTTTAAAAAAACTTTCTTTTCAATATAAGCTAAGCTACTAGACTAACGCCTAATATCAATGTTCTGCGCGTCAATTTTAGTAAACTTTATAGCTAACTTAGTCTTTTTTACATGCATTTTCATGACATTTCTCAACTTCTTACATAATTATTTTATAGTTCATTAAGACCTACAAGAAGTTTAATTGACGTCATACGCCTCTTTAGATTTATCTAGTGTAGGGAAATTTATGTTAAAAAGTTTAAGTAAAAGCGAATGTCCAAAAGAAATTACTGAAATCGTCAACGAAGCTATCGACCGCCAGGTAATTTTCATTATTTGGCAGTCTAATAGAGGAAAAGACAACTTTATTAAAACAGGACAGATTTTAAAAAAGCATCAAGAAGATATTCAAGTTGAAGTTCATGATTACCACTCACAAAATAGTTTCCTTGAGGAAGAGTCTCTATCTCTAGATGATTTCATTTACTTTAGAAGCTCTTTTTATAGTTTTACTTTTAAAGCCTCCTTTATCTCAAATAGTGATGATAACTCTTTTTGGGTAAAAATACCTAGGGAAGCGTTACTAGTTGAAAAAAGAGAACACCCCAGAACACCCCTTAAATCCTATCATTGGAAGTCGAGTGAATTTGAAACCATAGAAAAAAAGTTCACTCCAAAGGATCAATTCCCTATTCCTGACCAATGGGACCAATGGACAGAAGAGGGAAAAAAATATGAACAAGAACAAGAACAAGAACAAGAACAAGAAGGTAAAGAAGTAGACGAAGCTTTTGACCCGCTCATTGAAAGCTTTGAAGACTTCTCCTCTAAAGAAAGCGAAAGAGATGAGCCTCAACTCACTCCTTCAGTGCCCAGCTCGGAACCAATAAATGAAGGCAAAAACCTTAGCAAAAGTGGTAAAATGACAGGCTCAATTATAGAAATATCTCGAAAAGGAGCAACTCTCCTTACCGCTCAAAACCCTAATACTCCTTTTTTCAAGGACCAAATACTGCATTTTAACTTTATTGAGGGTGTCTTTGTAAATTCACCACCTCTAGAAGGTATAGTTAAGTCCTTAAGATCAGGTCGGCTCCAAAATGAAGAGAGGCGGCTCGATGAACCTTCAATTATTCAGTTAGGGCTTGAATTTAACCAGTTTATTGATATTTAGCAGGTTTTTTCTAAAAATCCGTGAAATAAAGATATGGTTTTTCAATAAAACTTGAACGAAAATGGCGCAGGTGGTAAAAAAATGATGTTTTAATTTAGTATTGAGCGGTGGTATCTTTTCGTAGTTATTTTAGATACAGAATCGCAAAGCAGAATAGTTTTTCGGGGGAAAACTTAATGCCTAAAGAAACTTGGGGCGCAAAAGTACTTTATTTTGGAGAAGATCCTAGGTATCTGCAGGAGTTCATTAGCTATTGTAAAATTAACAAGCCTGAGTTGAATTTTCAGTCTTGCTATCATTATTTTAATGAAGAAGAAGAGCTTAGCGCATCTATAAACTCCATTTACAAGTTCCTCCCTCACGTTATCCTTTTGGATTTTTCAGGAAAGTCAAATAAAGCACTTTTAAAAATGAGTACTTTTCTAAGTAAACATTACCCTCTTAGAAAGATACCTACTATAGCCCTTATTAAGGACCTTAAAGACAACAAGGCGCTCATAAACCAAATTCTTCTTTCAGGTATCCATTTTATCCAAAGAAAAGCCCCTGAGTTTTACAACCTGGGTTATTACCTTAAATGCCTCCTTACTCAATTTACTGGTGAGCGGATAAAAGCTCCTCACTATTTTAAGGTTCCTTTTAATAAAAATGTGAAAGTTGAAACTATAATGAGGGTTAGCAACCTTGAAGAGAAAACCATTCACATAGAAACAAACTTTCCTTTCTCACCAGAACATCGAGTTGCTTTAGACACAAAGTTTGAAAATCAAGATAGTAAGGTTTTTTTGAAACCTATAAGACGCATAAGAGAGGACCTTCGCTACTCCTTTGATCAATCATATGATATGGAGTTTATTTGGGACTTAGACGAAGCTGCTGCTGAAAATCCAAACTTCGTGAAATCCTTAACTCCTATGATAAATAGTGAGGAACTCTTATACGAAAAAGTAATGCTACCTTTTACAAAAAAAAGATATGAGAAATATATCCAGTCCAAGCAACCGCTTATTTTTGAAAAGAAAAAAACAAAAGTTCTTATTTTTGACAATAAACTCGGCATTATAGACCAAAAAGATAGAGATCTGAACGCTTATCCCTATGACTTCATTCTCCATGCTCACCTTGACTCAAAATACTTACTTGTTCCCGAAGCCAAAGCAGATATCATAACAATTAGTTATGATGACGAGAGAGAAAAAGATGAAAAGAGTCAAGGCCCTAGGATAAAGAAAAAATCCAATAACCTTGAGGTCATAAAAAACGTCATAAAAAGAGTTAATAGTATGAAAGGATATAGTCCTTTCATCATTATATATGACTATTCAGGCGACCCATATGCCCTACAAGAACTGGATTACCCAAAGCTTATTATAAAAGACTCTCCTTTTAACCTTGCTAGGCTTTTAGACCTTTGTTCCGTTTACGAACGAAAAGAAAAGTTAGTTAAAGCAAAAAGTGAAAAAAAACCAAAAAAGATTTTTCTCAACGGAAAATATAATGACAGTATTGCACACCTTAATTGGGATATAAGTTTACAATACGTTTCAGAGACACACATAAAGTTCTCCTCTCCTTTACCAATACCCAACCTAACTGTTCTTAGCCTGGATTTTCCACCTAAACTCTATGTGACAGTTGTTGAAAAAAAGAGCATACAAGAATACTCTCTTGCGGACGAAAATGAATACATTGGTATCATTCATGGCCCTGGCGAAAAGGAAAAGAATCAATTGAGAAAACTTCTAAATGAACAATATAAAGCGATTTCCTCACCCCCACCTGAACTTACACTCTAATTTTTTTTAAAAAAACCTAAATATCTTGATAGAGTCTCCATTTTTTTATAAAAATATTAAAGCCGTATACAATTTTTTTTGAATTAAAAAATAGAAGCTTAACAAAAGGTATTTTGTGACACTCAAAGTTCTTCTTATATTAACTCTTTCTCTATCCCAGCTAAATGTAAATGCCTCTGAAATAAAAATACCGAAAGAAACTATAGGCATAAAGGAAATAGAAGCGTTTAAAAAAGAGTTAAAATATATTAAATCTCTAAAAAACCAATATATAAAAAAGGGAAAAATTCTTAACCAACTTACAAAAGAAGCTAAAGAGCTCTTAAAAGCTAAGAAAAAATTTCTAAGAAAAAAGACTCATTACCAAGACAAAATTCAAAAGTTTCAAAATATAAAAAATAGTAAAACTTTAACCGATAAAGTTCCTAAGATTAAATCACAATACAGAAAAAGTAATGACTATATAACTTCTCAATATATTTCTAGAATAAGAAAGCTTTTAATCAAAAAAGACATTGCATTTAACTGTCGGAATCTTGATAACAAAAAGTTTCCCGCCAGGTCTTATAAGGGCGTCACCTCAAGCTATTTAACAATTGACTCAAAAGGTAAACTGCTTAATTTAAAGTTTGTCTCTCCAATAAAAAATGGGTTTCATAATAAAAATATTTTGAAGTGTTTATCAAAGCAGATTACTCATACAAAGTTCCCCAAACCTCCTACTGATAACCCCCTCCTTATTATGCAACCTTTCCTCTTTTCCTCATAGAGGATTTATAGCTACTCGAGTTTTTATAAAAGAGATATTTTTCTTTAGAATATGGGAAAGAATCGTCACTTTCACCAACTCTGGATTAGTGGTAACATCAAACTGAATGACTAAAGGAATTTACTTATGATTCTTATTGTAGATGACGATCCAGAGATTCTTGATATCATGTCCATGAACCTTGAAGAAAGTGGTTTAGAGGTTGAGACTACAGTTCACCCAAAACAAGCTACTTCCATTATAGAAAAAAAGGACATTAAACTTTGTATCCTAGATATCGGCATGAAAGAGATGAGTGGATATGATTTAATGAAAATAATAAAAGATCAATTCCCTGACATGAGAATAATCTGTGTGTCTGGATACGCAGACCTTTTTGAGGAAAAAGTACGGGCCTTAGGAGTTAATCATCTACTCAGCAAACCATTCTCCCAAGAAGATCTTCTTAGCTCTGTTCAAGAACTCCTCAATATTAAAAAAAGGAGAAAAGGCGGACTCTCCTCTTTAAAGGGTGGCGGTAGCAAGATTATACCAAGTAAAAATAACCCTATACGCATGGATATAATCGGAGACAATTTTGTTGAAATAGTTCAGGTAACAGATATTAGCGAATCTGGAGCAGGTATATATGTTCCACACTCCTTTTCTGGGATTGACACTTCAAAACCAATAAATGCTATTGTTACTTTACCTGGACAAAACTCATTCAAGACTAAGGGGTCAATAAAGCAAGGAAAAGACAGTCGTAACTTCTTCCTTGAATTTGCAGACCTATCATCCCAAGGAAAAAAACAAATTTCTGTTTATGGGAAAAGTATGAAAAAATAAGACTAATCGTCTTCCCCACGGCACTCGTATTTCACTTCAATTGTTGCTTTGAATTTTGGGTTTTTCCTATCTCCTCCGGAAACATCTTCCCAATCACATACGATGGGAACATCATATGTATCATAGTTAAGTTTTTTATCTCCCTGCTTTTTACACAAACTGATGGCCTTCCTTCGAGCATCACCAATTACACTATGACAAGCAAAAGCCTTGCTATGCCTAACTGCCGAGATTTTAAAACTTTCCAGAGCTAGACAATCAAAACCAAAAAAAAGACTGGAGAATAAAAAGAATGTGCAAAGGATTAACCTTAAATTCATAAAACTCAAAACGTTTTCCACTCTTCACCACCTCTTTACAAAAAGAGCTTTTCTCTCGGGTATTATACACTGCATACTTAAACCAAATTTAAAGGGAAAAGCCCAAACTTCAATAAACTCCCAATATTTCAATAATTTCAGATACTTAAGCATATTAGAATTTCCAAGTATTTTAAAAATGTTATAGACTTTATTTTTGATTCTTGATTAAAGTTGATAAAAATTGTAATCATCAAATAAAAATCAAAGACGTATTTTTTGGGAAAATAAGGCAAAAATCCATGGCTTTTATGAAATTTAAAATCATTCAATCAAAAGAAGAGCACACTTTAGAAACAAACCTTGTGGACATTATATTTAATGTTAATCACGTTGTTAGTATCAAACCCATTAAAATTATTTTGGGCGAAAGTATTATAGATGGTTTTTGGATCAGACTAACAAATGGGAAAAAGTACAAAGCCACGAGTATCCCAGTAGAACTCAGAAAAATATTTCTCCTGAATGATGAAGAGAAGAGAGAAGATGAACTTACCTTGGAAAACTCCTTACACCTTCATTAAATGGTACTTAAAACTTAATTAAACCTTATTAGCTTTTAATCCAATAACAACTTCTGTTCCATGATTTTTATCTGTATCAGAGGAATATATTGAGATACTTCCACCATATTTGCCCATAAACTTTTTTATTAAGGGCATTCCAAACCCAGTGCCTGTTTCCGCTGCCGTTCCTTTGCGAGACTTGAGGTTTTCTATTTGAAAAATAGACTCCAACATTTTTTCATTCATCCCTATCCCTTCATCCTTGAAAGAAACAAAAATTTGACTTTCAACTTTTTGAGAAGAGATCGTTATTGAACCTCCAGGATTTGAAAATTTTACGGAATTTGTTAAAATATTCATTAGAACAGAATTTACAAAAGACGTTTTCTCTACCAGAACTTCATGGTCCTCGGAAACATTGACCTTTACTTCAAGAGACTTTTTTTGGGCCTTCAAATAAATCATTCCCACACTTTCATCAATCAATTTAGAAAGGTTTTCTAGCTGCAAATCAAGGCTAAAGTCTTTTTTATCAAGCTTCTCAAGCTTTCTCACCAACTCAATAATTCCGTAAGCGTTTTTCGCCCCCTTATCAAGATAAGTGAAGTATTTTCTAGCTTCATCCAAGCTTTCTACTTCCTCAAGAATTTCTAGAACTCCTATTATCCCAACGATAGGATTAGAGAGGTCATGGCATAGAATATGAATTAACTCTTGCCTCTCATAGCTGAGTTTTTCAAGCATTTCTCGATAGAATTTAACTTCAAGATGGTTTTTTACTCTTGCGAGCAGTTCATTAGAATTGAAAGGCTTGAGCACATAATCACTCCCTCCAACTTCAAAACCTCTCAAAATATCTTTAGGTTCACTTTTTGCAGATATGAAAATAATTGGAATTTTTTTTAAAGTTCTATGCTCCTTTAATTTACGGCAAGTTTCAATCCCATCTCCACCAGGCATCATAATATCCATCAAAATAAGATCTGGTATGGTTTTTTCGGCCAAATCCAAGGCTTGTTTGCCATTAACGGCAACGTTGATTTGGAAACCTTCTTTCCTGAGAATAGTCCCTATGACCTGAATATTCTTCTGAAGGTCATCAGCAATCAAAATACGAGGTTGTTTACTATAAGCTTTTTCCATCCTATCCAACTCCCGTAAAGTTGCATTTTTATAACGCCTGACACCTATAATTGTAGACTAATTTACAATCAATACTCTTTAGGATACCTAAAAATCTAGGGTTTTCCAGGGGGATGAAGATGACAAAAGATATATTCACGCACCTTAAAAACGAACTTGAAGCGATAAAAAATGCTGGTCTTTATAAAGAGGAAAGGGTGATCACATCTGCTCAAAACTCTAAAATTCAATCAGGTGGAAAGGAAGTCGTCAATTTGTGCTCCAACAACTACCTAGGCCTTTCTAACCATCCTAATTTAATTTCTGAAGCAAAAAAGTCACTAGAAGATTATGGTTTTGGAATGTCATCTGTCCGCTTCATTTGTGGAACCCAAAACATTCATACATTGCTAGAGGAAAAAATTTCCTCATTTTTGGAAATGGAAGACACAATACTTTATTCATCCTGCTTTGACGCTAATGCAGGACTTTTTGAAACCCTCCTAGGAAGCGAAGATGCAATCATTAGTGATAGTCTTAACCATGCAAGTATTATAGATGGCATTAGGCTATGCAAAGCTAAAAGACTTCGCTACAAAAACAATAATCTGGAAGACCTTGAGAGTAAGCTGAGAGAAGCTGAGGGCTGTCGGTTTAAAATGATCGCCACTGATGGCGTTTTTTCAATGGATGGACTTATTGCAAACCTCAAAGGAATTTGTGACCTCGCTGAAAAATACAATGCTCTCGTTATGGTTGATGACTCTCATGCAGTAGGCTTTTTAGGTGAAGCAGGAAAAGGCTCTCCAGAGTTTTGCAATGTTATGGGTAGAGTTGATATTATCACAGGAACTTTAGGTAAAGCTCTGGGAGGAGCTTCTGGTGGTTATGTTAGCGGAAAAAAAGAAATTATCGATTTTCTGCGCCAACGCTCTAGACCTTACCTCTTTAGCAACACTCTTGCCCCAGTGATTACTGCAACTTCAATAAAAGTTATAGAAATGCTTCAAGAGACCGGTGAGCTTAGAAAAAAGCTTAAAGACAATTCAGCATTTTTTAGGAGAGAAATGGAAGCAGCAGGTTTTAAACTCCTACCAGGCGAGCACCCAATAATTCCTATTATGTTAGGAGATGCTGAACTTGCCAAGAATATGGCCGATGAGCTTCTAAATGAAGGCATTTATGTCGTAGGCTTTTCTTACCCTGTTGTCCCAAAAGGACTCGCAAGAATCAGAACTCAAATTTCTGCAGCTCATAGTAAACAAGATCTAGAGAGAGCGGTGAAAGCCTTTATTAAAATTGGAAAAAAACTAGGTGTGGTATAATCAGGAAAAACTGGGGGATCTCCATGCCAAAAACCATGAAAGTTCTCAAAAAAAGTAAGCGGGATGTGGGACTCTGGTTGGAAGAAGCTCCCATACCAGAAATTGGCCCCCTCGATGTTCTTATAAAAATTAAAAAAACTGCTATTTGTGGAACGGACCTCCACATCTATAATTGGGATGAATGGGCCCAAAGTGTTATTCCTGTTCCTCTTATCACTGGACACGAATTCTTTGGAGTTGTTCACGCTGTCGGAGAAAGTGTCAAACACTTTGAGGAAGGGGACCGTGTTTCAGGAGAAGGGCACATAGTCTGTAACAATTGTAGGAACTGCCATGCCGGGAAAAAGCATCTCTGCCCTTATACTGTAGGAGTCGGAGTTCAAAGAAATGGTGCATTTGCGGAGTACCTCTCTCTTCCTGAATCTAACGTTTACAAAATTTCAGACAATATTCCTGATGAGCTCGCATCCATCTTTGACCCCTTTGGAAATGCAACTCATACGGCACTTTCTTATGACTTAGTTGGAGAAAATGTTCTTATAACTGGTGCAGGTCCAATTGGCTGTATGGCAGCAGCTGTTTGTAAACACGCTGGAGCGAAAACGGTAATCATTACCGATATTAATGATTACCGCTTAAACTTAGCAAAAAGCCTAGGAGCTGATATTCTCGTAAACCCGACAACACAAAATCTACCCACAGTCTTAAAAGAGCTCAATCTTCAAAACAATTTGAAGATTGGCCTTGAAATGAGTGGTAATCCCATCGCTTTTAATGACATGTTAAAAAGCTTAAGTCATGGAGCAAACATAAGTCTTTTAGGTCTTCTGCCTAATCACGCGACAATAGACTGGTCCCATGTCATCTTTAAGGGACTCACGATTAAAGGGATTTATGGACGAGAAATGTATGAGACATGGTATAAAATGACTGCCATGATTGAAAGCGGCCTGGATATTAGTTCAATCATTACCCATAAGTTTCCAGCAGATAAGTTCAAAGAAGGCTTTAACCTCATGAACAAAGGTCAATCTGGTAAAGTTATTTTAGATTGGTAAGAAATCATAGAAGGCAAAAAAATGACCCTTTCTTTTTCAGACACTTTTCCAAGCAACAACGTCAAAGTATCTTTTGAAGAGTTCGAACCGAACCATTCAAACCAAAGAAAATTAAGAGACTACCTCATCGAATTAGAAGAGTCGTCTCCAAGCGATGCCTCAATTACGGCTCATTTTTCAAAAGAAGACCATAACTATACAGGTTCACTTAAAATTCTTTCACAAAAAAAAGACTTCTCAGAAGAAAACTCTTCAGAAGACCTCTCTCAGCTTATTGATGGACTTTTTATTAAAATAAAAGAAAAGATTCAAAAGTGGAAAAAGAATAGGTTTAAAAATATAAGCGACGAACTTGCCTAAAAAAAAAGCTTCCTCAAACAAACTGCCAAAGGAAGCTCTTAAAAAATATTGAAAATTTGATTTATTAACACATGATATCGTATGAACGAATAGTCTTTCTGCCATTAGCAGTACATTTTTTCTGAGCTTGTTCTACAAGAAAGTATACATACTCATTCATGGCATCAAGGGCATCAGAAGAAACGTTGTAACCCTTACCTTTAAGAGCATCTTTTGTTTTAGAAGCTACTAAAAGCATCTCCTTGCTTTTTTTAGCGCTTTTTTTAGCTGCTTTCTTAGTTGCTTTTTTCGCTGCTTTCTTTTTAGCTTTAGCCATTTTTTACCTCAACATCTTTTAAACGTTAGTATTATTAATAATGATGGCAAATTCTAGGTGCAGAAGCCCCTTAACGTCAATCATTACATTACAAATTATCTCAAAAAAATTGATTTAACTCTTCATTTAAACACCTATATAGAGTTATTCAGGTTATTTGATCTCTTTCATGAGTTCAAAACAGCTTTTTACATAATCTACTTTCACTTTTTGAAACTCTTCAAAACTCCAATAGGTTTTAGAAATCTTTAGTTTGGAGGTTGGGGAAAAATAGTAAATTTTGCAGTTATTGTGGAAAAAATTAAAAGATTGAATATGAAAATCACGGCCCACATCTTCAAAGAAATTAAGCCTTCCTTGAAGGCTTTGTGGAATTCTAAAAATTTTTCCTTTTGCTTCCGAGTTAGAACAAGGAAGAAGAACAGGAAAAGACTCTCCTGAAACTTTAAAGCAGCGGAAGCCCCTTACCGTCAAATCGGACTCAAAAAGCTCATCTTGACCTTTCAGAAGAACTGTAGAAAAAACATCAGGGTCTAAAAGCGTTCCATAAAAGAAAAAATAGTCCATGGCTAAATCAATTCTTTGAGGTAACCATCCAAATGTTGCAAATCGGGTACAAAACTAAAATTCTTACTTTTTTGGAACTTAGCTAGATTAAAACGTGCACCTCCTCCAAGCCATACTTTTTGATCCTTATCCACTCCTTTTAGAACTTTATCCAAGAAAAGGTTAAGAAAGCTTTCTTTACTAGGAGATATAAAACTACCTGCACAAACAAGTATAATATTGGCTTCAACCGACTTTGAAATTTCCAAAATCCCCTCAGAAGGCATGTTGGGACCCATATAAATATAGTTAACTCCATAATGACAGCAAAGAAGGCCATACAAAAGAATTCCGAACTCTGAGTAGTCTGTTTCTGGAGTTGCCAAACCAACCAAATAAGGTCTTTTTGTTTTTTGGCTGTAATTTTTAAATAAAATGTGTCCTATATGGAATTTAAGTAAAGACAATAAGGCCTGTTGTTGAGATACACCCAGGTAACCACTATAAACCCTTAAGCCTACCTCATGAAGAAGCGGAGAAATAATATCAATGGCCAAACTACGAGGCGAATGAGTAATTTTCAGCTTCTCTATCTCGTGAGATATAACATCTAACTTGTATTGCTTAATTGCAAAAATCAGACTTTCCAAAGACTCCTTAGACTGCTTTGAATTATCTTCTTGATCAAGGGAAAACTTTGGCAAAGAAGGCTCGTCGCTTTTACCCAATTTCTTCAAAAAGCCTTTCAAGTCATCGACACTGTTTTTAGCAATCGTCCCTATTGAACTACCTAGGGAACAAAGTTCAGATAGGAGGCGAAGTTTTTCAATATCATCATCACTATAGAGCCTTCTACCAGAATCATTTCGTGTTGGAACAACTGCTCCATAGCGTTTCTCCCACGCTCTAAGGGTGTGAGTCCCTACCCCAGACAACTTGGAAGCTATTTGAATATTATATTTGCCCATCATATTTTCCTCCTGATCCATTTTATAATCTCATAATACTCTAGGTTTCATAATAATTGAATCTTGTATAATTTAAAAATAAGCAATAAAATCTAATATTTTCAATAACTTAAGTTCTTAAATACCAAAAAACACTAGTATTGTAGAAATTTTGTCTAACTTTAAATTCACCAACGAGGCCATCCATTCGAAGACTAAATTTAAAACTTGCTATAAAGTAGTATGAGAAGAATTTTTAGGAATTAAAGGGAGGACTTGTGAATATTTTAATGACCGGTGCAACAGGATTCGTAGGTAAAAGTCTATGCTCTAAACTCATTCGTGAAGGGCACACTGTGACTGTTCTCACCAGAAATAAAAATAATCTTAATAATATGACAAAACAAAACATAATTTTCGTTGAATGGGCCGATCCTGAAAATACCATTCCTCCAAAAGAAGCCTTTAAGGATACTGACGCGGTTATTAACCTTATGGGTGAAAACTTATCAGAAAAGAGGTGGTCTAAAAGCCAAAAAGAAAAGATTTTCAATTCAAGAGTTCATGGGACTAAAAACCTCATTAAAGGTATTGAAGAGCACTGCGAAAAGCCCCTTGATTCGTTTATTTCAGCTTCTGCTATAGGACATTATGTAGTTAACCAGACAGAGACGTTAACAGAAGAATCACCTAAAGGAGAAGGTTTTCTGGCAGAAGTTTGCGATGAGTGGGAAAAGGCTTCTCTATCTCTTACAAAAGCTAAAAGGGTCATCAAAATAAGGATTGGAGTCGTCATTGGAAGAGAAGGTGGAATCCTAAAAAGACTTTGTCCTATATTTAACCTTGGTTTAGGGGGTCCTATCGGCTCTGGCCAGCACGTTATGAGCTGGATTCATATAGAGGACCTGAGTGACCTCTTTGTAGAATCACTCAAAAGGGAAGATTTTGAAGGTGTTATCAATGGGGTTTCTCCCCATCCTGTAACAAATAAGGAGTTCTCGCTTTCTTTAGGAAAGGCCCTCAAAAGGCCTGTTATCTTCCCTGTCCCTCCTTTTGCGCTAAAAGTCGCTTTTGGGGAGATGTCATCAATAATGCTGGATAGCCAAAAAATTGTGTCGCAAAAACTAAAAGACCTTAATTTTACCTTCCATTTTCCTAAAATTGACCAAGCACTTCAAAATGCTTGTCAGAGGAACAAAGACGACTTAAAACAGTGATAGAGGTTTATTTTTTTTAACTTTGAAAAAATGGCTGGAGCTTAAATAACGATATGCAAGATTTAAAGACAATACTGAGTTCATGTGGAGAATATTTTCCAATTTCGTTCGTTGTGGCGGATTTTACCCTGGATGAGCAACCTCTTGTTTTTGTAAATAATTCTTTTGTTGAACTGACTGGCTATGCTAAAGAAGAAATTTTAGGAAAAAACTGCCGCTTCCTTCAAGGCCCAAAAACAGATCCTCTGACAATAAAAAATATACGTAAATCTCTCGACAATTACGAGTGTTGTTATTTTGATATTCTTAACCACAAAAAAAATGGAGATGTTTTTTGGAACCGTTTGGCCCTCTTCCCTGTTGGTCCAACTCCCGAGTCTTGCACCTACTACGTAGGTATACAAATGGAAATCTCTACATCACAGGAGAAGATAGCCCAATTTAATAATCAACTACAAAAAAACCAAATTTCAAAAAAGGTAAAAAACCCATTTGCAGATATCATGAACTCAGAAAGGGCTTCAGAACTCATTTTCTATAACTCCTCCGAGTTAAATTACGAAGACTTTATCCAAAGAACTAAAAATAAAGTTCAAGAGATATGCAGTTTTATTAAAAGCCTATAAATTTGTTAAAACAAAACCGGAACTAGCCCATGCTCAAAGAGAACTTAGAAAAGCTAGAATGCGGAACTAGGATTCTGAGAAATTTAACCCTAACTATAGCTATACCCTGCTTCCTTTTTCTCGCTTTTTTCGAACTGGAAAGCTATCTAGACTTCAAAAAAGAGCACCTTGAGCTTAAACTAAAAAATGAACAAACTCTGTCTCAAAAAACATTAAAAAAATGGAATGAATTCTACCTAAACCAGAAAAAAAGGGCTGATGACAAAGTCGAAATGATCAAAGAAAGCCTCTTAAAAAAAGTTTTAGAGTCCTTTAATAAATAATTACATAATCTAAAACATATATAAAATACGGGAAAAGTGGCTCATTTTGGCCCATTTTGGAGTTAAATCTCTCTTAAATTAATTAAAATGAGCAGTATTTTAAGAAAATAGCTAAAAATTATTGCTATTAGCCTCCAAGGTTTATATAAATTCCTCTAGAGTTTTACTACTCAAAAACTTGAATTACAGATTAAATCTAGAAGAAAGAAGGAAGAATTATGGAAACTGGCACAGTAAAATTTTTTAACGAAGAGAAAGGTTTTGGTTTCATTAAGCCAGACAATGGTGAGAAAGATCTTTTTGTTCATGCCACAGGAATTGAGAATGGACCTATTGCTGAGGGAGACACTGTTGAATTTGAAATTGGTGAAGGTAGAAAAGGTCCCTGCGCAGTAAAGGTTAACCGCAAGTAATCTAAACCGCAAAACAAAGAAATACGCTTATCGACCTACTCAAAAGGGAATCGATCTGCGAAAGCAGGTCGAAGGTCGGTAAGCCATTTTGCGTCGCCGTCGTACTCAGCAAAGAAAGGACGTTTCACGAGTTCAGGAGATCGAGCCTGAAGAAGACTCAAAACAAACACTTTTTTTCCATGTACATTAACAACACCATCTACACAAACTTTTCCTGGATAGGCAGACATAGATGGTCCCCGAGCAGTTCTTGCAAGACCTGAAACATTCCTAATTGCCTCTTGATAAATTTTTAAAGCCTGTGAGAGAGGTAGCTCAAAGAAGTGCTTAGGTCCCGTATCCCTTTCTACAAACATATAGTAGGGAATCATGCCTAGCTTGACTTGCTTTTTCCACATATCGCTCCAAATTTCGCTGCTATCATTTATCCTTCGAATGAGGGGTGATTGAGTCCTTATTGTGGCGCCTGTTTCTAAAATTTTACAAACAGCTTCTTCAAACTCTTTCGTTTTCATCTCTTGGGGGTGATTAATATGTGCCATGAAAGAAAGGTGCTTCCCCCGTTTTTTAACCAGTCGAAAAAGGGAAAGAACCTCTTCAGAGTCCTTGTCATGGGTGAACCTATAAGGCCAATAAGTTAACGACTTTGAGCCTATACGGATATTCTTTATATGCTCCATTCCTTTTTCCAGAAAAGGCAAAATATATTGAGACAACCCTTTGGCCTGCATTATCATGGGGTCTCCCCCTGTTATAAGAACATCACTAACTTCCTTATGTGATGAAATATAATCCAAAAACTGCATTTCTCTGTTTGTAGAAAACTTTAATTCCGGGTCTCCAACAAACTGGGCCCAACGAAAGCAGAAAGTGCAATAGCTATGACATTGTTGTGCCTGAGAAGGAAAAATTAGAACTGTCTCTCTATATTTGTGTTGAACTCCAGGAACAGGCTTCCCCTCAAAAGAAGGAATATTTGTCGTTAATTGACCTGATGGATGAGGATTAAGTTCACGTCTGATGCTATTAGCTGTTTCATTGATATCTCTTTGAGTGCTATGACTGTCTTCAATTATAGACTTCATCTTCTGAAATTGATTTTCAGACAGCATCTCCCTTTCAACAAAGGTTAACCTATAAATTGGATCTTTTTCAAAGTTGTCCCAATCTATTAGGTTTTCTGTAACGTAATTATTCACCCTAAAAGGAAGGACAGAGCCGACAACCTTGAGAGCTGTCTTAGCTTCTTCGGATAATTTATTATATTGGGGTAATTTATGTAAATTACCTAAAGAGTAAAAAGTCATCATTTGAAAAGAGCCTCTCTTTATGAAGTCTAAAAACTTTTTAACCACTCCTCTAACTTTCTATCCATTTTCCTAAGAGCTCGTCTTCTCCAAGATCCACTTCCTCTCCGAAGAACTCTTCCCTTTAAAGGGTCTAGCATGCTAAGCAAATGCCTTTTTTTATCGTTAGCAGCAAATAAAGCAAAAGCGTACTTTTTACCAGACTTACCCAATAGATACCCAGCCAAATTGTTAACATAGAACAAGGAACCCGTTTTTCCATAAACTCTAAAGGCATATTCAGGATGGCGGAGTCTTCTTGAAAGGCCTCCGCTATGCCCATTTATGGATAAGAGCGACCAAAAAGACCTCTTATTAAACTTTTTATCTTTGAGCATTAGAAGAAGATCGACCATATTTTTAGGGCCCATTTTATTATCAACGGTCAAACCTGATGCATTAGTTAGTGAAGAACCTCCCCAATTAATTTTTGGGAAAGACTTCTTAAACCATTCGTGCATAAAGTAAGCTGACTCCTCTAAAGATCTTTTTTCACCTGTTAACTTTTTTACAGCTTTTAACATCGCCATCTCAGCAATTAAATTATTTGAGTACTCCAATCCTAATGAGGCAAGCCTAATTAAAGGAAGGCCTTCGTGATAACCTAAAATCTTAGCATTAGATGGGACTTTCTTTTCCTTAGGCTGATTTAATTGTAGCCCATGAATACCTGCTAAATAATGAAAAAAAGAAGACGTGAATCGATTTGAATTTTTACTTGGGAGGTCTTCGAGACTCCTCATACGAACAGCTGAGTTTTTTTTCCAAACTTCATTGCCTCTTTCCCCGACGTCAAATTTAAACCTTGGCCCACCTCTCGGTGCACGTTCAGACTTAACAACAAAATAGTTAAGTGGAGGAAGAGCAATATTTAACCTAGTCCAAACCTTAAATCTATTAAACTCCACATTCAGAGCCCCCAAAGAAGGGTTGTCTGCTTGATCCTCCAAACCTATCTCAGAGATCCTTGGGTATGAAAATTGTTCTAATCCATCATACAAAAACTCTCCTTCCACCTTTTTAATCCCATGACCTTTAATCTGGTGGATAAGAGAAAGTATGTGACTTGCCGTAAAGTATGGAGCTCCATAACCCTTTAAATAAAGATTGCCCTTAAGAACACCATTCACAACTTGACCCTCTTTATAAACTTCGGTTTTGAAGTTATCTTTTGGGCCCAACACTTCTAAAGCAAAATAAAATGTTAGTAATTTTGAAACTGAAGCTAAACTTCTTGGCTTTGATGGAAATTTAGAATCGACAAGCTTTCCCGTTTGAAGATCCATAAGAGAATAAGATAATCCTAAATTTTTAAGTTGGCCCTTTTTAGAACCATTAGAACTTTCCGGCATAGCTGGTAATTCAATTTTCCCAGGACTAACAGCTCCAAGTGCGAACGAGGAAAGACAGAAGAAACTTATAAAAAATGAACATATCAATTTAATAATAATAGTCATTTTATTTGAATGATTCCATTAACATAATATTTAATGCTGCGAAAAGACTCGATTTATTCCATTTCATAATTGTTTCGTAATTAGAACCCCTTAGAATTATGGGTGAGTTTTTATGGCTAATCACTGCAGCTCTTCTTTTCCACTGTCCCTTTAGTGGTTCACCATTTAAAAGTCTCAAACCTAGCTTATTATAGCTAGAAGGGGTGCGTCTTTCTTGAATTTCAAAATTCTTTTTTCCACTACTATTTTTAACGAGAAGACCAATTGATTTATGCTTTTTCCAATTTGCCTTTTTGAGGAAGTTAGCGATTGATGCAAAAATATCTTTTTTATTTGTCCATATATCTTTTTTACCATCTCCATCATAATCTTGAGCGTACTTTAAAAAGCTTGAAGGCATAAATTGGCACTGCCCCATCGCACCGGCCCAACTTCCTAAAAAGTTCTTTTTCTTTATATGACCTTCTTTAATTATAATCAAAGCTGATAAAAGCTCTTTTTCAAAAAAGACCCTTCTTCGTTTATCAAAAGCAAGGGTCGTTAAGGAGTCAATAATTTTATATTTCCCCATAATTTTTCCGTAGAGTGTTTCAACACCCCAAAGGGAAACAATAATCTCTTTATCAACTCCATAACGCTTTTCAATATCATTAAGAATCTTTTCATATTTTTTTAAGTGTGCCTTCCCTTTTTGTATCCTTGTTGGTTTATTGCCAATCCACTTCTTTATCCAGGTAGGATAGTTTATTTTCGTGCTGGAGGTTACTTGATTACGGTCTTTATCAATGATACCAGGCTGGTATCTGATATTTTTTAAATGCTTGACTAAAAATCTTTTTGGAAGACCCTTTTTTGAAGCTTTTTCAATAAATTTTTGTTTCCAAAGCTCAAATGATCTTGTTTTGCTGACTTTTGCAGCAAAACACCTTGGGCCCGATATCAAAATCAGTATGAAAAAAAGCATTGTTAATTTTTTCATGGATTAATTTTACGTTGAAAATTATTTTTAGTAAAAACAAACCGGAATGAAAAATTTAATAACCTTGACTTCCCTTAGAAGACCTTTTTAGTCGGTTACTGCTGTTTTTTTGGAGATGGCATATATATGATGCAATTTATTTTTGAATATTGGTCTTTAGTGGTCATTATGTTTTTAGCAATGATGAGCCCTGGACCTGACTTTATTCTTATTTTAAAAAATGGGCAATATGGTTTTAAGTCTGGATTAGCAACATCGCTTGGAATTACATTTGGTTTTACGATCCACACATGTTTCGTAATTTTTGGATTTTCGTACATCATTACCCAAAACCCAATACTAAAAGAAATCGTTAGTTTTTGTGGGGCACTTTATTTGCTATATCTTGCTTTAAAAATATGGAGGAGCTCCAATGAGATCATAAATGAGACCCAGTCAAATTTTTACTTACAAAATTATAAGTTAAAAGAATCTTTAAAGGAGGGTTTCCTGTGTAATATCCTTAATCCAAAAGTACTTCTTTTTATTTTAAGTTTTTTCACCCAGTTCGTACCTCAAAACCTTACTTTGGAAACAAAATTAAAAATCTCTTTAGTTTTAATTTTTGAATGTATGCTCATTTGGTCATTAATAGGTCTTATACTTCAATTTAAACCACTAAAAATATTAATGTTTAATTGGAAAAGTTATATTGATAAAATTCTTTCGGTAGCTCTTTTAATTTTTTCTCTCCATATAATTTACAAAAATATAATTAAGTTTAAAGGTTTTTTCTTTTAGTTTTTTCAAGTATTAAATCTTCACTCAAATTTCTTATATTTCGTTTATAAGGTCTGCAGATTACTCTACTCATAATGCTTCCAAACCAAAAGGACGGCCATCGCTAAATGATTTTTTATTTTCTTAAAATAACATTTATTTAAAACTTTTAAATTATTATTAAATTTAGTCGATAAAATGAGGGTAGAGGATAAATTTCTTTTTTTAGGATAGTTAAAAAAGAAAGTCATAAGCTTTTGGAGAATAGATGTCCAAAAATAATAAAAATGTATTTGATGACCTCTATATGCCTCAGGAAATCAGTTACTTTAAGTGTTGGACCGACATTAGTTACCTTGTAGAGGCTTGGAGAAAAATTGATACCAGCCGATTTGAAACACTTAAAAATATACAAAAAACTATTTTAGAAGAATGGGAAAAAAGAATAGAACTTCACGGTGAGCATGAAAGCCCTAGCGTATTTAAAAAACATAAAGATTTTCTCGAAATGCTTGTTTCAATTAAGTACCCATTAGATCAAATGACAAACCCTCATGGGATGGTGGCCCTTGTAACACCTAAATTTGAACGATTATGGAATACCGATGCTTTTGAAAAACTTTATCCATTGCTATCAGATACTGATGAAGAAATGACTCACTTTAGGAATGCTGCAGTCCAACTTATCCTCATCTATAGGCTTTATGGGGACAAACTTGATCTAAGCAACTGGCCTATACCAAGAGGAGATAGCCTTAAAAGCTTATTGGTTTATGAGCCAGAAAAAGGCTCTCCAAAACGCTACTTTACTCTTCGCTACGATAATGAAATTTATAGCTCGAAATCTTGGTCTGTTAAAATGGCGTGTGACGGAGAATTACCTAAATTAACACAAAAAGATATAGATAAAATTTTAATTAATCCATTTGACCCCAATCATATAAGTTCTGTTGTCGATACAAGTAATTTTATGTTTAACGGATCTTGCTTTGTTTACGCCGAGGAAGTTACCTATTGGCATCAAATGGCCGAATTTCAGGGAAGCCTAACAAATAGAAATATATTGAGGCGTAAGAATGATTTAATTGGATTTCAAGATGGCATCAGAGAGGTCATGGGAACAAATGACCTTGAAATAGGCATTATCCTAACACCCTTTGAATCAGATAGTAAAAGGGCCCGTTGGCAACCATTTCTAAATAGCTTACGGTTTGATGAAGAAGTCGACCCTTCTAACTTAAAAGAAAATGATCTCTACAAAGAAGCACTTAAAAAGTCTCAAATAATTAATTCTCTCAATGGGGAAAGAACATTTAAGAAAATGATAAAAAATGGTCTCAATAGCCTGATGGTCATTCCCTTAATTTTTCAAGAAGAGGTAATAGGACTTTTAGAATTTGGTTCCCCTAGATCTCATGCCTTTGATTTTTATGTTGTTCCAAAACTTGATAAAATTGGAGGTCTAGTTTCTACAGCAATTAATCATGTACTTGAAAGTGAACATGAAAGAATGATGGCCATTATAAAACAAACCTGTACGGCCATTCATCCATCAGTTGAATGGCGTTTTCAAGAAATGGCCAGAAATTACTTAAAACAAATTGAGAACGATGAAAACCCGAGTCCAGAACCTGTTGTTTTTAAAAATGTCGTTCCGCTATTTGGCGTTTCTGATATACGTGGATCTTCAACAAAAAGAAATGAATCAATCCAAGCTGATTTAACTCATCAATTGAAGCTTGCTTGGGACGTTTTAAAGATAGCAGCTAAGTCACACCCAAGGCCTGTTTTTAATGAAATAAGTTTTAGAATTGAAGGCCATTTAAATACCATTTCAAAAGGTTTAAAGTCCGGTGATGAAACTAGAATATATATGTTTTTAAAACACTCTGTTGAATCAGCATTTGAAGAACTCTCACTTTTAAGTGAGGAAATAAAAGCTAAAGTAGAAAACTATAAAAAGAAGCTAAATTCTGAAGTTGGTGTCATTTACGAGGTTCGAAAAAACTATGATGAATCTGTTACAATTATTAATGATACAATAGGGGCTTACTTTGATCGGCAACAAGAATTGGCCCAAAAAATGATTCCTCACTATTTTGAAAAGTTTAAAACAGATGGGTTAGAACACAATATATATGTTGGCGATTCTCTATTAGAATCTGGAATTTGCAGCGCCTTGGATTTAAGAAACCTTTATTTATGGCAGCTAATGAGCATGTGCGGAGTGACTTGGCTCATGAAGGAATTAAAGCCAACTCTTAAAACTCCACTTGATACTGCCCACTTACTTTTAGTTCACACAACTCCTATCAATATTAGCTTTCAAATGGAAGAAAAGCACTTTAATGTTGATGGCGCATACAATGCTCGTTATGAAATTGTAAAAAAGAGGATCGATAAAGCGTCCATCCATGGGACTGAAGAAAGACTTACTCAGCCTGGTTACATAGCAGTAGTTTATTCCCAAGAAAGCGAATACCAAATGTATAGAGAATTCATAATTTATTTGGAAAATATTGGCTTTATTGAGAAAGATGCCAAAGATGTCCTACTACAAGACCTTCAGGGTGTTCATGGACTTCGAGCTATTCGAATCAAAGTAAAAGAAAAACCACCAAAGGGATGGGATCCTAAAAAACCCGAAACAAGCCTAGCTATTTTAAAAGAATCCAAATAAAAAAAAAAGGCACTTACTGAATAGGTGCCCCTTTATCTACTTTTATGATCTATTTTTACTTAGGCCCACCTTCAACACATGCTTCGTAAGCTTTTTCAAGTGTATAATTTCCAGAAAGAGCTCCCCCCGTTTTTAATAATCCTTCCTTTCCCGTAGAAAGATTATGAATGGTAAAGGGAAGCAAGATGCTATAGTCTAGAGTTAAAAGAACAGGCAGAGTTACCATCCAAAGAGGAACAATACCTACGGCACATATTCCTTTATGAAATGCCTGTTTAATTCCCGCTTGAGCACTAGGTATGAATAAATCCATTAAATGGAAAGATGTCTTTTTTCCGCTAATATCACGACTTATACTTCGATTGGCCTCTTTTAAGCGTTTTAATATCTTTTGATCCCTTAAAATAAAAAGGATAACTTCTTTAGATTGATGAACTAGTCTTCTATACTTCATACGACCTTTTGAGTTTTTGTGATAAAGGCATCCAAAAGTTTTACCTGTTAAATAATCAGCATAAGAAAAAGCTTTATAACGGGGACTCTTTTTTAACTTGGAACTATATTCTGGGTTGTTGTACATAAATTCACGACAACCCTCATGAATGGAGGAAAAGTCTCTATCCATCCCAAAACTTTTCAAGAGAAACCATCTGTTTGATTCATAAATAGAAAAAATAAGATTGTCGTAAAAAGCCTTATCCTTAGACGCCTTTTCCAAGTTTTTTTTATTGATTTCTTTAAGATCTCCCTTAAGAAAAGGTTTTATTCGAGCTATTTCTTTTTTTAGGTATTTATTAAATGCTTTTTCTAAAGATTTTTTTGTTTTTGAATTAATAGGAGCTGAAAAAGCTGAAAAGTTAATTAGTAACAAAATAAAAAAAATATTTTTAAATGAAAACCTCATAAGACTTCTCCTTTTTATAACTTATCGGTACTAAACAGAAAAAATCTATCAATGAAATTTAAAATTTAAAGAGAATTACTGATTTTAATAAAGGTGACTTAAAAGGAATGATAACTAATCAAAAGAATAAATATATTTTTTTTTATTTAATTTTAAAAACTTCCATTTTTTGTTGGAGACCTTCAATTTCTATTTGACCTAAAGAATGCCCTTTTTCAGTCTCAAGGAGATTATTAACTTTTTTAGAAATTAAGATATTAGAATCAAAATTTTTATTAAGTTTTTCAATTCGAGAAGCCAGATTAACAACCTCACCAATAACTGTATATTCTTTTCTCCTAGATGATCCTATATTACCTGTTAGCACTTGACCTTCATGAAGGCCAATACCAATTTTCGTAGGGGGTATAAGATTCCTTTTCTCTAATTCATTTACCTTTTCAACAATTTTTTTTGAAGCGAGAACAGCATTTTTGGCATGATCGATATCCTCTAATGGTGCTCCAAATATGGCCATAAGACCATCACCCAAAAATTTATTAATCAATCCATTATGTTCGTTAATGATATCAATCATTGGTGAGTATATATAATTTAAGTAATTAACAACCTCTTCAGGATTTTTGTTTTCACTAAACTTAGTAAAATTTCTAATATCAAGAAAAAGGACGCACACATTTTTTAATTCACTTTTAAATTCTTTAGGTTGATCAAGAAGTTTATTAACTACCTTAGGAGAAACATGCTGTCCAAATATATGCAGAACTTGATCCTTTTCTTTCATAGCAATCAAACTTTTTTTAAGCTGTTTTTTGATTTGAATTGTGACAAAGGCAGCTATTGCTCCTCCAAAAACAAGGAATATATTTTTTGTTGCTATAATTCCAATATTTTTAAAAATCGGTGAAACATCCATTTCCAAAGAGTTTCTCAAAAGAAACCTGGAAAGAATTCCAAATTCAATGGCCGCTATAAAAGAAGTAAAAAGACAAAGAGTGGCAC
Organism: Bacteriovoracaceae bacterium UBA7317; assembly: GCA_002474345.1. GTDB lineage: Bacteria > Bdellovibrionota > Bacteriovoracia > Bacteriovoracales > Bacteriovoracaceae > UBA7317. Next base: position 43,478 of record DKQD01000205.1, read on the forward strand.
TTAACCTCAAGCAAGAAAGTAAAATAAAAATAAAATAGAAAAAAACTTGAGGTAGATGAAGACCATAAATGGGAATATCAATAACTTTTGAAAACACAAAAATTGAAAATGTTGGAAAACTTATTTCAATAATGGAACTTATGTATCGATAGACCTCTGGAAAAACTTTTTTATTTTTCAAATAATATTTAAGGAGCCAAGTTTGAAAGAATTCATAAATCGTAAAAAAAGAAAGAAGTCCAAGAGTGACTATTCTTAGCTCAAATTCACCAACATCATCAAAAAAGCGGGTAGGAAGCTTCTCAGGAAAAAAAGATGAACTAAAAAGAAGAATCAAGGTTAGAAACAAAAATGAAAACGCCAAAAAAATGGCCCTTTTTATCTCACTTTTAATGATTTCAACGGAAAGTATCTGATCAAAAAACTCTGAATTATTATTCATTTTTACCGTTCCATATCGATATTAATTATTAATTATATTGTCTATAAGATTTTTTTAAACGAAAGCTTTATTTTTGATTATAATTAGAATTAAAAAAGTGTAGTTTTTAATCAAAATCCATCACCCCATCATCTAGGGAATCAGTGAGAAACATTTCTTTATCTATTTTATAATTCTGAGGGTTAATCCATGGTTTTTTAAAGCCTTGCTTCGGAAAAAGATGTATCGATCTTTTAAAAAAACCTGGGGCAAATCCATCTATAAAAGGCCTAGAAACAGATCCAATTTCACCTAATTTCGGGGTACATTTTTTAAAATTTTTGGATTTAAGATGATTTAGTAGTCGGCAAAGGTATTTTGAAATAAGATCAGCTCTCAAAGTCCAAGAAGCATTAATATAACCAAAAACACTTAAAAAATTGGGGACATTAGAAATTCCGGTCCCCTTGTAAGTATAACTTTTAGAAAAATCAATTTTTTCACTATTTACAAAAAGCTCCATTCCTCCAAAAGGTAAAAGCTCGAGTCCAGTTGCCAAGATGATAAGATCAGCTTGAACTTTTTCTCCAGACTTTAATTTAATTCCATTTTCATAAAAAGAATCGATATGATCAGTTACAATGGAAGCTTTTCCATCTTTTAAAACTTTAAAAAAGTCTCCATCTTTAGCAAGGCAAAGCCTCTGGTCCCAAGGGTCATAATTAGGCACAAAATGTTTTTCAGCATCAATTTTAGGCCCAACTTCTTTCTTTACCCTGCTTAAAAGAAAACTTTTAGCTTTGTCTGGAGTTTTTTGAGCAAAGTAATATATAAACTGCTGAAAGATGTTATATTTAGTCTTCATAATAAAAGAGATCAATCTTGCTGGAAAAAATTTTCTAAGAATATTCGCTAACCAATCTTCTCCCGGCCACGAAGCAATATAAGTAGGTGAACGCTGAATCATTGTCACTTTTTTGGCATTCTTTGATAGTTCTGGGACGAGAGTCACAGCCGTTGCACCAGAACCAATCACAGCAATATTTTTCCCTTGAACCTCAAGATCTCTTGGCCATTTTTGGGCATGAATGAGAGGGCCTCTAAAAACCTCACTTCCTTTAAAATTTGGTTCATGACCTTTATCGTAGCGGTAGTAACCACTACACAAATAAAGAAATTTACAATAAAAAGTTGTATGATTCTCTACCGTAACCTTCCATAGACTGCCCTTATCCTCCCATTCCGCTTTTAGAATTTTATGATTGGTGCGGATATGATTTTCAATTTTGTTTTCTTTGGAAGCTTCTAATATGTAGCTTAATATCGTTTCGCCGGAAGGAATAAGTTCTTCTGAGTCCCAAGGCTTGAAGCTATAGGATAACGTGTACATATCACTATCTGAGCGAACACCAGGATAACGAAATAAATCCCAAGTGCCACCAATATTCTCCCGCCCTTCTAAAATGACAAAGGTACGCTCAGGACATTTATCCTTGAGGTGGCAAGCAGCACCAATTCCAGAAAGACCAGCTCCTACTATGACAACGTCAAAAAACTCACTTTTCAAAATTAATAAACTCCCTTATGAAATAATTGAAAGTGTTTTTAGTAGGATATCAAATTTTTCAAGTTAACCCAAAAGCTAAAAGAATTTTATGAAAAGTCATAAAATTTTTTTTCTGAAGTTATTTATGGACTTAGTTCTACATCTGCTCTAGACATTGATTAAGGGATTCTTCATTCAACTCTTTATTATAATTAGTCAACAACTGCCTACCCAATACATTTGCACCTAAAAATGAAAGCTGCTGACGCATGGCCATTAAGACATGGTGACCGCCTCCTCCACTATGAGTTGCTATTAAGGTTGATTTTCCATTAAAAGCATCTCTCCAACTTTTACCTGAACGGCTAATCCAACAAATTGCATTATTTAGACTTGGCGGAACACTACCATTATATTCAGGAGCTATAACAATTAAACAATCTGATTTTTCAAGACTTTTTGAGAGGCTTTTTGCCTTGTTGGGAATCCCTTTTTCTTCCTCTAACTCTGAGTACAAAGGTAAATCCAGGTCAACTAAATCAACAAGGTCGCATTTAAACCTTTTTTCCGCAACTTGTTTAATTTTATTGCCTAATTCTGCATTCTTTCCCTGACTTGCGATCAAGATAGTCATATTTTTCATTTTATACCACCAAATCTTCTCAAGATTTATTTGCTCATTCCTAATTTAGATTTCCCATTTTCCCTTTTTCATAATCTGATAGTGCCTTTTCAATTTCTTCTTTTGTATTCATGACAAAAGGACCATAAGAAAAAATAGGTTCATTTATGGGCATACCATTTAATAAAAGGCCTTTAAAATTTTTTGTTGCTTTGAATTTTAACTTTTGTCCTGCCTGCTCAAAAACAACTAAAGTATTTTTTTCAAAGACATTACCTTCTAACATAATTTCACCGTCTCTCACTAATATAATGGTATTTGAGCCATCATCAAGACTTAATTCTATTGTATCTTCACTTGAACAAGTTATATCGTATATATTTATGGTGGAAAAGGTTGAGGCAGGACCTTCAGTAGATAATAATTTTCCAGCTATAACTCTAAGCTGAGTTTTACCATTAAGAACCAATTTAGGTATTATATTGTCACTAATCGATTGATACTTCGGTTTAGTCATTTTGTGTTTTTTTGGTAAATTTACCCAAAGTTGGACCATCTCAAAAAGTCCTCCCTTTTTAGAAAAGGACTCTGAGTGAAATTCATCATGAACAACTCCTTCACCTGCAGTCATCCACTGAACATCGCCAGGCTTTATCAATCCCCCGCCACCAGAAGAGTCACGATGCTCTACCTCACCTTTAAAAGCGAATGTAACGGTTTCAAATCCCCTATGAGGATGCTCACCCACTCCTCTTCTTTTGGAAGTCTTGCCGAATTCAAATGGAGGAGAATAATCCATAAGTATAAATGGACACGTGAACTGGTAGAGTCCTTCTTGAGGCCTAAGGAGTGGATGAACATAAAAACCATCACCAACCCAAAGTTTTTTTTCAGCAGAAAATGAGAATTTTATTTTTTTCATCATTTCTAAATCCAACTAACTTTGGAAAGAGTTTAAAAGATTATTTATTAGAATTAGGTTTTCGGGTAGAGAGTAAAACTAATTTCAACTTCGTCCTTAATAACTTTGTCTCCTAAATTTTTAAAGAAATTTCCAGAGCCATAAATCATTCCAAATTTAGTTCTATCAAAAATTAACTTTCCAACGAATTTACCAGAAACTTCTCTTATGGGGAATGTAACTTCTCTAGTCAGCCCCTTGATTGTTAATTTTGCTTTCGCTTTGTTATTTTTAATTGATATGACTTCCATCTTGGCAGTAGGGTGCTTTGAAATATTAAAAAAGTCTTCACTCTTCATGTGACTCAAAAACTTTGTCGCCCATTCGCCTTTCAAATCATCAACTGTAAAATTTTTAAGATCAATTATAATTTTTCCACCTATGAGAGAACCATCCGCTTTTTTAATATTCCCTTCTTTTATGAAGACTTTACCCACATGGTGACTGCCAGTAATTTTACTCCCCTTCCATCGAATTTCAGATTTTTTAGCATCTAATGATGTTTCTAAACTAAACACTTGAAACGATAATAAAAAAAATAACAACATTGTAAATTTCATTATTTGGCTCCATATTTAAATTTTTAAACCATTGATATTTTGGCTAATAAGCATTTTTTTAATTATAGTGTTTTTTTAGTTGTTTCAAAAGAGTACATTATTGATTTACAATGTTTCATTATGGACAACAATAATATTGACTTAAATTTATTGGTTATATTTAGTAAAGTATTGGAATTAGGTAATTTTACCAAAGCTGCCCAAGCTTTAAGACGACCTAAATCAAGGATTAGCAGGGCAATTTCTAAACTAGAACATGAAGTTGGTGCGCAACTTATCAGAAGGACAACTCGAAAGATTTCTCCAACAAGCCAAGGGCTTGAGTTTTTTAAAGCAATAGGTCCTCTCATAAATGGCATTCAAAGTGAAATGACTGCTTTAAGAAATTCACAAGATGAAATGGTTGGAACCCTTAGGGTGACAGCGCCACAGGATTTAGGTCAAAACATTGTCACAAAAATCATATCAAAATTTATCAAGATATATCCAAGAGTAGAGGTAGAAACAATCATTACGAACGATTTTTTAGACCTAACTAAGGAAAATATCGATCTATGTTTTCGAGCCGGAAAGCTCCATGATTCCAGCTTAATTCAAAAACTTTTCATGAATACAGACTTCACCATTGTTGCCTCTAAAAGCTATATTGATAAATTTGGTACCCCAAAAAAACTGGAGGATTTGAATAAGCACCGTTTTTTATCATTTAAAGGAAAAGAAAAAAGTTGGCTGAAAGAAGTTAAAGGTATCAAACCCATTGTCAAATCAGATTCGTTTCCGATGATCTTAAGTATGGTTTTAAATGATGATGGTATAGGAATTTTACCCACGTTGATATCCCATAAATACATTAAATCAGGAGAAATTCTACAGCTATTCAGAGATTGGAAATCTCCAACTGAAAAAATTCATTTCGTTTATCAAAAAGGCAATGTTTCATCTAAAATCCTTAAAGCCTTTATCAATACCGCCTCTGAGTTTTCTGCCAATTTTAAAAAAGAATCAAATTAGTTTTTTTTATTCAAACAAGTTACTTATTCA
>DKQD01000205.1:48964-53774 GCA_002474345.1 Bacteriovoracaceae bacterium UBA7317
AAACAAGTTACTTATTCAAACAAGCAAAAAAGAAAATTATGAAAATGCAATTAAAGGCTTAAAAGTAATAAAGATTTGGATGAGATTCAATTTTTCTAGAAAATAAACACCTTTTTGTGACAATGCTTTGTAATACAATTTCTAGAAGAAGAACAGCTAGTTGTTGAAAAAAGTGTTATACCTAATAATATTAATAAAAAAACCTTTTTCATTTCCCCCCCAGTTTAATAGTTCATTGATCAATTTATTTGTCGGACTAGAAAAAAATATTATTATATTTTTTTCTATAATCTTTTTGAAAAGAAAAATCTTATAAAAGATCATTGGATTTCTTAAGAGGCTCTATCAATCATTTTTATTAGTATACCCTCAACACATTTTTTATTTATTTTCAAATACACTCACTCTTTTTTTTAAACCTATTAGGAAAGAAAAACACCACGTGACCAACCGCAAACTTATCATTAATTATTGTTAGAAGGTTAAGCGTCATCCAAAAGGTCTAGTAAGACTTAAAAAATGATAAGTTGACTCTTTGATGGCTTCAATCCATCATATTGCAATCTTTTTTTAGGAGAATTTAATGAAGTTATTAATATTGGCATTTCTTACTCTTTTTCATTCGACTTTTGCTCATAGCGAATTATTAGAAGACCCCTACCTCTTTTACAATAGTAAAAAAGAGTATCTTTGTGGTCAAAATGCTGTAGCACCTTATTTCGGGCTTAAAACACCTCTAAAAATTGAAAAGTTAGTTATAAATAGAAAGCTAGATCAGGCCTTAATTGATGCTAAATACTGGAAAAAAGACTTTACCTGTCACTATCAAGTTTTAGTCAACCTAGATGAAGAAAACTTTCAATTTAAATCTACACAAAGTGTTATCACAGGATCGAATAAAGTTGACAATTGCAACGAAGGTAAACAATGGCTTGATATGATATTTGATCAAGGGAGTTATAAGTACATTCGTGGAAACACTCTTATTTCTTTAAGACCGAGTAATCAAATTACTTTTTGCCGACATGAGATTGAAGGTCTGGACTTCCAGCTCTATGGTATTCAGCTTTAAACTAATTACAGCCGAAAATATTTACCTTTTCCATATTGATGCACAATTGTAAGGCAATCATTTTCGGTACCTCTCTTAATAAACTTTCACTATTAGTTTCAACGGTCCTATTCAAAATCATTGATATACACATATTAAAAGCCTAACTGTGCTTACCTACAAAAAATAATAATAGCGGCGGCACTAGAATGACTGAACGAAGAAGTGAATGATTCTATTTATAAAGCCAATCCCAGATGACCTAGTATTGTGACCTGACATTGGCATATTCATCTTTACATCATTCATTAGTTCTTTAATTTGACCTATTCTTTTCTTTGATTTTTTTGACTCACTCTCTCGTTATTTGAATCTTTTCCAATTCATTTTTATCTAACCAGACTCCATGATTTTGACACTTATCGATAACAATTTCAGACTAATAATTATAATTAACTGGATCCATTGGTATATAGGATTTAGGGCCGTTGACTTTAAACTCGTTGGAGATCAACTTCAATTTATTGTGCTGTCACAAAAAATTTTTAAAAAGATAATATTAAAATTTAACTAAATAAAAATGATTGTAAATTGTTACAGCATCAAAATTTTCATACTTGCTTGGTCTACCAGCTTCATTGGCGTTAAGATCTTTCCTATAAGAAATTCCAATTGATGTTCTCAAATTATTGGTTATTTTAATTATAAGGGCGGTTCCTAGGGATAGGTAGAGATGGTACAGAGAGTCGCCAACTAATTGCCCCTCCTCTGGTTTAAAACCTAAGACACCTACACCAAAATTAGTTGTAGTGGACCATCCAAAACTATTTCCCTCAACCATAATATACTCTAACTTTAGAGCAGCCGTACTATAAGAAAAATCGGAAGGTTCTAAAGCATTTAAAATACTGTTGTACTTCTTAGAGCTTTCACTAATTGAGCCAAAGATGTCATGGTTTTCATTTGTAGAAAGTAATCCCACAACAGTAGCAAAAGACAGTCCCATTTTAAAACTAGGGCCTCCAAATACCCCAAGGTCAGCTCCAATCGTATCAATAACTACTGGACCTAGCTTATAGAGGTCTCTCCAAAAACCTCCATATATTCCAGGTGCTTCGACATCAATTAGAGCAGCTTTGGAGCTTGAAAAATTAATAATTAAAATAGGTACAATAATAAGGCGTAATAAGTACATTTTAAAATTTTTCCTCCATGCTTAATCATTACTGCTCCTAAATAATTTTCTTATCCCTTAGAGACTAACTACTTAATAAGTAGTTATAAACTTACTTTATTAAAACCTTTTTTTAATTATTTAAAAAGATCATTCGTATTTTATTAATTTTTTAATTTTAGAGTCGTTCAAATCATTCCCTTAAAAAAATAAAAAGAAGTTAAAGATAAAAATAAAGGAGCAGAAAGAAAGGCTTAAAAAAGAGAAATGATGATGATAAAAAAACTTTGCTCTTACTTCCAACATTAAGCAACCTGCAAAGAAAAATTTCATAAATAGAGAAAAAGTTCGAAGAATAAGAAAATTTGTCTAGAGATTGTACATTTAATTGCCCAATAAAATAGTACTCTTTCGATTGTCGAAATCAAACCTTTCACTTAAGTTCCAGTTTGAGAGGCTTGAAGGCTGAGGCTTTCGACACTTACTCTTTCTCCTCAATTGGGTTTTGTGTTGAAGCTTGTTGGGGGCCCTGAGAATTCAGGGCCTCACTTTCTCCTCAAACCACCACTGGTGCTAATGATTTTCCCGTCGATTATGTACTAGTTTCTTAGCTAGGGAAGGCGTGCAAATAGGCAGGATGCCTCCTTAATTAGAAAAGATAATAATATTTGAATTCCTGGTTAAATATTTAATAGTTTTGTTTTTTATCCTAAACTCATTTTTCAACCAGATAATTTTTGATTTCAGGAAAAGGAAAGTTGCCTAAGTATTGTTTATTAAAAAAAAGCTTTTTTGCGATTACAAAACTTCTAATTGGTTCTATACCTATATTATGAGGAGTTTATAATGAATAAAAATGAAAATAACGTCATTCATATTTCCAAAAGAATTGCTAGTAAAAAAGAAGATCTTATCGATTCTGATTTGTTCCAGCAGGTTGCTTTAATAGTCGAAGGAATTGATGGTGCTCTAGAAATAGACGATGATCTAGTAGAGGTTGCTGGAGTCAATATTGGAGTTCTTCTGACAAATCTAGTTGAATATTTTGGAAACCAAGAAGACGGTATTAATTGTCTTCAAGATATTGTTGAGGAAATCATTGCTACAAGAAATAGCATGCCCCAGTAATCGCGCAAATAAAGTCAAATCCCTTATAATATTTATTTAGTTCAGGTACGATCTTAATGTTTAATTTTCGGCCGGTGCTTTTGAAATTAGTTCTTTTGCAAATAAATCCAATTGTTCTTGATTTTTCGAAGTAAGATTTACTGACAAGCAACCAAGAGAGACGTTATCAATAGGTGAAGTTGATAGCAAGTGAAGTTTTTTTTTGTGAGATGAGTTTTTCTTGGGGCCTAGGAACACTTCTTATATAATCTAAATATTACGGTAATCCATATCTAAATTTACGTTTCCTTGCTTGGAGAAATGAAGATGAAATTAATTTGTCTTAGGATTATTACTTTTAGTTTCTTTCTTTTCTCACTTTCCTTTCCTGCTTATTCGAAAACTCCAGTAAAAATAAAACTTATTAGCTATAATATTAAATTTGGACTAGAAGGATTGGATAACATTGTCAAAGTTTTGAAAAAAGAAAAAGCCGATGTTATTGCCCTTCAAGAAGTTGATAACGGAAGAAAGAGAAGCGGGAAAATCAATCAAACTCTGTACATTGCAGAGGAACTAAAAATGAATCATATCTTTGGGCCGGCCGAAGAATTTGCGGATGGACAATACGGAAATGCAATTATTTCTCGTTTCCCTATTCAAGACCCTCAATCGATCTCTCTTCCAAAAGGATCTCCGGGACGAGCTGGTGCAGGCGAGGGCCGCGTGGCCTTAATCGCGACCATTGTTCCTGATCAAAATAATCATGCCCACGATTTCACCTTTATCTCAACTCATTTTGGGGTTTTTAACTCAAGTGACTCGCAAAGAGGTCGCTCTGGTATTATTCTCAATCAATTTATTAATCAACCTCAGTACTTTAATAAACCTGCTTTTCTGGCAGGAGATTTAAATGAAAGGTTCAAATACCTCAAAAAAGACCTCACTCAGAATGATCCAAACCAAACAAGTATCTCAAACCTTTATCGAAAGTGGGGGTTTAATGAGGAAATGATTAACACCACCAAACATAAGAATAAGCAGATTGACTATATTTTGCATCGTCGGCGCGGAAGATATAGAGTCGTTAAGTTTGGAGAACAAGATTACCTAAGAGATGCTAGTGATCATACCGCTATTTCATTAGTCGTTGAACAAATTACCGATTCTAGTAATTTCTCTTTTTCGGGAGAAGACCTCATTATTGTTCCAGGGCTCGGGCTAGATTTTGAGAATTGTAAAAAAAGGATCATCTTGAATTATCGGATCGATGGCGCCCATTCTCTTGGAGAGAAACCTTATCTTAACCCTTTCTATATTTCTTCTGGAAGAGGCCCTGCGGCCAATAAGTTCTGTTGGGATAAACTTACGGAAGCCAAAGCCATTTCTGATACTTTAAAATTTGAGATGGGAGTCGATCCTTCAATTATTAAAGAAGAAGAGAAGTCATTAAATACAGTTGAAAATGCCAAATATAC
>DKQD01000184.1 GCA_002474345.1 Bacteriovoracaceae bacterium UBA7317
TTTAGTTTCAGTTTTTCTATTATTTATTTTTTCTCTTTGGAAAGAGGTGGATATCTCTAAAATTGGCTTTTTAGTCGCTCTTGTGGGTCTTATTGTGCCTATTGTTTTTAAGCCAGTGGCTTTTTTTTGGTTTAATTTTTCAGTGGTTTTAGGAAATATAAGCTCTAAAGTAGTCCTAACACTTATATTTTATATTGTTGTCTCTCCAATCTCAATCTTCCGGAAAATGTTGTGGCATGATGCTCTTTCACTAAAAAGCTGGAAAAAAGATGATTCGAGCCTTTTTAAAAATAGAAACCATGAATTTGATAAAAAGGATCTAGAGACAGTTTTTTGAAGGAGCAGTTATGGAAACTCTAAAAGACTTTTGGGCGTTTATGAATTCAAGAAAGAAGTTTTGGCTATTACCAGCACTTCTTCTTCTCTTTTGTCTAAGTGCATTGCTTGTTTTTTCTAGTGGATCTGCTGTTGCTCCATTTATTTACACAATTTTCTAGGCGGCATTAATGACAAAGATTTTAGGTATCTCGGCTTTCTATCACGACAGCGCTGCGGCCATAATTGAGGATGGCCAAGTTTTGTATGCTGCTCAAGAAGAGAGGTTTACGAGAAAGAAAAATGACTCTTCATTTCCAATAAACGCGATAAGGTTTATTTTAAAAGAGTCAAAAATAGATTTTGAAGAAATTGAAGCGGTTGCCTTTTATGATAAGCCCTTTCTTAAGTTTGAAAGGTTGTTAGAGACTTACCATACCTTTGCTCCAAAAGGGCTCAAGAGCTTTTTATCGGCCATGCCAGTTTGGGTAAAAGAAAAAATTTTCATGAAGAGGTTAATTAGAGAAAGCTTATCCGAGTTTGCCGATAAAAATGTCATAAAAAAAACGAAGATCTTTTTTCCAGAGCACCACCTTTCACATGCTGCCAGTGCGTTTTATCCCTCGCCATTTAATGAAGCTGCTATTTTAACCATTGATGGTGTTGGAGAGTGGGCAACCACTGCTATTTCACACGGTCGGGATAAAAAAATTAAAGTTCTTTCTGAAATTCACTTTCCCCACTCTTTGGGCCTATTGTACTCTGCCTTTACATATTATTGTGGTTTCAAGGTAAATAGTGGCGAATATAAGCTTATGGGGTTGGCCCCCTATGGAAATCCAGATTCAGAGGAGACTAAGAATTATATTGCTTCTATAAAAGCAGAGCTTATTGATATTAGAAAAGATGGTTCATTTAGTCTCAATATGAAATTCTTTAATTATGCTACAGGGTTAGAAATGTGTGTCCTTAAAGAATGGGAGAAACTATTTAATTTGCCTAAAAGGACTTCTGAAGGAAAAATCAATCAATCCTATATGAATCTTGCCCTGGCCATTCAAGTTGTCACTGAAGAAGTCGTTTTAAAGCTCGCTCAAACTGCTAAAGAGCTGACAAATAGTAAATACCTTGTTTTGGCCGGTGGTGTGGCCCTTAATTGTGTCGCAAATGGTAAACTTTTACAGAAAAAAATATTTGATGATATTTGGATACAACCAGCTGCTGGTGATTCAGGGGGATCTCTAGGGGCTGCTTTGGCCTGCTATCATATTGCGATGGATAAGCCTCGAATAGAGAATAATGACCAAGCTGATTTAATGAGGGGTAGCTACCTAGGACCTTCATATGATGATCATGAAGTTGAGAGGTATTTAAAGAAATTTGGAGCAAAGTTTCAAAAGTTTGAAAAGTTTGATCAGCTTACTGATGTGGTCTCAGAAAAAATTTCCAAAGGTAATGTTGTTGGTTGGTTTCAAGGTCGATTGGAGTGGGGACCAAGGGCATTGGGTAATAGAAGCATCTTAGGAGATAGCCGTTTTCCTGACATGCAAAAAAAATTGAATTTAAAGATAAAATACAGAGAAGGTTTTCGTCCCTTCGCTCCTTCAGTTTTAGAAGAGGATAGAAATGAGTATTTTGACCTCGAAAAAGATTCTCCTTATATGCTTTTGGTGAGTCCAGTAAAGGGTAAAAGAAGGACTGAGGAACCAAAAGATTATTCCGGTTATGCTCTCTACGATAGGCTTTATCATTTAAGGTCAGATGTCCCTGCTATTACTCACATAGATTATTCCGCAAGAGTACAAACAGTCAGCCAAAAAACGAATAAAAGGTATTGGAAACTTATCAAGGCTTATAAAGAAAAAACAGGTTTTGGACTTCTTGTTAACACGAGTTTTAACGTTAGAGGAGAGCCCATTGTTTGTAGCCCAATGGATGCTTACCTTTGTTTCATGAGAACAGAAATGGATTATCTTGTTATTGGAAACTACTACCTGGAAAAGGTCAATCAACCTGTTCTTAAAGACCAAGTTGATTGGAAGAATGCCTTTGCTTTGGATTAATCGAGAGAAGAGACCCTTTTGGGGGCTTTTGAAGTAAGCTTATTTTCTTTTATGTGCTTACTGACCAGTTTACCGGCGAGCATATTTCCGTTGATATTCCAGTGGCCGTCGTATTTCCAATAAAGATCTTTTTTAGAGTCCAACCATGGTCTGGGACTTAGGTCCGCCTCTTTTTGAAAGCCCTCTTTGAGGTCTAAATAGTTGATCCCTTGATTGTTAAAAAATGTAATCATTCGTTTCCTTACAGAATCTTGATATTCTTGCTCTTCGCTTGGAAGCATGAATGAGTAGACGTGCTCTTTTTTAGGTATAATGACAACAAGAAAATTGGCCCCCTGGGTTTCTGAAAAATTTCTTAATTCTGCTATATTATCCAAATTTTTTGAAATGGCTTCTTGAAACCAAGGGTGCCTTGGAAGGTTTTCGATAGAAGAACCTGGCTTTCGGGGAGACCCCATTAATTTGCTAAAAAAAGTTTTTCTAACTGTCTCATTATTTCTAATGACTTCTTTAAAAATATTCCACGTTACAACGTTCCTTTTAAGAAAGCATTTGAAACTTCTTAGCCTTTTATAATTAAAGTTATCGTGGGTATCGCAATATTTTTGCCAGAATTTACCAATCGTCTGAATTTCCTCTTCTGTTCGATATTTGAGTGTACCTTTTTCAATATCTTGGAAATCAACTTTATCCACAGTTAGGCCATCATAAGTGGTCCGACGAGGGAATAAATAATCATCCTCAATATCATTCCAATACCAGCCAACGACAATAAGACTAGGGGATTTACCAATTTTTTTTACTACACGTCTCCCTTTAATCAATTCTTGTTTTGTTCCAAAACCTCTGACACCACATTTAAGGACTCTCTTACCAAGAATTTTTTCTATCTGCGTACCCCATTTATAATCAAATTCCGTCGCATATTGAGTGAAGCTATCCCCTAGAAGTAAAACGTAATCTTCACTTTTTTTCTTTTCATAAGGCTTATCAAAGCAACCTAGCTCGTTAGACCAAACGTCGTAAGAGTACATATCTCCGGTTAAGAAGGCTTTTTTTACGCCAAAATTTTCAGCAATATCAAAGCCTATTTCTTTATCTTTTTTCATATAGTCTTTGGGTAAGGTGTTGACTGAAAGAAGGGCCTTGTAATTAGTCAAACGAAGCCCTGCTTCAAAAAGGACGAAGACAATTAAAAGACTGCATAAAGTTAAAAAAAAGTTTTTCATTTTCTCTTCCCTAAAACGTAATGTTGAATCCTTGTCCCCCCAGATTAGCAGTGTGCAAAAGAAAAAGTCAAAAAAGACTCAAGTTTTGTAATAGACTCAGTAATCAAATTTTAATAGGGAGTAGCCTTCTCTTTATCAGTTAAAAAATATACAATCCTTTGTGCCTGACCGCTTAGTTTTTTTGGAGGAAAAATTCATATGAAAGAAGAGAGCATTTGGAAAAAACTCAGCCCGATATTACTGGAAGAATTGAAAATAGATGAAGTTTCCATCGAAACTTCACAAGAAAATACGGCTGAATGGGATTCTATGACTTACCTCTCTATCGTAGCAAGAATTGAGGAAGAGTTTAAAGTAGAAGTCACTCCGCAAAATATTGAAAGATTTTCCTCTGCAAAGTCCATTGTTGATGAAATTTTGAGGTAATTTGGCCATGTCAAAACTAACTGAGAAATTAAATGAATTAAAGGTTTGTGAGAGTTTGGTTTATGAGATTGAATCAGGTCAATCAAAGACCTACCAGGAGATTTATCAAAACGCTCACAAATACGCTCAATCTTTTTCGGATTTAGATCAAGCTGTCATTTCGGTTATCATTCCAAATTCTATTGATTACCTGGAAATCATGATTGGGGTTATTATTTCTGGTAATATTTTTAATCCAATACCATATTTTGTAGAGAATGCTGAGCTTCCCCGAGTCCTTGGCTACGTAAACCCTGCTGTTGTCTTGACAGACAGACAAGATTTAATTAGCAGTCAGAATCCTTTACAGGATAAATTTATTTTTAAAAACTACAGTTCTGAAAAACACTCAGACCTCAATTCTTTCAATTTGAACGAGCAACCTGATAGTCAAATAGCTGCTTTGTATTATTCATCAGGAACTACTGGTAATCCAAAAGGTGTTCTTTATTCTCATAAAAATATTTATGCTCTCATAGATTCCCTCTGTAGGGGGTTTCAATTTGATCAAAAAACTAGGCATTTAACTTTTCTTCCATTTGGACATACGGCCTCCATTAATTACAATATTTGGCCATGTCTTTTTCAAAAGAGTGAACTTCACATCTCTAAAGGGTTTGAGTTTTTAAGGGCCACTTTTTTTAAGGAGCTCTCTGAGCGGAAAATCAACTATACTCAAATTGTTCCAACAGTTGCCTATATGGTTTTAAAACTAGGATTAAAAACTGATGGTCTTGACCTTAGTTCTTTAAGGTATATAGGTTGTGGGTCAAGCACTCTTCCCAAAGAGGTTCAGAAAGAATTTGAGATGAAATTTGGTCTTAAAATGTCAAACCTCTATGGTTTGTCTGAAACAGGTCCTTCTCATTTCGATAACCCCTTAATGCCAGAGTGGAGAGAAGGGACTATCGGATATCCACTGGATGTTAATAAATGCAAAATTGCTGAAGATGGAGAAATTCTTCTTAAGGGAGATAATGTTTTTGCAGGATACTATAAAAATGAAAAATTGTATAATGAGGTTGTCAAAAACGGATGGTTTCATACAGGCGACTTAGGTGAAGAAAAGGAAGGCGTTTTTTATTTTAAGGATAGAAAAAAAGACCTCATTATCAAGTCTGGAATAAATATTGTTCCTTCTGAAATTGAAGAGATTATTTATGGGCATAAATCTGTCCATGAATGTGTTGTTGTTGGAAAAGATGATCCGGTATTCGGGCAAAAAATTGTTTGCTGTATTTCTTTAAATGACCCCAATCTTGATTGGGATGAGCAAAAAAAGGATATTCGTCGAAGATGCAAAGGTCTTCTAAGTACTTACAAGGTTCCAGATCAATTTGAGCTATTGGCCAATATCCCAAAGACCCATAGTGGTAAATTAGTGAGAAAAGATGTTAGGAACTTCGTTAACCGATAAGTTTATTATTTCAGCTTTGAAAAAAGCAGCAGGATATGCCTTGAGTCATTTTTCTCTTACAGGTCAAAAAGGGAAGATGTTCGATTTAGGGACAATTAATAAAAAAGCGAAGGAAATGGTGTCTGATATTGACCTTAAGGTCCAAGACTTATTAATCGCTTCTTTGATTGAGCACTGCAGGTCTGAGAATATTTTTTCTGAAGAGCTCAATAATTTTTCTGAATTACAGGGTAATAAATCAAGCTATAAAATTATTATGGACCCCTTGGATGGAACCCACAATTTTTTGTATGGACTTCCAAATTGGGGACTTTCACTTGCACTTTTAAATACTGAAAATGACCCACAATACTCATTTATCTACCTTCCAGTTTACGACTTGATGATTTTTTCTGGAGAAGAAAAGAAAACATTTGTCGTTGAGGGTGATAAAAAGAAAGAGTGTATTCCATCAGATTTAACTGAACTTAAAAGGGCCATGGTCGCTTTTGATAATCAATTCTATAAATTACCAGAAGGTGCCTTCAATACCTTTCAAGATCTTGCAAAAAGGTGCTTTACTACAAGAATTCTAGGTTGTTCGTCTTATGATACGGCCATGATTGTTCTAGGCCACCTCGAATCCAGAGTTTGGTTTAATTGTGAAGCTTATGATATTGCTCCGGCTTTTCCTATTCTTAAAAACTCTGGGGCGCACTTACTGAATCATGATTTTAAGCAAGCGAGAAATATATTTTCGAAGAGGTTTATTGGAATAGCGAATTCTTCACTGGCGGTAGAGATGAGTCATTCTATTAAGTTTTTAGAGAGCAAAAATAGCGACGATTGTTACCACACATAATGGAAAAGGAATAAGAGGGCTTATGTTAGATGGACTAGACAAACATCATATAGGTATTGTTATAGACTTAGAAAAAAAGAAGGAACTTGAGTCTAGGTGGAATGTCTCCTTTCATAAAGATGAACTTCAGGGAGTCCAGGTTCTTTTTGTTAAAGATGAAGAGTTGGGAATTTATAGGGAGTACATTACCAATGAGGGGAGGGCCAAGAATTATAACCTTGGGCTTCACCACATTTGCTATAACGCCAAGGATAATGACCATTTTAAGGACATTCATACATACCTTTGTTCTGAGAGAAGAGGGGTGAGGTTAACATTTCCGGAAAAGTCTGGGTCAGAAGAATGTAATTACGTGGCCTTTTATTTATTAAGGGGTTTTGGTGTTGTTGAGATTAATATTTTAGATTATGAGGCCCCAAGTTAGTTTACTTTTTTAATGGTCAAAAGTTTATTCATTGATTTTTAGTTTCATTATAAAGTATCCTTTAAGCTCAGGTATAAGGCTTCATGTTCTTAGGAGTTGATCTTTTTAGGGATCTTTTCTTTATAGGGCAAAAAAATAAAGGATTTTTGACCCAAGAGTTTATGAAAAAAACAACTAAAAAAGATCTTATTTCACATCTTAAAAATGACCTTAAAATAGAGAAACAGGATATTGTCTTTTTATTCTCTGCAGTTTGGGGTCTAGGAATTTTGGAAAATGGAATTGATACGATTACTGAAGCCTTCGAGGAAGTTTTACCTGAAGGTCTTTTAATCGTTCCTACTTTTTCTTATAGCTGGTGTAAGAATGAAGCTTTTTCTCCTGAAGAAACCCCATGTCCTGATATGGGGGTTTATGCTGACTCTGTTTGGAAAGATTCCAAATTTGTTCGAACAAATCAACCTAATTTCTCTGTATGTTTCCTAAAAAACGAATATAACGGTACTTTGATAAAAGAGTTGAGTGCTATAGATCATACTTGCTTCGGGAAAGGGTCTATTTTTGGGAAGCTAAATAAGACATTTAATGATCGAAATTCTCATATCCTTCTTTTAGGGGGGGCCTTTAAAGATTGTCTTTTTCGTTGTACTTTTATTCATATGGTCCAACGAAAGGTTGGAGTTCCCAACAGATATATTAAAAAGTTTTACAATCCTTCAAATAATGGAGAGTATGTAGAACAATTAGTAAGGTTTCAGCCTGGCGAAGGTAAAAAAGAATTAGTTGAGGATTTCAGTCAGCTCGGTGAAGATCTTTTTGAAGCGGGGCTGTTGACCAAGAATTCCTTGGCTTACTATGATACTAGGGCCGTAAAGGTTCCCGAGTTTTGTGAGTTCTATGAGAGGAAATTAAGAGAAGATATTTATTATTGTTTAAAATAAGTAGGTATTGTTGATGGAAAAACTTAATGTCGGTGTAAATGGTTTTGGGCGTTTTGGTCTTCATCTCTTAAAGTTTTGGCTTGACCATAAAGAAACAGCTCAGTTTGATATCCAGTATATAAATGATGATTTTCTGGATATTGATAAGGCCCACGACATTATTATGAATGATAAATATGTCAATTTTAATAAATATCAAATAAATAAGGCAAACAACTGTCTAACCTTCCACAATAAAAGTGGAGAAGTTTCTAAAATTTATTATACTAATGCAGAAAAAGAAGACATTTCTTGGATTGGTAAAGTTAAACTTTTTCTTGAGTGTACGGGCAAATATGCAACGAGGGAAGAGGCGAGCTTCTTTTTGAAGGGTGATACTGAGAAAGTCATCATTTCTCAGACTTCTTGGGACTGTGATAAGACTTTAATCTTTGGCCTTAATCACGAAGAGTACCACTCCGATCAAAAACTTATCTCTTATGGTTCTTGCACTGTAAATGCTTTTTGCAGCCTGGCAAATTTCGTTAATAAAAAGTATGGGGTATCTGATTGCGACGTTAATGTGATACACAACATACCTCCTTATAAATTGAAAGATCCTAAGAGTGACACTCTTGTAAGGAAGTTTTGTACATTAGAAAAATCTTCTCCTAATCTTTTGAATTTTATCAATGAAAAGAACTTTAATGTTAACTACACTCTTATTCCCTATGATGGAGTGTCTATTTTTGACATAAGGTTTAAGTTAGACGGACGCCAAATAACAAGAGAAGACGTTATTTCATCTCTAGAGGATGCTTTTGTCTTTGGCCCTTTAAAAAACCTTTATGCTTTTGATGAGGAAGACCGAGGTCCTGAGCCTTATATTTGCTCTCCTTATTCAGCGGTTCTTATAAAGGAAAATTTGAAAGTGAAGGGTGATAACCTCTACCTACACTGTTATTTTGATAATGAAAATTCAGTTAATAGGTATTTCGACCTCGTTCACTTCATTTCTGAGAAAGTAAAACTTGAGATGGTCCCAAGCATTAAATCTCAGAAAGCAGATTATGTTCAGCCAGCCTTCTAGCGACAGGCTTTAGTTCTTCTACGGGAATTTTACTATAGTCTGAAATCATTTGGATGGTATGCAACCCATCTGAGTAATTGAGAAGATAGTTCATGGCCTTAATTTCCTGACTCACATTTCTGCCGGCCCCAAGCGTCGGGTATAGACCTCTTCTTCCAAGCATTATTTCTCCATGGGGCTTTAAGTTTCTATAAAAAGTGTCTTG
This sequence comes from Bacteriovoracaceae bacterium UBA7317, assembly GCA_002474345.1. Taxonomy (GTDB): domain Bacteria; phylum Bdellovibrionota; class Bacteriovoracia; order Bacteriovoracales; family Bacteriovoracaceae; genus UBA7317. Next base: position 8,970 of record DKQD01000184.1, read on the forward strand.
ATTCATTTTTGAAATAATTTCTTTATAAACCCCAACACTTTCTTTCATGGCTTCAAATGAAATGAAGTCTTTATTATCTAAGGATGTGTGGTATTCCTCGTACTCACCGTACATACTTCTCGTGATCGACCCAATGGCCAGATTAAAGCCTGGGGAGCAATACTGTCTTTCATCAGAGCCTGTTGGGAAAAAATTCCTAACACTCAGTTCTTTACTTTTCTCTGTACAATACTGATTGAGAAAGTCAATCGAGTGAAAATTGGTAAATGTGCTCTCTTCTCTCGACTTTTTATAGGTAAAGGGGCCTTCATCTCCACAGCAGGTGATAACAAATCCTCCAAGGCAGTTCTTTTTCAAGTGGTCACCGTAGTCTTTTAAAAAGCATAAGGAGCCGATGGTCTCTGGTACAAAAACAAACCTAAAATTAAAGTTTCGTGTTGGAAGTTTTTCAAGCTCTTTATAAAGAAAAGCAGTGACTAAGGGGCCTGAAAGTTCATTATTGGCCATAGAGGGATGACATAAATAGGTTGATATTAGAATTTCTCTGTTTGTTTCGACAGTTGATTTTAGAAGCGACATGCCATAGTAGAGTTCACCATCTTCTAAGGTTGAGTCGATAAAGACTTCGTACTTACCAGGTTTAAGGGATTGTCTTTGTTTTTCTGTAAGGCAAAAGCCCCACCTTTCCTTATAATAACTTGTTACGTAGGGAATAGCGTCTGGTAACTCTGGCAGGGAGTAGAGGTGTTTTTGGAGTTCAATAAGATCTATGGTTGCTTTAACGGGCGAAGAGTAATTTAAAAGATGGAGGTTATTAGCTTTGAAGTCGATAATTTTTTTACCTTCGGGGCAGATAACGTAGGCGTCATTAACATTCCAAACTTTGGGAACAGTCCAATCTAAGGCCATCGATCCACTTTTGGTTCCGTGTTTTTCTAGAGGGATAAGTTCTTTTAGAATATCCAAACTATCTAAAAAGCCTTGTCCTGTAATGCTCCGACAAAAAGGCCATAAGCGGTCAAAGTAT
>DKQD01000168.1:0-84616 GCA_002474345.1 Bacteriovoracaceae bacterium UBA7317
AATTATTTTCAAAGCGCTTTGCGCAGGAGAGGTTTTCGAATAAAGCAAAGTTAAGCAGCTTTTTCTGCTTAAGAATTTTTAAACAGATAAAAAAAGTCGCCTTATATTTTTGATTTTATTTAAATTCGGTAGTTCAAGTTTCGGAAACTCTTTAGCATAATAAATTAATATGGGGGTTTTTATGGATGATTATCTCGTTGTAGGTTCAGGTTTATCAGCACTTTCTTTTTCCGCTTTGATGGCCCAGAAAGGAAAAAAGGTTAAGGTTATTGAGGCCCATGAATATGCCGGTGGCTATGGACATACTTTTCCTCAGGCCAAAGAAAAATATAAATACAATGCTCAACTTCATTACGTTTGGAATTGTGGTGAAGGGCAGCCTGTTCATAATGTTTTAAAAAAATTAAACCTTCACGAAGATGTCACGTTTCAAAGGTATAATGAGGACGCTTTCGATAAAATGAGAATGCCTGGGTACTCCCTTGATATTCCCAACGATTATGAGCTTCTAGGTGACCGTCTAGGTGAGATGTTTCCCAAGGACAAGCCAAAAATTCAGGGCTTTCTTCGTGACGTCCAGGCCCTTAGCCAGGCCATCTCGGATTATAATCCTTTAAATGGTATTATTGGGAACCTTTTTAAAGGGAGAGGCGTCTACTATTTAGCAAAGTATAGAAAGGCCACTCTTCAGGATGTTTTTGACCAGTTTAAATTACCTCTTCCGGCGCAAACTCTTCTTGCTCTTCAGTGGCCAGACTTTATGCTTCCTCCAAATCAACTTTCTTTTATTGCTTGGACGGCCCTTTTTGATGGTTACCAAAAGGGTGCCTATTACCCCACTCATCACTTTGAGCATGTTGTAGATTCCTTTGTAAAAGTGATTAAGGATAATGGCGGAGAAATATTATTTGAAAACAAGGTGATTGAATTCATTCTCGAAGGTAATAAAGTTGTAGGCGCCATTTCGGAGGATGTTAACAATCCCGACAATAAGAAAGAACATTTTGCAAAAAATGTTATTTGTAACCTCGACCCAAAAATGGCGTCAGAGATGATAGGCCCTCAGAAGTTCTCTCCTAAGGTAAGAAAGAAATTAAACTATGATTATTCCCCTTCAAGCTGGATTTCTTATTGTTCTGTGAAAGGAATAGATTTAAGGGATTACGGATTTGGTCGCTGTAATTTTTTCCATACAACTGAAGATGATATAAATAAAATCTTTAACAGAATGTATGAAAAAGGAGATTACAAAAAACCAAGTTTTGCCATAACCACACCGAGTCTTCATACGTCTAATGATAAAAGTTGCCCTGAGGATGAGCAGATGATCGAGTTTGTCACTGTAGGACATTACCGCCGCTTTTTGGATTTAAAGCTCGCCAATCCAAAGGCCTATAACACCAAGAAAATGGAAATCATGAATTATATTCTAGATGAAGTTGAAGAGCATTATGTTCCTGATATAAGAAAACACTTAGTTTTTAAGATTTCCGGTTCTCCTACAACAAGTGAAAGGTATTGTCACAGTCCTATGGGGAATTCTTATGGATCTAATCTAACACCTGAAAACGTAGGCCCCAATAGGCTTGATCATAAAACCTCATTAAAAAACTTTTACTTCTGTAATGCCTCTTCTGGTTATCCGGGATTCGCTGCGACCATTGGAAATGGGGCCCGGCTATACGATGTATTGACAGGAGAGTCTGTCTATTTAAATAAGTAGATTATTGGTTAAAAAAAGAAATAAAATAATAAGTAATAAGTAATTAAATCCTGAAAGAGGTGAAAAATGAAAGTGGCCATCATTGGAGGAGGAGCCGCAGGTATGAGTTGTGCCTACCTGCTTGATAAAAAACATGAAGTTAGCGTTTTTGAAAAACAGCCAATGCTTGGTGGAAACATCCGAACACTTAACAAGAATACATCTGTTGAAAATGGAAAACTTGAAAAGGGTATTTTTATCGATAACGGCGTAATCGAATTTGACCGCGGTAATTTCGATAACTTTCACAAGTTGATGAAAGACCTAAATGTTGAATTAGAAGAGGTTCCGGTAAGTGCAGGTTTCCATTATGCCAATGGAAAGCATATTTATACGCCAAGTAGAATTAATACAATTGGTCTTGGTCCCATTCAAAAAATGAAAGAAGTTGTGAAGCTCGGTAAAATACTATATGACTACAATAGCTTCATGGTAAAGACGGGGCTTAAAGGAGAAAAAGCTTACCACGATAAACCTTTTTCTTATATTTCAAAAGAAAGGGTCTTTTTCTGGTGGATGAGAATGATCCTTATGTATGCCTATTCAATTCCCTATAAAGATACTAATGATATTCCCATTGAATTAGGTCTTTCAATGCAAAGGTCTTGCCTGACTTACCCAACTTGGAGTCGGGTTGTGGGAGGAACGTACACTTATATTGAAAAGATATTGGAAAACTTTGAAGGAAAGGTTCGCTTAAAGAGTGCGCCTAAGTCTGTTTCAAGAAAAAATGGTGGCGTAGAAATTGTGCTTGAAAGTGGTGAAAAGGAATCATTTGATAAGGTTGTTTTTGCAAGCCCTCCTCATGAAGTCTTGCAAACCTTAAGTGATCCAACTGAAGAAGAGAAGAAGAGGTTTCACGCCTGGAAGGAAAATAAGGCACAAACTATTATTCACACCGATACAAATCTATTTACCAAAAGAAACGTTAACTATTTTTGTGCCGATCTCATTCAGAAAAAAGATGGTGATGCCGGGTATAATGCCTTTTTAAATAACCTGTCGGGAATTCCTGAAAGTAAAGTGAAATATTCTTTGGCCTTTAATTTAGAAGATGAGCTTGACCCTGAGAAGATTATCCATATTCAAAAACACTCGACTCCTTTTTACTCAAATGAGGCCTTTAAATATAGAAATGAGGTCATTGAAACAAATGGTGAAAATAACACGTACCACGCTGGCGCTTACCTTGGAAACGGACTTCATGAAGGGGCCATTTGTTCAGCGATGAGAGTCTCAGAGCTATTGGAAGGTAAAAGGCTCACTTAATAAGGTGGGCCTTAGCTTAAATTTTCCTTTTTTTACGACGGATTTAGAAAAATTTGTGGGTTAATCTCCTTGCTATCTCCACTTATCTTTTATGAAGTTCTTAATTGAGACACGGTTCAATTTTTATTATTTCTTTTGTTTTAGACTTTAATAACATTTATTTAAAAAGGAACCCATAAAGAGTTATTTATGTTTCCTGAAGATCATATTAATTTGGAGAACTCAATAAAAGTGGTTTGAGACTATTTAAAAATGTTTAAAACTTAAAAAAGAGCTTTAAAAACTTACTAGTCATAATATTATCTAGGTTAAAAGAGTAAAAATTATAGATTTATGGAAAAAGAAAACAAAAGACACCATGGACTTGATGCCTATAGGGCCATCCTTATGATTTTAGGAGTGGTCCTTCATACGGCCGTTATTTATGGTCTAAAAAATATTATAGACTCAATCCATACATTCCGAATGCCCGCCTTTTTCCTTTTGTCAGGTTATTTCGGGGCCCTTTTACTTTGTAAGTATGATTTTATTAAAATGATTAAAAACAGGGTCAAAAGAGTTTTGATTCCTTGCTTTGTTTTGATTTTCGTATTTTTCCCCATAAACACGTTTATCTGGAGTTTCTTGGATAGTTTTAACAGGGGGTCCATTGATCCACTAAATGACTCTCTTCAATTTACGGTCAAAAACCCATTTTTACCAACTGATACCATGCACTTTTGGTTTCTTTATTTCCTTATTTTTATTATTTTTATTGTCGTTTTTATAACCTTTTTAATGAATCATTTATCTTACTCCGCTCCTAAATTTCAAAACAAGCTCAAGACTATTTTAGAAGGGCCATGGTCTTTTATGATTTTTATTGGAGTTAGTAACTTTCTCTGGTTTATTTTATTACGCTGGGGTCAAATTCCTACTGATACGCGCTGGATGCCCAATTTAATTATTATTTTTTATTACACATTTTTTTATTCACTTGGCTGGTTTATTTATAATCTCGAAGTGGACTTATCCTCATTTAAAAAAAACGCTTGGATCATCTTATTTGTGGGTGTTTTATGTTCAATTTACCACTCATCTTTTGATCACTTATTTATTGATTACGACAATGAAAAAGGAATGATTCTCCAGTGGGAAAAAGTATGCTGGTTTTTAATTAAAGTATTTTTGGGAAGCATCTCTCTTGTCTGCTGGGTTCGCGGTCTTCTCGGCGTCTTCTTAAAGTATTGTTCAAAAGATAATAAAGTTTGGCGTTATATTTCAGATTCATCTTATTGGGTTTTCATTATCCATATAACAATTTGTCCCCCTGCTTATCTTTTGCTTACGAACTGGGATGCTCCCATAATATTTAAATTTATCATTTCGACCATTCTTGTCTTTTTTATCTGCCTTTTTACTTACGATGGATTTATCCGCTCTACTTTTATAGGAAAATTTTTAAATGGGAGAAGCTATCCCTCTTTTAAAAAAAGAACAGGCCTTTTTATGTTTTTTATATTTGCTGGAGCCGTTATATTTTTCTTTAAAAATCCTCCTCCTGTTTTAGAGAGGCCTTCCCCGTGGGCACAGAAGAAAAACCCAATCGAACTTTTACCAAGAAAAGACGTTCTTTACCCATTTTTTAAAAATAAGGAAAGTTTAAAGGGGATCAGCTTTTTACGTTGCGCTAAGGTAGAAGAATACCTCATTTGTCCGGATGGACTAATTTTTGAGGACGCAAAAAAAGCCTGTGTTCTTCAGGGTGGAAAAATAACATCCTTTGATAGTAAGGAAAAATATAAAGATGTTATGAAGTGGCTTCCTAAAATTCTAAAGAGGAGGATATGGTTGGCGGTTACGGATTCAAAAAAGGAAGGCGTCTGGCTTTGGCCAGACAAAAAGCCTTTAGCGTTTGATTATTGGATAGCAAATCAACCTGATAATTGGGGAAAAGGTGAGAATTGTGCTGAAATCCACTTATGGAGGGAGACGCCTCGTTGGAATGATATTTCTTGCGACTCTAAATTAGCTTATATTTGTGATTTGAAGGCAAATAAAAAAATTTAAAGAGAGTTTACTTTTGAATAACCGCACCGGCAATATCGAGGAGAATGCTTTTAGATTGTTTAACTAGCCTTTTGTCTTCAGCTTTCACTATATTAAAATCCCCACCATCATGGGTAAATTTATAAATAATTCCATAGTCTAAATTCATTTTCCTACTGATTGTAAACTTTAAAAAGGTTTCCCTTTGTGAGATCTTTTTATAACCGAAATTGTTTATAACAATGTTATAAGCGTTTTCGGAGACTTTTTCTACATAGCCATTAAATATTTTATCTTCGAAATTATGATAAATAGTTCCTATATCTTCAAGTAAAATGGCTTCAATTTCTTTTACGTTAAGTCTGGACATATCCCTTAGTCCTTAAATGAGAAGAAGTTTATGACCTCTTCTTTCTAAAGGCCTTAAGCCTATCTTAAATCTTAAGATATCTTTAATTTGAATAAAAGAGTGAATAGGTGGTGCAAATAATCTTAAGGTAGGCACTAATAAATGATTTAAAAGACGATCCAAACGAGTAAGGTCCTAGAAATTAATGCCTTTTTTGTTAATAAATTTAGTTGATGTCCAATAAAAATGGCCTAAAAGACATAAAAATAGGTTTAAAAGAAGGCTCGTTTTAAATAAGTACTATTTAATTTTTTATGATAAAAACTTAACAAATAGTCCAGAGGTTTTAAATTACGTTAAGGTGAATTTTATCTTTAAAAGTTGATGACGATAATAGTTAAGGGTACCTAATTTTTAGGAGTTAGAGGTGAAAACTACATTTATACTTATTGGTATTTTCTTTTCCTTTTTAGCTAATGGAGAAGTATTAACTATTGCTCTAGAAAACAAACCATGGTCACCTTATTATTTGGGAAATAAAGAAGTCGATTTAAAAAAACCTGGTTTGACTATAGAGTTACTCAAAATGGTTGAAGAAGAATTAAAGCTTGAGAATATTAAATTTAAATACGCCCGTTATCCCTGGAAAAGATGCCTTGATGGCCTTAAAAAAAACAAGGTGGATGCTGTTTTAGGTGCAAGTTTTAAAAAAAGTCGAATGGAAATCGGTCATTACCCCATGAAAGAGAAATCCCCTGATGATACGATGGGGATTGCCAACTCTAGTTATTCTTTTTATAAATTAAAATCAAGTAGTCTCGGATGGGATGGAAAGTCTTTTTTAAATTTAAAAGGAGGAACAAAAATTGGAGTTTCTGCTGGTTATTCAATTGCAGACGATTTAAAAAAAATGAAAATTAATATCTATTCAGCTAAAGGGTCTAAAAATTTACTTGAAATGCTTTTAAGGCAAAGAGTTTCTGGTTTTGCAGGCTTTACTGACATCGTTGATAACTTAATTAAAAAAGATAAAAATAAGTATGCATCAATTATAAAATCAAAAGAACCAATCAAAGAAAAATCCTATTACCTAGTCTTTTCAAAAGCTTTATATAAAAGGAACCCTTTATTGGTTCAAAAAATTTGGAAGAGCATAAAAAAACTGAGGACCGGCCAGAAGTATTTGGATTTAGAGCTAAGTTACCGTGAGTAGCTTAGACTAAAAGTTGAGCAGGACGGTTCAAAAAAGATATACCCTTCTGGTATATAATCACCTTCCTTTCACCTTAAAGATAAACTAAAATTAGTTTAAACTAAATTTTAGGAGAGACAAGGTGACTCAAAAAATGACTAGCGTACTTAAAGCTTTATTTATACTGCTTTTCACGAAAAATCTTTATGCAGATAACATTCCCAACCAATGGTTTTGGAATCAGGCCAATAATCCAGGCGCTTTGATAGGGAACTATTACGAAACTGGATTTTTACAACTTCCTCTTCAGGGAAGGATGACTAAAACTCCGTGGAGTGGAGATTATTGGGGTACCTATTTGGGAGGAATTACTTATAGGTGGTTTCCCGTTACAAAAGATAAAAAAGATACAGGCCGCTATGGTTATAACCTCTATGATATGAACAATATGAAAGGAGTTGATTTAAGAACCCTTTCACCCGCTGAAAAATATGACCTTTATATGGGGGACAAAAACTGGACTTTAACTAAATGGGAGAGGCAGAGGACCGGAATTTTGAAAACCGTCAAGGGTTCTCGGGAATATGTTTCAGGCCATAAAATACCAAAGTGGTTTGGTTTATGCCATAATTGGGCCCCGGCCACAATTCTTTATGAAAACCCAGGGCCTATAAAAGCGATTGGAAAAACAGGGGTTGAAATTCCTTTCGGCTCCTCTGATATCAAGGCCCTTTTAGATATTCATATGGAGTTTGCCAAGTCACCCACTAAGTTTTTAGGAAGCCGCTGTAATTTAAGTTTAAAGAGTATTTATAAAAAGTGGACAAGTGGTGAGATATCAAAAGAGGAGTATCTTAAGGCATTTAATGATGAGGCCTGCAGTGATACAAACGCCGGCAGTTTTCATGTTGTTATTTCAAATATTATTGGAAAAAGTGGCATGGGCTTTATCCTTGATGTCACGAGAGGGGAGGAAGTCTGGAATCAGGCGGCCTACGGTTATCAGTCTGTTATAAAGGGAAGAAGAACTCATAATAATTATATTGAAGGGTTTTATATTTCTGAAATTATAACGATGGAAACTGTTTTAACTTATATTGCTGAAGTCCCTAAAACCTGGGAAAAAGAAATTAATAAAAAAGCTTTTAAAGCTAAGAGGTATAATTATGAACTTTTCATTGATTATAATGGAAAAATTGTCGGTGGAAACTGGTTAACTTATGAAAGACCTGATTTTCTATGGATAAGGCAAATGCCTCTTTTTAAAAATGGGATGAGGGAGTTAGAGGATCTTTATAACCAATCGATAACGGATAAAAAACCGGCCCCTAGGCCCAAGAGGTCTGGAAAAGAACTTTTAAAATTATTCCAAAAGACGGTTAAGAAAATGATGCTTGCCCAAAAATTTGTCAAAAACACCAAAGAATTGGTGGCCCTAAGAAAGGAAGAAAGGCGTAAGCAAATTGAAGCAGATAAAAAGGCCTTGAAGGAAAGACTTGAAAGAGAAGAAAGAGAGCGCTTAAAAAGGCTTGAAGAAGAGAGGAGAAAAAAGAAAAAGTTTAATTGCATCTATAGCATGTACAGGCCAAATGGAGACTTTATTGAAAGGTTTAGAGTGGAGGCGATCACGAGAGAGTTGGCCTGCCAAACAGCGAGAAGGGATTGTAATCTTGTCACAAGAGGAACCAGAAATTTTTGTACTCAAGGAGACCGAAATAAAATATACCCACTTTGTGAAGTGAGCCTCTTCCACAGAAAGCAAAATGCCCACAAAGGTACCTATAGTGCTCAAGCCGAAAACGCTAAAATTGCTTGCTCTATGGCGAGAAGCAAATGTCAGGACGTGATAAAGAAAAGAATCCGCCGGGCACGAAATAAAAAGCAGAGGCAAAGAAGGATGAGAAACCTCTATTGCAAAAAGGGAGTTGTTCGAGTTGGAAACAAAGTGATTCCAAATAGGAACCCTCCAAGACCTATACCTCCGAACTTCAGACCTGGGAGACCGCCTATGTCAAATAGACCTGGAGTAAACCGTCCTCCTGTTTCTGTGCCATATCCTACAGGAACGATCGCTCCACCGAGGAAACCATTTACTGTAAACGCAGGGCCCATTTGGAATCAAAAAGATGCCCAAAAGAAATGCCCCAAGGTTTGCAAGAGCAAAAAGGCCAAATGGCAGGGGGGATGGTGGACAACCGTACCTGGAAAAATGAGTGTTTGCTCTTGTAAATAAGTCAAATACCTAAAAAAGAACATTTCAAAAGGCCTCCTTTTTGGAGGCCTTTTTTATTTAGTTTGGAGAAAGGTTTAGGATTTAGTTTGGAATTGTGATTTCAAACGCTGTGAATTGGCCTATGTCTGTTTTAACAAGAATCTTTCCACCCATTTTTTCGATATTTTTTTTCACGATATCCATTCCAATTCCACGTCCGGAAATTTCTGAAACTTGATCTTTCGTGCTAAGGTTGGGGGAGAAAATAAGGTCAATTTTTTGTTCATTTGTCAATTGATCCATATCATCTTCAGTAATGAGTCCCTGGTTTAGGGCCTTCCTCGCAACTTGATCAACGTTAATACCATTACCATCGTCTTTTAAAAGTATTTTTGTTTCACTATCTATATGGTTTATATCGATAAGTATAAGCCCTTTCTCGCTTTTCCCTTTTTGCTTTCTTTCCTCAGGTGCCTCCAACCCATGATCGAGGGAATTCCTGATAAGGTGGAGGATTGCTTCTTGCAATATAGCAAGCTTCTCATGACCCATTGAGGATTGGTCGCCTGTTATATTGAACGAGGTTATTTTTCCAAGGGATTTAGAAACATCCGACACTACATTTTTAAACTTTGATAAAGTATATTTAATGGGCTCCTCTTGAAGCTTTTCAAAACACCTGTCTAGGGTTAAAGAAAAATCTTTAGGAGGGTTATCAAAAAATTCAGAAAGGGCCTGTTTGCATGAGTTAAGGTTATCAATTAAAACTTCAGTAACCTGGGGCTTTTGGGAAAATTCCATATCATCATCGATACCTGTATAGGGCCTTAAAAATTTTAGCAAATCTATTTTTGCGTGATATGAACAAGGCATATTATTTTCGCATATACTTTTAACTAATTTGAAAAAAGGTTTTATTTCCGTATCAATGTTTTCTTGATTAGGAAAAGGTATTTTTTGCTTTAATTGATAAAAGGTATAATTGATTTCTTCTTTAAGGTTTTCTTCATAAATAAGCTGATTAGGCGAAAGGTCTTTTAAAACTTTTATTTGAAGACTGTCTATGACATCAAAAAAATCATTTAAATCTTTCTCCTCAGACGTTTCTGAAACTTTTAGGAGTAGTTTATGAATAAGGAAATTTTGAGGTATTTTAAGTAAATCCTTTCTTTGTTTAGACCCTTGATTAATAATAAGTGAAAAATTCTGCCTTAGATCTTCCGGTATTTCATTGCTATCAATTGCAATTAAAATGTAGAAAAATTCCCACATTTTACAAAGGTCATGAAAAATAAGGTGTTCTTTCCCGCCCTTATTTAGGCTATCTTTTATGATTTGTCCCAGTGAATGAATATAGTCCATTTGTTGGTTTTTAGATAAGGAAATGGCTTCATCTATTAATGTATTTAGTGTTTTAAAAGACTCCTCTTTTTCTTGATTATGTTGATGAGCCTTTAGAAGATTTTTTGTAAATTTAAAAACTGAAAAAATTAAATCAAAAGATTCATTTATATGAAAATAATTGGGGTCAAATAATAGAGACTGAATATAAATTTGGCTTCCTTTTTCTTTAACACTTTTATAGGATTCAAAAAATTTATTTTCAAACTTGTTAAAATCTGATTCTCCTGTCGTTAAAGACTTTTCCAGGTTAAAAATAGAGGCCTCTAAGGTATGAACTTTTTGTGAAAGAGATTCTTCGTCCATGGCCCTTGAGTTCCCTTTAAGTGAGTGGGTAAACTCTTTCCAATTTTTTAAAAACTCTTTAAATTGAGGTCTTTTATGGACTAGCTTTAGGGAAAAAAACTTACTTTTTCCTGGTTCTAAATCTAAAAAAAGAGGCTGATCGTTTTCCAGTATTTTAAGATCAATTTCAAGCATTTTAATAAGGTCGTGAAGACCTTCTTTGAGTTTAAGCCCTTCACCAAAGTCTATTGAAAAGACGTCTTTCGCAGATTTTAGATATCTATTTGTGATTCCTTGAAGGTCATAAGTCCCTTGAATAAATTCGTTAATTTTATCCATCCTAAAATCACCATTTCCTCCTTCCTCTCTTACAATGTCCTCTATAAAGTTTTCTAAAGAATGAATCTTCTTAGAAATTCTTGAAAGGTTAAAAATTCGGGCGTTTCCCTTTAAGGTGTGTAGGATTCTAAATAACTCTGAAAGATCCCCCTTTAAACCTTCTTTCTCAAGGCCGACTCTTAAGTTTTTAAGGTGGTTTAAAATATTTTGCTCATTTTCAATAGCATCTTTAAAAAAGAGGGCGAGGTCTTCTTTTTTGTTTGAGGCCAATTCTTGGAGGATTTCAAGATTTTGTAGTTCTTCTTCTTTTTGTTTGGCCATTTCATTTTCTAGTTTTAAAAGATCAGTCACGTCTTCAACAACAAACATTATTTTTATAAGAATGCCTTTTTCGTCGTACAGAGGACTGTAATTTATTTTTAAAATTTTTTCATTTTTTGGGTTATTTCTTGGAAAATATTTAAGACTAGTTGGAAAAATATCTCTAAAAAGAAGCCATTGAAGCTCATCAAAACCAAACATAATACTAAAAGAAAAAATAATTTTAGAATAAAGCTCTGATTCTTTATCAATTGACCTATAAATGGTCTCAAAAATAGTTTTTCCAGTAATATCTTCACCAAAAATAGTTTTTGAAAAGCCTGAAACAGGCTTCATAATTAGCTGATCCTTTCCAACTGTGAAAACAGACTGCCTCATATTGTCCAAAAGATTAGATATACTAGCGAGGGCCTCATTTAGTTCACTGGTCCTTTCCTTTACTTTTTGGTCTAAATTTAAGTTCAGTTCATTGAGCTCTTTAGTTAGCTTTCTTTCCAATTTAAGAGATTCTTCCAGGGTTTCTGTAAGCGTTTTTTCCTGAGCTATGATTTGGTTTTGAAGCTCCTTTTCTTTTTTGGCGGCCACTTCTTTTTCAAAATTAAAGCGGTCAGCAAGCCCCATGGAGAGAAGGAGCATCTGAAAGGCCTGAGCAATAATAGGGGAGTGATTATTAAAGTCATTGGTTGGAAAAATCCCTGCTGTCATTAAACACCAAATAGTGGCGCCAAAAATGAGAATGGAAAAGGCAATAATATAATATTTAGCAGGCCTATAGCCTTCCTTTTTTCTTCTATAAGCAACCACAATACTTGAAATAAAGGTTATAGGAATAAAAAGATTACTAATAATCATTGAGTAATAACGAGTTGGTTCAAAGGCAAGTATAAAGGCCAAGGCGTGCATGGAAATTAAAAAGTAATAATAAAGTGAAAGCCTTGAAGTATCTCTTTTAAGATCAAGGTAGGTAAAAACAAAAAGATTGAGTGAAACCCCAATTATGGCCATGCTCCAGGCATTTCCGATCGCTAAAATCCATGGGGTATCTTTAAAAAGATAGGCCGCCACAAAGCCCTGGTAAAAGGCCATATAAAGGGCACCACCTAAGCAATAAATAACGTAGTAGAAAAAACTGATGCTTTTAGTTGATAAAAAAATAAAGGCGTTGTATACGACCATGGACAGAAAAAGGCCAAAGTAAAGACCCCAAAAAAGGTTGGAGGCCGATTCTTTTTCGGCCATCTTGGCGGGAGTTAAAAGGGTTAGATTGACTTCCCCTGCTCCGTCATCACTCATAACTCTGACAAAAATTTCTGCTTCCTTTTCAATGGCGACAGGAAAAATAAAAGGCCTTAATTTTTGAAACCGGTCTTTAAAAACGTATTTATCCCCTAAGACCCCAGTGTCCCAACCACCATCTTTTCTCAATCTATAAAACTCGATATGGTTTTGATAAAAGACATTAAAAGAAAGAAACCATTCTATCCTTTGGGACATATTATAAATTTTAAGCCTAAACCAATAAGCACTTTTACTATAGCCATAATTAGGTATTTGAACTTTGCTTTTTTTAAATTGATTTAAGTATTTGGGCCGGCTTATGTCATCAATTTTTAATTTTTTAGTTTTGTCTTCAAGAATATCGAGGTGTAGACCTAACTCGTAAAACTCTTTTCCATCTTCTAGGGTAATAGGGTTTGATTGGGAAAAAGTTCTTTCCAAAAAGATGAGTTGAAATAAAATGAGGACTATTAATTTCAAATAGAATACCCCTACTATTTCATCCTATTCGGATTTTTTAGACTTCGTTTGATTAGACAAAAAAAGGGGCCAAACTTATTTTATTTTTTTTAAGGATCAGAGTTTCTAACCCACACACCTTCAGTTAATAAAACAATCAAAAGACATCTCTTAGAAAGAGGCTGAACTGGCTTTTATTGAGCTTAAAGTTTTTTCCTGACTCAAACGATAAAGTATATGAATTAATAAAGGGAAAAATTATGAAAAAAATCATTCTTTTGAAGCTCATTTTTCTTTTAACCCTTTACTTGGGAACTTTTCCTTCCTATGGAAAAAATCTAGACCTTCTAAACCTTCGGAATAAAAAAATAGACATCCTCAATAAAGCAACCACCGTGACGGATGAAGAACATAAAGAATTGACTGAATCAGGAATCTTTCCTAAGTGTCAAAAAGGGTCTGATTATGAATTAGGTCTTTGCTATAAACCATGTAAAAAAGGTCATATTGGAATTGGGCCTTTTTGTTGGGAGGATTGCCCACAAGGTTATAATGATTCGGGAGTTACTTGCTTTAAACTTCCCGATACAAAAAAGAAGGTTAATTATAATAGAGGAAAAGGAAAATTTCCCATCTGTTCTTCTAACAAACAAAAAAAGGCGGGGCTTTGTTTTGATAAATGTAAAAGTGGTTATAAGCCAAAAGGCGTAAAATGCCAAAAGTCATGTCCATCAGGTTACAGAGACTTTGGGTGGTTTTGTTATAAAAGGTGGTGGAGTTGGAAAAGGAAAAATTCCTACGCTTTTACGGGAAGGTCTTTTCCTAGGTCTTGCCCTTCTGGGAAGAAGTTTTCAAAGGGTCTTTGCTACACTCCTTGTAAAAAAGGACACACTGGTTTAGGTCCCATTTGTGGGAAAAACTGCCCTGTTAATTATAAAGATACAGGAATCGCTTGCGTCCAATCGGGAAGCATTTTTGTTAAGACAAGGCTTGATAGAGAAAAGGACCTTCCAAACTATTCTGGTATCGCGAAACCAAAAAATATTAAATACCTCAGAGATGATGCGGGAAGGGCCCTTATCCTTCACGGAATAAACAGCTCAAACTCTGCTAAAAAGAGTGACGATAACATGAGCTGGGTTAAAGAAGAAGATGTTATTCAAGAAACAAAAGATTTTGGGATGAACGCCGTCAGGCTTCTCATTTTTTGGTCCGCCATTGAACCTGAAAAGGGTGTTTACAATGATCAGTATCTTGAAGAGGTTGCTAAAAGAGTGAAGTGGTATACAGATAATGGAGCTTGGGTTGTTCTTGATATGCACCAGGACCTTTACTCTAAGGCCGTTGGTGGCAATGGCGCGCCTGATTGGGCAACCCTGACTGAGCCTTTTGAAGAATTTCAAGGGAAAAAAGTAAATGAAATGCATGATAGTCTTAAGCACTACTGGTGGTTACAAAACGTAAACCCTGCAACCATGCAGGCCTTTATTAATTTTTGGGATTATGACAATCCAAAATTTAAACACCTCCAAGACCACTACGTGAAGGCGTGGGTAAAAGTAGTGAAGCGCTTTAAAAATAACCCCAAGGTTTTAGGGTATGACTTAATGAATGAGCCCCATAATGCCGATTTAACGTCAAAATTTGAAAAGAAAAATCTGTATGAACTTTATCAAAGACTTATTAAAGGTATCAGGGAACACGATAACGAAAAGTGGATTTTCTTTGAGCCCCGTTCTTTTGGAATTAACTTTGGGCTTCCGTCTCACCTAGATAAAGTTGAGGACGTTCGAAGTGGTTCTTCAAGACTTGTTTACGCTCCTCACTTTTATCCACCTCTTATTCATGAAAATGTTCCTTATGGGAGTGGGGATAGAAAAACTGTTTCCATGTGGTCAAAAAGCCGCGCTAAAGAATTAGACCTTCAAAAAATTCCTCTTTGGGTTGGGGAAATCGGAAGTGATGAACGAGTCGACGGGTTTTCTAATTACTTAGAAGAGATTTTAAACATTATCGATTATATGGGCGGAAGCTGGATGTGGTGGAGTAATGACAGAAATAAGAGCTGGGGCCTTGTGGATTGGAAGAAAAGACCTAATCAAAAAGTAAAATACCTTGTAAGGACCTACCCAAGGGCCGTCGCGGGAGACCCCATCGCCCACTCGTTTGACGTTCATACGGCAAAATTTTTGTTAAAATTTCAAACAAGCCCTCATATTAAAGGAAAGACAGAGATCTTTGTTCCAAAGATCCATTACCCTAATGGATTTGACATAAAAGTTTTTAATGAAACGACGGGGACAAAAGTGGACCACACTTATGATGAATCTAGGCAAATCCTTTATTTAAAAACAGAAAATATTGGGACTCCTCACACTCTTTTAATTACAAGGAAAAAATAAGGTTTTGATGTTATTAGCTTCATAGGGCTTTTATTTAGTGGCCTACACAAAGTTGACAAAAGAATTGTTTGAAATTTGGAACATAGTTAAAATAGAGGAAGGTACTTTATCCGTGAGGTAAGAAGATGAATAATCTTAAGTTTGTTGCCTTAGGACTTTTTGTTGTCTTTGTCGGCCTTTTTATTTTCAGTAAGGTTAGAGATGATGGACCTGTCAAAGAAGCCTCTGTAAAAAGAGAAATGAAAGTCGAAAAGAGAAAGAGGCCCGCTTTAAAAAAATTTGTTGCCAAAAAACCTGATAAAGTTTTGGATAACTACTCTCCAAAATTTTATAATACTGAGGATATAAAAATTCCTGAGACCTTAAAAGAGGGTGAGTTTGCCACCCATAAAGGAAGGCTTGTTGCTGAGTTAAAGGAAGGAAAGCTTATCCCCGTTAGGAAAGAATGGACAAAAAAGGTGATCTATTCAAAAGAGCCTGTTCACGAGGATTTAGATACGAGGGCCTTTAAATTCTTTAAGGCCATGGGGTTTAATTCAGATAAAAAGTTAAAAGTTGAAAGGGGAAAAAGCTACTTTCTTGTCAGTGGCAATACGGCCCTTAAAGTTGACCTTTTTGTCGCTAAATATAACTGGGAAGGGAAGCCAAAAGTCGGGACTTATCTAATGAAGTCAACGTCAGGAGGCTATTATAGAAAGATTGCTTCAGACTTAAGACTTAAACCACCAGTAAAAGATAAAAATTAATTTCTTAAACTTAAGGCCTCTTTTTCCAGAGGCCTTTTTTTTGTCAACTTTTCTTAAAAGTTAAACTCCCCTCACAATTTTCCTCAATAAAAAATAATTAAAAAGTTCAAACCATGTCTAAAAGTTGGCATTTCATTAAGTTTTGTTTGTTGAGTGTTAACTCACGATTAGAAAATAAAATTCATTGAACTTAACCAATTCCTAAAAATTTATTAATTTCAGAATCTTAAATGGGTAAAAAAAATAAGTTTTCTTTAGGCCCACGTGAATTTTTAAATGGGGAAATTAAGGAAAGGAAAGTCTTGAACCCACTTATAATGAAGGGATTAAACAAATTTAAAATGTAAGGAATATGTATTTAAAATGTTAACTTTTTTTAAAAAGGGCCAAAGATGAAAAGTTATTGGGAAAAGTATTTTAAGGGCATGCTTTTAACTTTTACCTTCCTCTTCCTCGCACTTAACTCAAACGTTTCGCAAGCTGGGGGTGACCCTGAACCGGGTGACGCTGACTACGGTGGTGGGACAACATCATCGGGTGGTTTCTCTAACTCCTCAGATTTTCCAGGTATTGGGCCTGGGCACTACCATCAACCCGATGGTGGTCGAACGGATGATGGTGACAACCGTACTGCTAGTCCGAAACACACTGGAACGGGTCTTATGGGTGGACGGATCCAAGGCCAGTTTAATGTGGACGCCAAATCCGGTGGTGCAACCTATGCCATGCAAATAGCCGTTCCCAAAGGCCATATGGCGATGGAGCCGAAACTAAGCCTTGTTTATAGTTCAGGCGGAGGCTTTGGTCACTTTGGTACGGGATGGGAGCTAACAGGCCTTCACACTCTTCACCGTTGTGGATCAAACGCCAAGTACGATGGCGCGGCGATTGATAATAAGCAAAGAAGCCAGTGTAAAAAGAAAGAGTTTTACACGGGCACTTGTTCTAGGAAGGAGTGGAGAACCAAATGGCATACGACTTGGCTCTATGGGTGTACAGGTGGATGGAGTTGGCGAGGTTGCGGCGGATGGGGTTGGTATAAAGGTCCTTCAATTCCTACTCCCTACCTAAAAACTGTAAACTACAGTTGTCAAAAAGATAGAATTGTTAACGGGGCCTGTGAAACGCAAAAGGTACCAAGAGGAAATAAAGGGCCCGTTGGTGTCCCTCATCAAGATAGATTATGTTTAGATGGCGCCCGCTTAGTTTTAACAGGCGGAGAATACGGTAAAAGTAATTCTACTTACCGCGTGAGTAACAGCCGGAATATTACAGCAAAAGTTAAGGGAAGTGGTTGTAGTCTTTGGGCAACTGGGATGGACAATTGTGAAGTCGAAGTCACAAAGCCTAATGGAAATGTCCTTACCTTTGAGCAAGAACACGACCGTCGAAAAATGCACCTTCAAAGAGTTACTGACACTAGTGGTAACTTTATGGAAGTTACGTGGAGAAACTGGGGAAATGAAACGGTCTTAAGAGAAATCCAATACACCGGAACAAAAAACCATAATCCTACAAGGAAAGTTCTTTTTGATTACCGTTGGAGGGCAGATAAACGAAATCAATACTGGGCAAGTATACCAATAAATATGCATCATATAGTCCAAAGGATAAGAGTACAGTCTCTTGAAGGAGGCAGTTGGCAAGACCTTACAGAATACAACTTTAATTTTAAAAGAGGGAAAACGACTAAAAGAAACCTCCTCGCCTGGATTCAAATGTGTGGGAAGTCTTACGCTGATGAAGGCGGGTCTGGACAGAAAGTCTGCCTCCCTGAAACCTCCTTTAATTATTCCGATGGTAATCATAAAGGACCTTTACAAGGGAGTAATCAAGCATGGGGTAACTTTAAAAGCTGGGGTGGCAATAACAAACACCCCCACTCAAACGGTGACAATCCTTCAATAAAAATGCTTGGGGACACAAACGGTGACGGTCTCCAAGACCTTGTTTGGGTCATGCCAGCGGGAGATGAAAAACGCTACGGGGGACTTGGGGAGCACGATGGTAGCGCTCGAATGAGCTATGATAATTGGGGGACCCATAATACCCACAAGGTCGACGTGGCCTGTACGGCCGTTAGTACGGGGAAAGGTTTTAAGCCGCCTGTTTGTAAAAGGATAATGGCGCTTTCTACAAGAAGTGAAGCTGAGTCTTATAACTTTGTGGATGTCAACGGCGATGGGGCCTTGGATGTTGTGGCCTTTAGTGAGTCCCATAATAACTTAAATAACCACGGGATTATTGTAAATCAAGGAATAAGGATAACGAAGAATAACCTAGGATCAAAAAATGGGGCCGGCTTTCACACTAATTATAGGGCCGCCAATCCGCTGGTTGGTCAGTACCACAATAGGCATTTAGTTGATGGTTATGGGAAAAACGGAATTTTTGATTCCTCTTGGTGGAGTGGTCAATATGAAGAGTGCGCGAAAAATGGTGGCTCCAGGTATTGTAATGACCACACAAAAAGAGAAATTCGAGACGTTAATGGTGATGGTCTTCCTGACCTTGTCCTTTTTGGAATGTGGAACGTAGAAGTCGCCCTCGGGAATCCTGACAAGCCAGGTAGCTTTAAAGACCCTGCCAGTTGGCTAGGAAGTAAGCATCACGCTAATGAAGGATCGCCTACTTGGAAATCGGGTAGTTGGAATAACACCGAACACGCCAGGATGCTTTGTGATATTAACGGTGATGGTCTCCCCGATATTCTTGGCTTTGGTCACTCCCAAACATCCGTTTGGTACAATTCTGGACATAGTTTTGCCAACAAAGATAGTCAATTGGCAAACGGTTCGGTTCTGAATGAGTTTACAGTTAGTAAAGGTTGGAAACCAGACCAGCACAGAAGAACGTGTGCTGACGTTAACGGTGATGGCCTAGCGGATATCGTCGGTTTTGGAGGAAGCAAAACTTTTGTTTATATCTCAACGGGTAGGGGCTTTGAGAAATTCGCCACTATCAATAATTTTGGTTCCAATAAGTGGGAGTACACAGAAGAGATTAGAGGTGTTCAGGATTTAAATGCTGATGGACTTGCTGACATCTATGGATTTGAATCATCAGGTAGAATTTTAGCTGCCTTTGGAACGGGGTCAGGTTTTACAAAGCCCGTTGCGATCAGTACACAAGGCTTCACGATAGGTGACGGTTGGCAAGCAGGGAAAAACCCGCGGTTTTTTATGGACGTCAACGGTGACGGTTG
Source organism: Bacteriovoracaceae bacterium UBA7317 (assembly GCA_002474345.1). Lineage (GTDB taxonomy): Bacteria > Bdellovibrionota > Bacteriovoracia > Bacteriovoracales > Bacteriovoracaceae > UBA7317. Next base: position 19,249 of record DKQD01000168.1, read on the forward strand.
CCCTGACCTTGTCGGTTACGGAAATAATGATGCCATAGTCAGGATTAATACTTCTTGCGATAGCCAGAGAGGGATTAAACCAGATGTTTTAGTGGGAGTTTATGACGGGAATGCAACCAATGCTGGTCAAGCTTGGAGTAAAGCAAGAAACCATGGTATTGAAATTACTTACGGAACTATAAATCATCCAGTGCATGGTCTCATTAAAAATAATCAGTACAAAGAAACCTATGACCTTAGTAAGAAGCCCGATAAATATATTGGCCCTAGTGGTTTCGCCTACGGCATTATGAAAGGTTCGACTTATGGGAGTATTAGGCAAAGACACCCTAGTCCTATCGTTAGAACGACAGTGATTAGAGATGTCTCAAAATCAGGTCACGAGGATAGAAGCCACGATAGAAAGAGTAAGTTCTTTTACGAAAATTATATAGCAGCAGCTGACAGAAGTGGTGGTAGTGGTTTTGAGGGACAAGAGTCCTGGCTTGAAGTTAAAGATCCTAACGGAGATTTGAAGAAATCTGGAAAGAGGGTCACCTTTCATGGGCAGTCCGCTCATGGGAAAGGTCATTTCTTGATGCCTCATAAGGATTACTGCCTTAACAATTTAAATGGCCTTTGTTCTATGAAGAAGTGGGAGTACTCTGACGTTGGGGCGAAGATTTCTGGTATTGAGGAGTATAGACCTACCAAAATTTATGTATATAGGGCGAACCCGACTAACAGTAGTAGGGTCGAAAGCTCTGCAACCTTAATGGCGGTTACGACGAAAGAATATGATGATGATGGGCTTCTCGAAAGGGAGTGGGTGAATTACTCAGGCGCTTCTTTAAACTATAATCAACATAAAACGACCTGCCATACTTATTTGAAGGATCGAAGGAGAGGCTTCGAAAAACCGACAAAGACAGTAACTCGTTCGGGAGCTCGAAAGTCTTGTAGTGGCGCTTTGGGGAGTAATGACCGCGTTTCTGAGATGAAATACGATAATGCCGGAAGGATAAGGTCGAGGTGGGAAGGTGCCGGAGAAAGCACCTCGGCCGGTGTTGCCAGTCAACAAACTGACTTTTACTACGACGATATAGGGCGTTTAGTAACAGTTGTGGACCCCTCTGGTTTAGAAAGGCGTTACGATGACTTTACCCACCACCATCAGCAACGTCGAGTCAGGGCCGTTCCAACAGATGAGACGATTGGAGCGGGCGAAGCTTCCGAACTTCCGATTGCCACTCAAAAAACGACCTACACGAGAACGGGCCTTGTGGCGACAACTCTTAAAGGAACCGATAAAGTTGATGAGTCAAAATGGATTCCATCAAAAACTGAATACGATCCTTTTGGTAGGGTCCTCCGTTCCTATAGTAAAGATGATGTAGAAGGTGGGAAAGATAACCTTCACCTCGTGAGGCAAATCCGCTACGTGAAGGTTCCTGAAAGCGCCGGTAAATGGTATGGGGTGTACGGCATGATGACTTTCAGCCGACCTGCAGACTTTGAAGGGAAGGATGACTGGTGTGGAAGATATAATATTTGTAAGTTTGGTTCTGAGCATAATGCTGGTGCAACCTTCACAGGCCTTATCAATTCAACCAATGGCCAAATCTTTTCCCATGAATTTTCAGATACCTTTGGGCAAGTCATTAGGAGTGAGAAACATGGCCTTAACACTGATGATGAAAGGATTATCTATAAAAATGAATTTAATGAGATGGGGAATGTCATCCGTCAGTACATGCCTTTTTCAACAAACTCTAATACTGGTGGAGCTAAAGACATTTACCAAGAGTTTACCTACCTACAGGGAACTCATAATATTTTATCAAATGTCCAAAAGGATGGTGGCAATGAAATTCATGGGACCCGCTATGCTTACGAAGGTCCTGGTGGGTTAAAAATTGTCAAAACCTTCCCTAGTCCAAGTGGTAGTGGTGACTCAACAATTACTATTTGGAAATCGATCGAAGGAAAACAGGTTCAAAAAGACCTTCCTAACGGTGGGCGGGTTATTAGCAGGTACAACGCTCATGGGCAGTTAAATTACCTTAGAGATCCTATAGGAGGCGTTACCACAAAGGCATACAACTCCTTAGGGCAAGTCCTCTGGCAAGCTAAGGGCGACCTTGGAAGAGAAGAGTTTAAATACAATAAGCTTGGAAAAGTTGCTGAAAAGAAAATTGGGACTGGTGAGATAACAGCTTATGCCTACGATAAATTAGGACGTCTTTCAACAGTTGTTAATTCCCAAGGTCAAGCGACCTCTTACTTTTATAACCCTATGGGCGCGCTCAGAGGAACAGTTGATGGAAATGGAAATTCTGAAATGGTTCAATTCAATGAAGCTCACCAAAAAATCGGAGGAGCCGTTACCATTGACGGGCAAGTTTTCACGACAATGGCCGGTGGACTAGCAGGTACAAGTATCCTTCCAACAGGTGATAAGCTTTATACGACAAAGCATATAAAAGGGATTAACAGGCAAGTGGCTTTAAATGGACAAGTGGTCGCTGAAACTCTTGACTTTGATCACTTAGGGCAAGCTAAAACCTTAAGATACGCTAATGGTGATGTAGCGACTGCTAGTTATGATAAGTTTGGGAAAAACGTTGGGCTTACGGTTAAGTGCGGCGATGGAAAAGGCTTTAGTGATGATGGTGAGTGGATCGGAGGAGGTGGTGGAAAAGTCTGCCATACGGAAACATCGACCTTTAATGATTCTATTGGGAAGCTCACGGGAGTTACTAGGAGTTCAATTCAATCTGAAGGTGAAACAGGAGTTGGTGGAGAAGCTGGTTCTGTTTCTCTTACCACAAGTTACTCCTATGATAAGATGGGACGACTTACTAATACCTCGACGAATAAAAATCACAACCAAACTTTTTCTTACGATCTTAACTCTAACTTAACGAGTGTTAGGGGAACCGATGCTGTTAATTACTACCATTTTGGAAGCGGCTCTAGCCGCCTAAGTGGTACCAGTAATGGTGCTAAGTACACGTACGATAAAGCTGGTCGGGTCATAATAAAAGCTGTGTGGGATAAAGGAATTAACTCTTTTAAAACGTGGAAGTTCACTTACGAGTCCCGCTACAATAAAGTCATAAGGATTGAAGGGCCTGAAGGGACGACGATTTATGAAAGAAACGCGTTGGGTGGTATTGCTAAAACCATTAAACCTAATGGTGACATAATTTTAAATATCGGCCCGGGTGTTGAGCTTCGAAAAAATGTTTTAGGGAGTGTCCACGTTTCAGTGAGTGTTGCCCTTATGGGGAAACAAGTCCACACCTTTACTACGGACGCTACTCCAGCCCAGGCCAGTGCCTTTATGAGAAAGATTGAACACAATAACCACCAGCTTATGGCGGGGATGTTTGATCCAGGAACACTTATAGGCTTTTTAAAGTTTTCATACCACAAGTTCTCTCAAGTCTTATCAAGACCCAATTTTGAGCAAGAGCTTCTAAAAGGAACGTGTATCGTCTTCGCGGTCGGTCTTTTTCTCGGGATGCTTTTTAATATCTTTAGGAAAAGAGCTGTTGGGAAAGTCAAGTGGTGGCATTACCCGATGATTGTTTTGATGTTTTCTGTAACAACGGTCCTCCCAGTTCAGGCCCTAGACTCTGGTTACGAAGGAAGGGGTAATTACGAGCTGGGGGCCCAATATTTCCACACGGATCATTTGGGTAACACGGCGCTTGTCACAAACGACAAAGGAAGGATCACTTCAAGTGTCGCTTACGACTCTTACGGTAATATCCTTGAACAAGGATCTTTTGGTAGGGATAACTTCCCTAATAAATGGGCCCATGCAAAGCATATTAATGAGAGAGGGAAAGATTCAGGGCTTAGTTTAATGGGGGCAAGGATCTACGACAGGGATGCCAGGCGCTTCCTATCTCCTGACCCGAAATCTGTTTTCCATTCACCTTACAGGTATTCAAGTGACCCTATAGGGAATACTGACCCAAGTGGTGAAGAACCTTTTACAATCGCCTGTATTGTTATCTTCGCTCTGATTGCGCTCTTTACAACAGGTTACGCCATATCCGGTACATGGAGATTTTGGAGATGGGATAAAAAGACGTGGGGCTTTGCCGTCCTAGGGGGGATCGCCGGTGCAGCTTTCGCGGCTGCCGCAGCTTTTGCTCTACCGGCACTCGCAGCAGCCTGTGCGACAGCGTGTCCTGGTGTGGCCGCCGCCGCGGGTGGTACAGCAAGTGTAACTTCGACCGCCGGTCTTAAGGCCCTGGCCTTCCAAGCGGCCGTTGCGGGTACATTAGGTGCCGCAGAAGCCGCAGTCGCTAGTATGATTGTTCAGGCAGGCCAGCATTACGTCAACGGAAGGGCCTTTAGTTGGTCGGAGGTCGGACAAGCCGCGGGGATGGGCTTTGTGATGGGCGCCGGATTTACGGCGGCAGGGGCCATTGTTGGCTCTGTTATGAAACCACTGGCGGGGAAAGCTGACGATTGGCTTAAAACCGTGGCCAAAGATGGGGCCTCGAAAGCAATGGAAAAAATCAGTAACAAATTGGCTGGAATAGTATCCATGATCGATAACTTTCTATCGGCAGTCGCGCCGACAGGGTGGCAAGCAGTGAAAAATATGGCCGGGACGATTGGCTCTAAAATAGGAAGGGTTTGTCGGGCGATTCATTCTACGATCATTAAGCCATTAATAGAAAGGTCGGCTGAAATTATAGCGTCCGCTAAAAAACACTTTGATAATTTTACGGAATGGTTGGGAAATCAGGTGGCGAAGGTTGACGACCCGAAATGGCTTAAAGAGTGGATGGACAATCCTGGAAATTGGAAAGGTTACGCTCAAAAAGCCGATTTTGATAAGTTTATTGATGAAAAGGGTATCAAGATCTTTAAAAAGGGTATGAAGGACCCCGACAATATGACCATGACCATGGATATGGCGATCCTTGATTTTAAAAAGGCAAAGCTTGAGGCTTCTCTTGATGGGATTGATGGTTGGCTTAAATCGGCGAAGCAAACTCAAGCTATTAAGGCAGAGATTGCTGAAAACGTAACCAAAAGGGCATCGGCCGCAGCAGACTTTGATAAGCTGTTTATTAAGGTAGATGACCTTAGATTTGCAAAACCAATAGAAAATCGCGTTGGTTACGGTAGTTTTAAAAATGCCGCTGATGGAACTCGTTACAATATCCACAAATTAAAAGATGGTGGACTTGAAGTTGTGACAAGGGGAAGTAAGTCGGTCGTTATCCCGAAAGACACTATTGAAACAGGGTTTTTCATGACTGATGATGCCTACAATGCGATTAAGGCAAAACATGGCGATGGTATCGCTGACTTCTTAAAGAGCCGAAGTAGTACTCAGGGTGGACCGGTTTTAAAAGCTGAGAACGTCGGTGACTTTAAATGGGGGCGAGTCGATCCTGATTTTGCTAAACAAGTTCAGCAGTTAACTAACGTACCAACATTTATTCCGGCCCTAGACCATACGGCCCTTGTGGCGATGACGGGGATGGGGGCCACGGCCTGTGTGACGACATTGTGTATGGATATAAAAACACAAAAAGCGGACGCGCTAGAAAAGGCAACAGCAGCAGTGAATGATTTTGGTGATGCTTATTCTTCGACGGTTTCGAAGATTAAAAAGGGTTGTGCTACCTCACCTCATGAAGAGGGGTGTGCTGCCGTTAGAGGAGATGCGTTTGGTCTTGTTTGGTTCGATGACCTTTTAAGCTTAGCTGGAAGCCCAACTTCAGTGGCGGCATGGTTTGAAATGTTATTTACATACGGATACACGAGTGACTCAGGGCTTGATGCTGTTTATGGAGGTAATAAAAATATCCGAAACGCTATGAGAGCAGGGTTAAGGTCTAGTACAACAGGTGTGACAAGTTGGGTTATGAGCCCGCTTATTCCCGATAATAGTGCTGGACCAGGTGCTTGGGGTAGCGCTGGCTGTGATCCTAATGACAAAACCTGTGGTCATTAATACGCAAATCTAAAAAACATCTTCCAGCGGCTTTGACCCGCTGGAAGATTAAAAAGGAAAAAATGCTAAGAAAAGAAAGGGAAACACAATGTTTCCCTTTCTTTTTTCCAGGGGCCCTGAGGGGCGTTTTTTAACCCTTAACGAGGTTTCTTGAACAGGGGATAGGTTTATTAATGCCTTTGAAACATAAATAAGGTCTATTTGTGCTCGCATTTCTGTTTTTAAAATTTAGGGGTATAATCTTACGGTTAAGATCCTAGCTTTGGAAGGTAAAATGGACGTTTTTGTTCACGAAGATAAGGTTGGTTTTAGAAGGAGGCTTTTTGGGGTCATCACTTTATCGATGGCCTTGATTATTACTCTTCTCTTAGTTGACTATTTCCATTGCACCTTTGGGGTAGTCAATGAGTCCTGCGGTCAAACCTATCCGGGGATGGAAAATCAAAATAAAAGCCTCATTGATACTCCTCTTCCCATTGGTATTTTCTTTATCTTTGTCTTGACGGTCGTTGGTGGCTTTTTTGGCTTTTTTCACGGTAAGCAAGTTGTGAGCCGCGGTCACTTAATGGTTGAAAGGTATATCTTTTGGATCCGTTTTAGTAGAGCGAGCCTCGCTAACCTCACAGACTATAATGAAGTCAGGGTCACGAGCCAAAAGGGCTTTGGAAAGATGACTTATCATTTAATAAGGACCCCTGAAAGGGATGTTTTTTTAATTGAGCTTGTGGGGATTAAGGGAAAGAGGATTGTCGCTTACTTACAAGACGCTGTCATTGCCAAGGCCTATACGGATAATTTAGTCAAGGCGACGGGCTTTCCTTTAAAAGAGGTCTTAGTTCCCAACTGATTTATTTTTTAGCTTTGCCTAAGGTCTGGGGTTAGAGCGTCCGCTTTATCGTTTTTTCCCTTTATTTTATAAACGGAAAAAGTCATTGTGGTCGACTTTTTTGAAGCTCACCTTATAAAAAGTTATTTTTACTTTAAGGTCTTCTATATCCTCAAGTTCAGGATTTTTTGACTTCATTATGGATTCGGCCATTACAAGTGATTTGCTTTCTAGGTTAAAAACAATCTTTAGCGTTTTTCCTTTTGCACTTTCAAAAACTTCTAAAAGTGTTATGCCATTTCTTTTGCTCACTTTAAAAGTCATATCATCGAGATTTTGAAGCCCGAGGAAGTACTTATTATCTTCGATGAAGACTCTTCTTTCAGGGTCCTCTTTGGTAGCGCCTTTAAAAAATTCGGCCTTATGGCAAAAGTCACTTTTACTTACTTTAGGTACGGCAAATGAGGCCTGGAGTCTTTCAACTTTATCTTCTAATATGTCTAAAGTTGTTGTTTCAATTTGGACGGATGACTCACAAATAAGGTCTTCTTCTAGGTCTTTTTTATTTAGTATCTTAATTTTTCCGAGGATCGTAACCTGAGACCCCACCTTGTCAAAATTAAACCTTTCTACCCAGTCCTTTTTTATGCTGTCTAAAAGAAAGAGCCCTTCTTCCTTTGAAACAGTGGTATCTTCTTCTTTTAAAACGTCCTCTTTTAGTTTTTTTGAAGCGGGAGTTTCAATAGTGGTTTGATAAATTTGACTGAGGTCAGCTTTTTTAAGCTCGATTTTGTCAAAAATAATGGTTCTTTTTCTATTGATTAACTCATCAAAAAAGAAAATTTCTACTTTTTTAAGCTCTTTTTTAGTGAGGTTAATGACCGTTTTCTTTGTTTTTAAACCGTCTTCTAGGACTTCTACGATAGTCAAAACCTCTTCATTTTTACTTTTTAAAAGTTCAAAGGTGGTGTCATCCAGGTTTTTTAACTTAACAATTTCAAAATCTTCCTGATTCGTAAGAAGCGTTTTTTTCGGTTTTAAGGCAAAAGGGCCTTGGCAAAGGGCCTCTTCTTTTGATTGGGTTAGTTTTTCTAGGTTGAATTTAACCGATTCGTATAAACCGTCTTCAGCTTTTAAAAGAGTCTCTTTGGACTCTACTTTAAACTCACAAAGCTCATCTTTGCTTGTTCCTATCATACGAATTTGAAAGCCTTGTTTTCCAAAGTGTTCTTTTTTGGCCCATTCTTTTTGGATTTCTTTTAGGTAAGCTAATCCTTTTTCTTTTGAAGGCACGCTCTTTTTTTCGGTGACTTCCTTTTTTTCACTAACTTCTGTGTTTTGGACTTTTTGAATAATTCTTTTTTCTCTTACTTGATTACAGCTTGTAAAAATCAAAACAAAGGATACGAGAATTATTGTTTTCATTTTCAAAATAGTCTCCTTATGAAAAATGAAAAAGCGATTACTCTTTAACTAGCAAAGGTCATGCCAAGCTTAAAGCTATATAATTATTGGGTTTTTTAAGCTTTATGTGTATAAAGTTTTAACAGGTGATAAAAAAATAATCAGACAGAAATTTTTTTAGAATTAAATATTGAGAGTTTAGGCGGCTTCTTTTTTAATAATTTTATAGGGGTCTACCAGGTTATTCACGAGGGCCGCTTCCGTTAGCTTATCTTTTGACGGCATCTGCTTTAAGAGGTCAGACAATTTGTGGTATTTTTCGGAGCGCTTAGTTTCTCCCACCACTTTAAATAAATAAGAAAGAAGGAGGCTTCGGTTCATTAAAAGCTCAATGATTCGATCGTACTCGGCGTAAAGGCGCGCTTTTTTGGGAGCGTTTGCGATCTTTTCCTTGTCGAGGTCATCCACATTTCTCACTAAAAAGACGTACTCCAAAACATTGACCATGAGTCTGTCGATATCTTTCACCTTTTCTTTGAGGGACTCTTCAAAGTTATCGGGAAGCTCGTAGCCAACTCCAGGTGCCATATCATAGGAGTGGAGGATGTTTAAGGTCTCGGCGTATTGGATTAATGTCTCAATAAACTGAGTGAGGACATTGACCGCTACGATCTGATGGGAGTGGACGTCCTTACCTTTTTCCTGCTCTACCAAAAACTTGGATTTGGTTGAAATAATATGGAGGTTGTTTAAGTCCTTAAACTGGCCTTTTTCAAAGAGGTTAAAGATTAAGTTAAGGTTTTTATTGATTTCCTCAGTCTTAAGCTCACCGGCCTCAGGCCCTACAAATTTTTCCAAGGTAAAAACGCAAAGCTTAATAAACTCCGAAATCCACTTGGATAAATCCTCTTTATTTTGAACAGGGAGGATGTCCATCATAGTGGCAAAGCTCTGGCCCTTTTCCTTAATTTCAAGGTTTTCTCCTTCAGCTTCGGTTATGTCTTCCACTAAAAACATAATTTTTTCGACAAGGTTGTCGTTTCCTAAAATAGGGGCGTAGTCTAAAAGAAGCACCCGCCCTTGGGTTTTTTGCTCATCGGGGTGGGTGACCTTTTGGGGAAGGTCCCCTTGATGGAAGAGAAAATCCGTATCGTCGCCTCCGAAAATATTCTTCCAGGCATTGAGAATCAGCCTCTTTTCGGTGCTTGAATCTTTTAGGTGGAAAAAGAGGAGCTTGAGTCCATTTTCACCGACGATGTCTTTGCCAAAAAGCGTTTTAGAGTATTCACTGACGGGAGGAAGGACCATGCCCCGGGAATCCGTCACAAATATGGCCTTTTGGACATTTAAAAGCATGGTCTCTGTTTTCTTGAGGAGGTCGTTAAGCTCTTCCGTCCTCTTTTCAACCGTGACCTTAAGGTTTTTGTTCATGCTGTTTAGCTCATTGTTAAGCCCCTCAATCTTTTTAACGTTTTCACCAATTTCCTCTTTTGAAGTTTTAAGATTATCAACCATAAAGTTAATGGAGCTCTCAAGCGCGTTGAGCTCATTTTTATCAACCTTGCTAAGTCCCAGTGAAATCGTTTTTAAATCATCGAGCTTGATTGACTGGGCCTGGGTTGCAAGGGAGGATAAAGGGTTTACAAGCTTTTTTTTAAAGACCCATAAAAAGATGGTAAAAAGAATGAGGGACTTAACGAGGGCAAAGAGGATTAAAATAAAAACGTGCATTTTAACCCTTTCAACTGCCGCCATATTGCTGTAGTAGATCTTAAGGTAGCCAACTAACTCCGGGCCTGAGTCAGTTTTTTTCATGAGAGGATAGTCAAGGCCAAAAAACTCCTTTTTATGGGCGTTTTTAGGTTTTTCTGCCAGCAATTCATCTTCAGGAGACAAGATTCTAACCCCTGAAATAATGTTAGAGTCCAGGATACTTGAGACAATGATGTCCCTGTTTTCCTCGTCTTCAGCGTAAAGCGCTTCGGCCATCGCATCTTTAATAAGGTGTTGGAATTGATTGATGTCTTTAACAACATCACCTTTAGCTGAAGTAAAGTCCGCTGCAATTTGGAGACCCGTTATAATTAAATTAAAGGCGAAGTAAATCGTAAAAATGATTTTAAAGCATTTTAAGGCAAGAGAGTTTTTATGGGTTAATTCCTCTTTTTCCATAGTTTTACCATCGGAGGAATGGGGAATAAACTAAAAAAATCGACTATAAAAAACCAATTTTTTATTAAGATCTAACTAAAGCTCACTAAATATGATGAAAGTCATTTTAAAAACAGAAAAACACAAAAGGAACTTTAGAACAAAGCTCCTTTTATTATGAAAAACTTTTTGAATAATCCGTTATTTCAAAAAGGTTATTTCTTTTGTTACAGCGTTCCCGTTATATCAACATTATCAAGACAAATAATTTCCACTGAGCGCCTTGGGTCAGGTATAACCTTTGGCACTGGAAATTGATTTTCTCCGCAAACCACCTCTTTATCACTAGCTACTGTCACTGTTTGCTTTGACCCAACAAAAGTTGAACCAATAACCAAAAACAAAGCAATTAACAAAGCTCCTAATTTTTTCATTACTGAAACACCCCCCCCTTTCTAACCTTAGTTTAAATTTTAAGATATCTTCAGTTATTTTCAAACGGTGAATACTTGGTGCAAATAAAAAAAGTTAAATAAAGAGAAGAGGTCTTTATAAAAGGACTTCGTAGGCTTGTTATTTAAGGGACCTAGGCCGTAGTCTTTCTAAATCAAAAGGCCTAATGGCCTATAAATCCTCAATAAAAAAAGTGAATATTTCTTAACTAAATAAAGATGCTTGAAGTAACCTTCTTAACATTTACATACTATTTCGCCCATAATAAGGCCAAAAAAGAGAGGAGGGGTTAAAAAAATCCCGAGACGTTTATAGGCAATACCCAGATGCAGGATTTTATAAAGGAAGGCCTTGAAAAAAATGATCAACGAGCTTCAAGGCCTTACCTCTCACTGAGTCTTTCTCATTGAAAATTTCATGCTTTGAGCCCTTCATTTGGATAAGCTTGCATTGACTGGCCTGGTTTTGACAAAAGTCATCTTGGGCCTTTGGCCTGACAAGGGCATCTCCATCGGCCTGAAGAATAAGAAGTGGGGTATTCACTTTTCCTTTGTAATTTAAGAAATGCTTGCGGGAATTGAAAACTTCCTGGGCCCATTTGATGGTAAAGCCATTAAACCAGACGTCACCCACCTTCCTCGCTGTCCTTTGAGCATAATGCCACCTTTCCTTATTGCTTGTTAAAAGGTTTCCTTCAAACTTAAGGTAGGCGTTAAATTTGGACCAGCCGGGATAGTATTGTGAGCAGATGATTTCTGACCTGCAGAGGGTATTTATCAACCACTTGCCGACGGCGTAGGGAAAGGGCGCCGTTTTCAATTGGATTAAGGGAGAACCAAAGGCGGCCTTTTGAAAGTGAAGATGTCTTTTTGAATCCTCCATCAAATAGAGGAGGGCGACCCTTCCACCCGTTGAGTGGGTGAGCAGGAAGAGCTTTTCATTTTGATCTTTTAAAACGATCTTTTTCATAAAGGTGTTGAAGTCTTTAACGAAATAAGAAAAGGAATCCACATACCCTTTTTTCGGGTCAGAAATAAGGCGCTCAGAATAACCCTGCCCTCTGTGGTCAAAAGTGTAAATCGGTGAGTAGCCCATTTTGAAAAAATCATACATGAGTTCGTAATACTTTATGTAGGGTTCACCTTGACCTGAGGAAAAAACGAGGGCCCCTTTGTGGGATTTAACCTTTTCTTTCTCTTTTCTTGAGAGCTTAAAAAAATGGACTTTTTTCCCTTTCTCCCCAATAAAATGACCTTTTTCACCATTATTATCCATAAAGGACCATAAGGTCTTATCCCATGATTCATCGATAGAATTTTGTAAAACGGTCCATCCATCAAAGGATGAAAAGAAAAAGAAAAGAAAAATGAATAAGTTCTGTTTAAATATTTTTATGATCTTTCCAAAAATTTAAGTAATTTAAAAAACTTACAGCTTCATTTGACTACTCGACTCCTTCTAAAAAATCTAAAGGGCCTTAAACGGTGAAAGTTAACTTTAACCTCTTAAATTTTAAAGATTTTCATTTTTAAACCGATATTTTTTATTGTCTAATCCATAACAAAAGGGCGCTACTTTGCAGATGGACCCCCTCATATTTACTCTGACAGGGACAGTTCTCGTCTTGTTGCTTGTAGGTGTGGCCCTTAGCATTTTTAAAATCCCTCACGTGGTTGCCTATGTCATAGCTGGTGTTGCTCTAGGGCCCCATGGCATGGGTCTTGTGAAAGACGTTGATGAAATTAAAAGGTATGAAACTCTGGGTATTATTTTTCTTCTCTTCTTTGCAGGTTTAAAGATCCACTTTACTCACCTTCTTGCTAGCTGGAAAATTGCGATCATTGGCACCTTAATTCAAATTTTTGTCTGCCTCCTTTGCGTTATTGCCGTAGGAAAGGCCCTCGATTGGCCTATGAGTAGGATTGTCCTTTTAGGCTTTGTCATCAGCCTAAGTAGTACTGCGGTTGTTATTAAGATGCTTGAAGAGTGGGGTGAATCTGATACAAAGCCTGGTCAAGTGGCCATTTCAATTTTAATAGCCCAGGATACGGCCATTATTCCCATGATGATGATCCTCGATATTTTTCAAGGGGGAGGGCCAACCGAGAAAGAAATTTTCTCCCAATTAATTGGCGGGACTTTTATAGTGGGGGTCTTGGGTTGGATAGGTTATAAAGGGCGCATCCACCTTCCCTGGGGAAATTTCTTTTTGAGAAATCATGAGCTTCAGGTCTTTGCGGCCTTAAGCCTTTGTTTTGGACTGGCCTTAACGACGGAGATGTTCCACCTCTCCGCGGCCTTAGGGGCCTTTGTCGCTGGCATTATTGTAGGGTCGGCGTCTGAGACTAACTGGGTTCACCACAAATTAGAGCCCTTTTATATTTTTTTCGTGGCCCTCTTTTTTGTTAATATTGGAATGCTTTTAAATCCCCAGTTTATTGGGGAGAATCTAGGGACAGTTAGCCTCCTAGTCCTTGCAAGCCTTCTCATTAAAACCCTCATTAATTTCGGCCTTTTTTATGCCTTTGGAATGGGCCAGAGAAATGGACTTTATACAGGGGCCCTTTTGTCTCAAATTGGTGAATTTGGACTAGTTTTAATTGCAATAGGTATGAAAGGGAAGATTATTTTCAAATATGAATTTCAACTCGCTATTTCCGTTATCTCACTTTCTCTTCTCGTAAGCCCCCTTTGGATTTATGCCATTAGAAGGCTTAACGCCTATCTTGGCTATTACAAAAGAAAGAAAGATTTAGGTCTTAAAAAATTAAAAAAGGTCAGCAAGATAAGCCACAAAAAGGAAAGGAAGAAGGTTGCTTAAAGCCTCTTCAATAAAATAAAAATTGTTGAAATGTTTAGATTTATTGACAAAGTTTTGTTTCATTATGACTTTTTCTTAAACTTATCTATTAAATTTAGTGATTAAACAATGGGATATTGTCAAAAATGGCCCTCTTTAAAAATTTCCTAAGTTCTTAAAAATAGGCAAAAAAAAGAAAAGTCGATAAACCATCTTTGGAAAACCTCTGCGTCTAACCAATTAGTTGATCAAGATTTGATAGAATAATAGTCACGCGGTGTAAATGGGAGGTTGTTGGAATGTTGTTTGAATTGCTAATAGGTTTTGGCTCCCCGATTTTATTGGTATTCGCCTTCTTATTTTTATTTTTTTACTTATTTCCTATGATTTAACGTGCTCCTAGAGATTTTTTTTTTAAGGAGCTCATTTTTGATTTCCTCTTTATCCAAATAAATGAAAGGCAAAAAAATAAGCTTCATAAAATAATGAGGTTCTATTAAGATAAGGATGTCTTTTTGGATTTTATTTTTTAAAAAAGAAAAAGTGAATGGATTATGGAAGATAATAAAATAAAAATCCTCCTTCTTGACGTTGGGGGAGTCCTTATAAAGCTCAATTGGAAAAACTTTTTCAAAACCCTAGGCCTTAAAGAGGTTGTTAATGGGGTAGATATAAGAAGGTGGTTTGACAAAGACTCAAAACACTACGCCCTTGAAAAGGGGTTGGTTGATTTTTCTGAGTTTTATGAGGATTTCAAGTCCTATTTCTCACTCCCTATAACGCTAAAAGATTTTGAAAAGGCCTGGAACTCTATTTTGGAAGGAACCCACGATGGAGTTGATAGCCTTTTAGAAGAGGCCAGAGGAAGCGTTCCTCTCAAAGTCCTTTCAAACACAAATAAAGTTCACTTTGACCTCTATTCAACATGGGGCCCTTTTAAACATTTTGACCAATTTTTTCTTTCTTTCGAGCTAGGAGTTAGAAAACCTGAAAAAGAAATTTATAAAAAAGTTTTAGAAGAGACTAAGGTGAGGCCTCAAGACATACTTTTTGTTGATGATATGGAGGCAAACCTTAAAGAGGCCAAGGCGATGGGGCTTCAAGCGGAGTTTTGTCTTAATTCAGTAAATGACTTAAAAAATATTCTTTTAAAATACAAGATTATCTAAGCTTTAAAACAATATGAAGGTTTTTTAGAAGGTTTTTTAGTATGACTTTAGGCAATAATTTATTCTCTAGGATTTATTTTATGGTTGTTTTAAAAAAAATGTCCTTTCTTCTTATTCTTATCTTTTCACTGGATTCTTTTGGTGGTTCAAAGGCAAAAAACCTTTTTTCTAGTCTTCTTAAAAAAAATAACTTCGTAATGATAAGGCATTCCATAGCTCCAGGAATGGGAGACCCTGGCCATTTTAAATTAAGGGATTGTAAAACCCAAAGGAACCTCTCTGAAGAGGGGAGGAGGCAGTCAGTAAAAATTGGAAAGCTTTTTAAGTCCCATAAAATTGAAAAACCGTTTTTGTATTCAAGTCAATGGTGCCGGTGCCTCGACACGGCCAGGCTTTTTAAGTTAGGTAAAGTTAAAGAGCTTCTTTTTTTAAACTCTTTTTTTAGCAACTTTAAAAAAGAAGATTATTATATAAGCAGCTTGAAAAAGTGGTTGATAAAAAATAGGGGAAAGAGGCCACTTGTCTTAGTCACGCACCAGGTGACGATTACTGGTTTGACAGATTACTTTCCCTCTTCTGGAGAAATGGTGTTTGTCAATATTGATTCCCAAAACAAGTTTAAAGTTTATGGAACTCTGCAAACGCGATAAAAAATAAGTTATTTGCAAGGGACGTAATATTCGCCACTTGTACAACTTCCTCCAGACGATGCAGCGGTTGTATCTTGATTACAGCCCCATGTTCTGCCGCTAGTATTTGTATAACTACTTTCATAACCGACATTACCAGAGTTGATAAAGCCCCAAATACCTCCTCCCGTAGTCCCAAAGCTCATCGTATTCCCATGCCATCTATTTTGAGTGCAGCAAGAGCTCCAATCGGAGTTGGAAATAGCGACGAGGCATTTTCCACCTGTATTAAAGTCAGAATTAGAAGTTGTAAAGTATCCTACAGACCATTGGCATGAGTAACCTGTGGGGGAATAAAGCCCTACAACATCAGAGCTATTAGAGTCAGTAACGTGAGAAACCAGCTTTTTACCAATGGATGTGCAACTAGATTTAGCAACGGCTTCAGTACAATTGCTTATGGTGCCGTTTCCACACTTTTCAAACCAAACGCTTTCCCATGAGTTAGAAAGCCCTGAATAGACAGTCCCATCAGAAGTACCTGGGTCTGTTGTTGATGATGACGAACTCGAGTTACCAACGAGCTGAGATCTAAAATGAAGTGTATTTCCTGCTCCCATTTTTCCCTTGATAAGGTAACTGTAACGCTTTGAATAGATTCCACTTTCCCCACTTGAGGAAACGTCAGTATCTGAGCCATCATAGGTAAAAGGCGAAAGGACGCTCCACCCTTCCTGATTTCCAGCAGCTAGTGAGGACTTGCTAAAGTCTGTAAAGCCAGCGCCCGTATTGTAAAGAATGGGGGGGGTGCCACTTTGGTCATCACTTGAACTAACCGAAACGTCCGTAGAGCAAGTCATTACATTACCTGATTGATCATAGCAAACGCTGCTACAACCTTCACTTGTTGTACAGGTATAAAAATTGTCGCTTAAGTCAAGGTTTAAGCTTGTGCCTGACGTTTCTTTAAAAACGGTTCCTGTAACCCAAGCTGTAAAGCTACCGGCCCCTGTTTTATGAAACCTATGAATTTCTCTCGTTCTTTCTGTTGGACTACTACTTCCAGTATGGTACGTGTAGGACTCTATTTTTGCTGACGATTGGTCGCTAATATCATACCAAAGCTCAACTTCATAATCACCAGATGTGCTTTTACTTCTGTACCAGCCCACTTTTTCTAAACCGCTTGTGCAGTTAAACTCCATGAGAGCACTTAAGGCCAAATTTGTTTCTGAAGTTCCTAAATAAAAAGCAATTCTTTTTTCAAAAAGTGGAGTCGAGGAGCCTCCAGTAAAGTGAGACGGTATCCTCATTTTAGGCTCCAAGGATTCACCTCTAGCAAAGTATCCATTGGGAAGCTTCATGGATAGACTTTCCCCCACAGAGATTGAATCGCATGTTGTGTAACCATTTCTGTGAAGGTTGGCTCCAATTGTCGCGATCATATTTAAAGCTGCTTCTCCCACGGAACCAATGTTTCTATTACCGGATGTATTGCTTGAGTAAAGCTGAACAGCATCTGAGGTTCCTAAAAGATTTGTAATAAAGCCTTTAGCATTACTGTAATATGTTTCTGTATCATTTGTGCCAATTTGTGTGGTACTTCCAGGAAAGCAGTGAATCCAATCACCGTCTGTGTTTTGGCATTTTACAGTTGGGGTTTGAGCTTTTAAAGTCGATGTCCCGTGGCCTATGTAATTATCAGGAAAAAAGAGAGTATTCCTCGCTTCGTCTCCACTTTGAAAAGGGTAGGTTTTATTATAGGCCGATGAAGCATTTCCAATACCTGTTGGCAGTTCCACCGTTGCCATATGGTAGTTTGATGTGCAATTGCCGTCAGCATAGGCCTTTATCTTCACCCCAAAAGGGCCGATAGGTAAAAAGCCCATTTTTAAATCCGTTTCTATAAAAGGGTTTGAGGGAGAAGAAATTTGAAGGCATTCAGACTCAAGTTCAAAAAGGGCCGAAGTATTGAGTGTTCCACTTTTGCTTCCCCCCATAGTCATTTTAAAAGACCAGCTCTGGCCTAGAAGGTGAAGGGGAAAAGAGCAAGATGATGTAGAGCTTGAGATATCTTCCAGGTTAGAACATGCCGCAAGCTTTATTTTCGGGAACGGATCACTTCCACTTGTATTCCTATAACTAGAGGATCCAAAGTCATCGGATTGGCAATTGGCCTTTGATAAACTGATTGAAAGACCGTCATCCTCTCCTTTCACTTCATAGCTTTTTGAGGATCCACACCTGACGGTTCCTCTAAAATTTTTATTATCAGAGTCTTCCCAGGCCATGGCAAAAAAGTCCCAGGTGCCTCCCTGAATTTCTATTGTTGTTTCAGCAAGGGTATCAGAGCTCGTTGAGGTATTTATGCTTGTGGAAAAATACTCGCCAGTATCTCTTTTTCCTACAAGAATAAGCCCCCCCGTTGCTTTTGACATTATGGTACTAGAGGTGAAAGTAATTCCAGTTTTATAAGTTCGTCTGTCTCCACAAGAATAAAAGAGGGAGAGACCTAAAGTAAGGAACATAAAAAAAGAGGACATTTTGGTAATTACAAACTTTCTTTTCATTACTTTTTAAACGATATTAAAATTTTCAAACATTTGGCTTCATTTTCTATTTTAAAGTCCTTTCGGGAAAAATGATTAACCCCTTAATTTTACGTAATTATTTTATGAAGTAACTTTTCAAAAAGGCTTCTTATGTTGGCAAGTTCAAAGTCCAATAATTCATGACACTTACTGCTACCTATTTTTTGATATATGGAAATTAAAAGGGTGTTTTAATGTAAACTCAATAAAATTTATATGCATGGGGAAATCATAGCGCAGGTAAAGGTTCTTCTAGGGCCTAGAAAAGATAAACTTTGTTAGCTTATAGAGGCCAGGACACTTAGACTAAATTTGAACAGAGGTCCGTTAACGCCCAAAGAGTGCTTTAATGGAAGCTAAAACAACCAAAGGAATCGAAACATGTTCGGGATATTTAAAAAAGACCCTCTTACAACACTCCAAAAAAAATACGAAGCGCTCTTAGAACAGGCCATGAATGCTCAGAGAAATGGGAAGATTGAAGAGTTCGGAGAGCTTTCTTACGAGTCAGATAAATTGTACAAAGAAATTCAAAAGATTAAAGAGGAAAGAAAAGAAAGCTAAAAAGACTTATAAAATAATAGAAAGGCCCCTTATTTAAAAGGGACCTTGTAACAAAAGCTTTATTTTAATTTAAAATTAAAATCCTAGTGGGATAGGGACTCCTAGCCCAACAGTAATAGCGCTTGCATTGATATCAGTGTAATTATTATAAGGTAGGTCATTTGCCGTACCGTTAACAACAACCTTAGGTGAAATTGACATTCCATAGTTAACTTGAAGCTTTACAAAAGGAATAATAGAGTAAGCAACACCAAAAGTCAGAGTGCTGTAGCTTACGCCATTATAGCTTGAATCTGAATGACTTGTTGGGGGAAGGATATAAGAAACTCCAAAACCAAGCATAATTGGTAAGTTATAACCTATAAAAGCACCATACTGAGTCGACCAGCTGTAGCCAGCTGCTGAACCATCATTTTCTAACTCTTCTTTTCCCCTTTTTACAAGTCCACCTATTGCAAGGCCTGCTGTACTAAAACCAAGTTTTAGCGTGCCTGAATAACCCTTAATATCACGAGTGTTTGTTCCTGAGGAATTTTTATATTCCAATGTTCCGGACAGGTTATAAGCAAATGATGGCTCTATAAACATCGTGGCCCTTGCATGGATTGAAATGAATAAAAATGAAATGATAGCAATTATTTTTAAACGCATAAATCCCCCTTTTTTTAGGTACCTAGTGGCTTCTCGTTTTTTCATTTACTTACTTTAGAAAAATATTTTTGATCCTTTAAAAAAACTAAGGGTCAATTGACTCCAAAGATTGGTCAAATGGGAAAAAAGTCGATTAAAAAAGTTCGTAGTTGCGGTTGAATGTAAAGAGGATCTGATTATTTATTGGCGTGCTCGTTTTAACCAATTTATCATCTGGAAAACTGATCATATGAAACTGAAGGTGGAGGGTTGTTTTAGCGCCGATGTCATTAGAAATCATAAAGACAGGCCCGCTCCCCTTTGTATAAGGTTCAGCTGCTCCCACATAATTGAATGAGGCGCCAACTCCATAGCCTAAAGAGACCTTTTGCATCATAAAAAGGTTGGCCCTGTAGCCTGCTAATAATGCTGAGTGAATAATGTTGGCGGCATTCATGGAGGCGAAGGCAAAAGAGTATCCGTAAATAAATCCCAGGCTAAAATTGTCAAGAATGGAGAAGTCTATTTGAACCTCTCCTGTCGCCCCAAACCCCATATCGTAGACATGAGAGCCAGATGAAGAACTCCCTAGACTAAGAGTTCCGCCTAGGCCTGGAGAGACCACAAGAGTTTTCCCATAGGAAAAATTAAGGGAGGTAAAAAAGAGTAATAAGGTTAAAATTAAAATCTTTTTCAAAGTTATTCCTAAATCGTTAAGACGGCCCCGGCCTTAAGGATATGAGTTGTTGATTCACTGGCCCCAAAACTATAGCCGATGTAAACATCATCAAAAAGACCAAAGCCTCCGAGTATACTATAATTTAAAGTAACAACCGGTACGATGGCGCTAAAAGTATCCCAAATAGATAACCCGCCTCCGATTAAAAGTTTGTTTCCAAGGAAGCTGGTATTAAAGAGAAGTTCGTTTGTTAAGGCGCCAAAGTTTTCATGATAGCCTTTGTAAAATCCAAGGGATGTATGAAACTCAACCCCCATGCCAAAAAGGCTTTCTGTGGGAATAAAGCCAAGTTCACCAGTTAAAGTGTCCCCCACATCATTAGTTGCATAAAGACTGGAGAGTTTAATTTTGGGGGCATCCACCAATAAGACATTTAGGCCCGTGAAAAGAATGGTTTCTATAAGGAGGAAAGACTTAGAGCTTTCTGTTGTATACCCCTTCTTAGCAGGAAGAGAAAAAAGAGTTAAGAAGGTCATGAGGCATATTAAATTTTTTTTCATACCTAATGGTTTGACTTATTTTACAAACTTGCAAGTAAATAAAGAGGTCTTATGACTATTTTTTTTATTTGGATTTTATTTTTATTTTTAAAATTAATTGTCTAATATTTTATTTATGAAAAAACTAATTGGATTCATTGTTTTAGCGTTTTTTGTTTTCTCTTGCGGTAAAGGGATAGCTCCCGATGAGACCTACCTCTCAAAGAGAATTATGGTCTTCGGAGTGGGTATCTATGCCACAGGTACAGTGGACGACGATAAGATTATAAGGGCGGCCAATGTTATGGCCCAGTATTTGGACAATGATGAAAATGGTGCTGTTGATGATGCTAATGTGGTTAATAAACTCATTGAAAATAAAGCTTGTGTTGTTATAACACCAGATGCCGATTCTCCTGTCTTTCCTCCAAGTATCCCATGTAATTACTACCAAGACCTCTACGAGAATGAGATCAAGGTTAATGGCTCCTCCCCTTCAGAGGGCTTTGATGCGACTCTTGAAGAAGTCCTCCATCTGATTTCTCATCACGGCTATGCTTATGCTTACCCGGAAGTATTTGGAATGATTTCTTATGGTGAAAATAGTGGAAGTGCTATGACGAATGCTATGGATGCAGCGAGGGGGGGCTTTAGCAATTCGATTCCCGACTCTTATCCTTCAGAAGCTTGGTACACCTATAAAGATGATACTTGTAATTATATTTGCCAGGCGAGTGAATACTTTTATTGGTCCCTCACAACAAAATTGGGGCTTCAGGAGTATTCTGGGCGTTCAGACGAATTTGCTGACGAGTGGAAGGTCACGAGCTCCACAAATTTTGCCTCAAAAGATACTGAAATGAACGCCATTTTAAGTAAAACGGGGGCCTACTCCGGCTATTCTTATGAGATACCTGATGCTTCTCCAGATACAAACTACACCCCAACTAATTTTAGTGTGGAAACAGTTAGCAGACCCTAAGGTCCGCTAACAATAGGACCTTTTAAAGTTCTCTAAGTTCTTTGGCCGCTTCAACCATTTTGTAAAGGCTTGCCGTAACTTCTTTCCACCCCCTTGTTTTTAAACCACAATCGGGGTTAACCCATAATTGATCTGAGTTTAAGTACTCCTTTGCTTTTGTAAGCAGTTCTTTCATTTCATCTTTTGTAGGAACTCTTGGTGAGTGGATGTCATAGACCCCGGGTCCTATACCACTTGGGTATTGGAAGTTTTTAAATGCCTCTAATAATTCCATTTGAGAGCGGCTGGTTTCAATTGAAATAACATCAGCATCGAGAGCAGCAATATTATCGATAATGTCATTAAATTCGCTATAACACATATGGGTATGAATTTGGGTTTCATCTTTAATGCCTGAAGAGCAAAGCCTAAAGGATTGGATAGACCAATTAAAATATTCACTCCATTTAGAGCTTTTCAAGGGCATCGCCTCTTTTAAGGCGGGTTCATCAATTTGAATAATTTTTATCCCAGCATCTTCGAGATCATTGACTTCATCCCTTAAAACAAGGGCCATTTGCTTACTGACTTGATCGTAAGGAATATCGTTCCTGACAAAAGACCATTTTAACATCGTCACAGGTCCTGTCAGCATTCCTTTGACCGGCTTTTTTGTCAAAGATTGGGCATAAGAACTCCAACCAACGGTCATCGGGGAAGTCCTTTTAAGGTCTCCATAAATAATAGGTGGTTTCACACAGCGAGAGCCATAGCTTTGAACCCACCCATTGATTGTAAAGGCAAAGCCTTCAATGAGTTCTCCAAAATATTCAACCATATCATTTCTTTCAAACTCACCATGTACTAAAACATCAAGGCCCAAGTCTTCTTGAATTTTAAGAGTCTCTTGAGTTTTTTCTCGGATAAAGTTCGTATATTCCTGGAGGGGGATTTTTCCCTTTTTGAATGAAGACCTCATCGTTCGAACTTCTTTCGTTTGAGGGAAAGAACCAATTGTTGTCGTAGGAAACTTAGGAAGTCCCAATGCTTTCTCTTGTGTTAGTTTTCTCTTTTTAAATTCGGATTTTCTTTTAAGCATAGTCCCGGTTATTTTTGAGACTTTCTCTTTTACTTCAATCCGGTTCACCTTTAATGAGTTTTTTTTCGATCTCATGGCATAATCATTAATCCTTAAAAGCTGTTCAACACTTTTAATACCTTTTTTAAAATAATCTTTAATAATAGAAACTTCTTCCAGTTTTTGAACAGAAAAGGATAACCAGTTTTTAATTTCCTGGTCGATCTTTTTTTCAAAGTTCAAGTCATAGGGGCTGTGAAGAAGAGAACAGCTTGTCGATAGCCATACATTCTCATTGCAAAGTGAAGGT
Organism: Bacteriovoracaceae bacterium UBA7317; assembly: GCA_002474345.1. GTDB lineage: Bacteria > Bdellovibrionota > Bacteriovoracia > Bacteriovoracales > Bacteriovoracaceae > UBA7317. The sequence goes on from DKQD01000168.1 coordinate 42,004, forward strand.
AAAACTTCATTTATTTTGGCAATGGATTGGGCCAAGTGGTTCCTCCAAATATTTCTTCCATCGACAATGCCTAGTGAGACAACCTTTTCTTTGAGGTCTATACTCTTTATTGATTCAAGGTTGTTTGTGCCAGCACACAGGTCAAAATGAATGGCATCAACTTCTAAAAGAGGAAAGAGCTTACTATTTTGTCCATAATCTTCAAAGTAGGATGTTAAAAAGAGCTTGACCCCGCCTTTTTTGGAGGAGAGTTGTTTGTAAGAATAAATCAATGCCTTTTTTTCGTCTTCTTTTAAGTCTAGGGATAATATGGGTTCATCAAACTGAATCCAACTGGCCCCTTCCTTTTCCAAATCGTTTATAATTTTTTGGTAGAGAGGAAGAACCTTATCTAAGTGAACCAATGTGGATTCTTCTTCAAATTTATTTTTTCCCAATAGTAAAAATGTTAAAGGACCTATAAAAACAGGTCTGGTATTGAATAAAAGTTTTTTAGATTCAGTATATTCTCTTAAATACTTATAAGATTTAATGGAAAACTTCTGGTTTTTGGAAAACTCTGGAACGATATAGTGATAGTTGGTATCAAACCATTTAGTCATTTCCATAGCGGTAACATCTTTGTCCCCTCTGGCCATTTGAAAATAAGTTTTGAGGTCCACTTCCTTTCCCTTAAAATTGTATCTTTCAGGAATGGCGCCTAGAGTGCAAGACATATCGAGCATTTGATCATAAAAGGAAAAGTCATTGCTGGTTAAATAGTCTATTCTTGCTCGTTTTTGAAGGAGTAAATGCTCCCTCCTTAAATGGGCGGCCACTTTTTGAAGCTCGGGTTCATCAATCTCACCCCTCCAAAATTTTTCAACCGCAAACTTTAATTCTCTTTTCTTTCCAATTCTAGGAAAGCCTAAAATAGTAGATTTCATTTTTAACCTCCAAAGATAAAATTAAATAACTTCATTAACTTCATTAAATGAAATTAAATCCAAAAGTTTATAGATCTATGGCCTTTGTTTTTAAATTTTTGAAAACAAGAAATAGCAAAGGCTTAAAGAACAACTTTTAAAAGTGAAATAGATGTTAAAGTGATGAGTTACTTAACTTGTGACAAAGATATTCATGCAGTTCCTCCTCGGGTAAGTTGATGTGATTGACTTACTAGGATCGGGCTTAGTTAATTTTAACAATACCGTTGCGGGACAGCGCTGGATTTGAACCAGACTTCACTAGCGTAATCAATTTTACCAATACTAGTTTTTCTGTCGTTATAAGACAAATAAAAACTTAAAATTTATAAAAAAATAGTTGCTTTAAAAAATTAGGCCATCCAAAATTATTTTAAAGTCTCTTTCAAAATAACTTTTCGAGGATTTTTCTAAAGAGTCATAAGAGTAGGTGATGGTAATAAGCTTTCCTTTTTTGTAAATTGAAAGAGCTATTGTTCTCACAGGAAAGAGTGTAAGAAAATTCCACTCAATAGTACTTTTCAAAACTTTAGTTTGGTCTTTTAAATGGATGACCTCGTTTTTAACAAGCCTAACGTTGTCACCAGCTTTTTTAAAATTTTCCTTTATTATGCCGCCGTTTTTTTCAAGCGGAACACCTTTAGAGATAGAATCGAGATTAATAGAGATACGGGCACCCATGGGGGTAGTTAACGCCATAATTTCTTGATCAGTCATTAGTTTTGATTGTGTACTTCCTACGGGAAAATCTAAGCTAAAGGAAGGTGAGTCGGCTCTTTTAAAAACATTTTTTCTAGTGAGGCCTTCATTTTGGGAAAGCCAAATAAAAGGCCTTTCTCTTTTTGCATGACTAATTAGGGAATTAAATTTTTGATGAATCCCCTTATTTTCTTTAAGCGAAGAGTTGGATATAACAGAAGGGAGAATATATTCATCGAGAAGGGCCTTAGGAATAAAGTTTTTTCCTTTTTCTATGGGGAGGTGGCTTGTAAAGACAACAACCATATTCCTGTCAGGAATTATGTAGATAAACTGGCCCATAAAACCCACGGCCATATAATAATTTTCGCTTGGTTCTTTTTTTGAAAATGTAAAGTTCCATCTATTACGCCACAGCTTATCAAGCCTATACATAGCAGGTCCATTCCACCACTGATAACCATAGTTTTGATAGAGGTCTGATTCTAAGTGCGTTTTTGTTGATGCCTCAATCCATTTTTTAGAAATAATTTGTTTGTCTTCCCATTTGCCCTTGTTAAGGTAGAGAAGGCCAAACTTTGCCATATCTCTTGGTCTCATATGCATACCACCCCAACCAATATGTGTTCCCCTTGGGTCAAGCTTCCACTTAATATTAGATTTTGAAATCCCAAGAGGGTTGAAAAGATATTTTTGGGCAAAGTCCTGAGGTTTCTTTCGAGTCGCCTTAAATAAAAGAGCAGAAATTAAATAACTAACGCCGTTACTATAATTAAATTTTTTACCAGGGGGACTCTCAAGGGGGAGGTCTAAAAGATACTGGACCCAGTCTTCCTGGCCCCTCATTTTAATAAGACCTTTCCATTTATACCGCCAATTGTCCTCGGTTTTAAGGCCTGAACTCATCATAAGTAAATGTTCTAAGGTGAGGTCTTTTAATCGACTTTTATTTTTTGAGGAAAGCTTTTGGGGAAAAAAATCAATAACTTTTGCGTTTACGCTTTTTATATACCCCTTATCAATAGCAATTCCAACAAGAGCAGAGAGGATGCTTTTTGTGACTGAATGGATGATATGTTTTTTTTCCTTTTTATAGGGATATTTATAGTAATCTGTAACTAAAAAGCCATTTCTAATAATGGAGATGTTATCAATTTTATAATTTTCCTTCTTAAGAAGTTGAAGCATTGCAGTTAATTTCTTAGAGTCCATTCCTTGTTTTTCAGGTGTCGATTCCTTCCAGGTTTTGGTTGGCCAATAAGAGGGGCTGCGAGGGCCTTTTTTTAATAGTGGTGGTTTTGTTTGACAGGAGATTAAAAGAAAGAGAAGAAAAAACTGTACTCTCAGCATATTCTTATGACCTTTAGAAGCTGTTAATAAAAGCAGAAAGCATTTTAAAGAATATCAAGAAACGAGATAGGTTGGCCAACTTGGGAAAGATAAATGTTATAACCCATTTTTTCGTATCCACTTCTCATTAGGGGATTTAGGCCTGTAGTTTTTACGGGTTAATTTTTCCATGTAGTCCGTTATCTCTCCATCAACTAACCAGTTCTTCTTTGACCAAACTTGCTTTTGTCTTTTAATATATGCTGTTCTGCAAATAGGGTTAATGACCTGCCTTGAAACTGGCAAAAAATGATAGGGAAATTGGTCTTTAATAAAATCCACGGCCGATATGCAATAGTCTAACCTTAGAGGTGGCGTAAAGTCTCTTTTATATTTATTTTGTAAATTTAAAATCCTCTTTTTTATTTTATCGGCCATAACCCTTGAGTAGGGATAAGAGTAATTTATTGTTTCGTCCCAAGCAGGACTTATATAATCCTTGAAATCAAATGAATGTTTCTCATTCATCACCCATTTATTGTTTACACATTTTACGTATGGACCTTTAGGACGGGTTGTTTTTACGTAAGGAGTTTTTCCATCTTCATCAATAAGGTTATCCCAAAAAACCATCCCCATCATATTGGCGGCCAAATCACCATAGGAAAAAATACCTGATGCTTTTAACCCTAAGATTGTATTTTCCAGCCAATAACCATGGTCAACGGCTTTTTGCAACTCTTTGTAATCCTCTTTTGTCCTTAAATGGTATTCGTAACCTTGTCCTATCCAGTGACCAAATTTATCACTACCAATAATGAGGTTAAAAGTTTTTCCAAACCTCTTGTATTCAACTCTTACAACGTTTCCTAGCACAAATTTCATAGGAATAGATTCTTTCCAGGTAATATCCTGATAGATTGACAGCTTTCTTTTTGTATTCATAACGGGAAATTTAAATTTACCAGACTTGTCTTTTCCTTTATTGATAGAGGTTTCTAAAACACCTCCCCATCCAAAACTCATGCTAGGTTTATATTTATCTCCGGAAGGAAAGACAACCGGAACATTGGAAGATAATTTTTGAACCATCGAAAATTTAAGTCTTTTGATACTGCACTTTTTAATAATTCTTTTATTGGCAGCCTTAACGGCTTTTCTCATTTGAAAACGGACAAATTTATTTAAAGCTGGATAAGAGTTTGGAAGCTTCATTATTTTATCGTAGTCAGTTAATGAGTCAATTTCACTACTATGGGCCGTGTTTCCCAAACTCAATGTAAATAAAATGATTGATTTAATGAAAGTAAGAAAATATTTTGAAAACATCTTATACCTCAAAATAAATAACAGGACTTGAGGTCTTATCGGAAATTAGGAAATATCTCTTGAAAGTTTTATATTAAATTAGGAGGCTAAAAGTTGTTTGAAAACTATTAAAATCTTCTTTAAAATTTGTATTAAATAAAAAAGGCTTCTGTAAAGAAGCCTTTTTTAGAAATATTTAATTGAATAGCTATTATTTAAGCTTTGAAAACCTTAGCTTTTTAACTGGGTAACCAAGTTCTTTAGCATAACTCACATATTCATTGTAAAGTTCTCTTGGCATGGAAAGAGTTTTTGACATAATCCAAAGGTCGCTTCTTCCTCTTCCACCAACCATAACATATTGATAGTCATCATCAATTTTAATAATGTTGTAGTCGGCCTTAACTCTAAAAAGCCTTGTGAAAAAGCTGTTAAAGCTTACTTCAAGTTCAGAGTTTGTTTCAAAGTTAACAATCTTTGCCTGACCAGAAATAGTCGATGTTTTATTTCTTTTTTTATAACAAGTGTTTAAAAGTGAGATTTCTTCTTCGCTTACAATTTTGTACTCAGCTGTTTGAAGAAGGCACTTTCTGTTAAAAAATTGTGGGAGTGAGGAAATTGTGTACCATTTTCCAACAAAGCTTTCTACGTCTACGATTTTTTTTGTATGAACAGGTCCCTTTGAAGCTAGAGCTGCTGGCAAGCTAAAAACAACCATGAATGCCAATAATAAGTTTTTCATAATGTCTCCTGAAATGAAAAAATAATTTCTGTTGCACTCTTTATATAGGATGAAATGCATGAAAGGACGTAGACATAAGTTAGACATGCTTATGCTAGTAATTACTGTGGCTTAGAGAATGAATTTCTTTCCTTCTCTCAAAAAAGGGCCAAATTTAAAGAAACCGGGGGGCAAAACCGATAAGAAAGTTATGATAATAAGTAAAATTTATTTAAAAATTATCATTTTTTTTTCCATAACTTTTATGGCCCCACTTTGGGTAAAAGCTTCTCCTTTAGTTTTAACGAATGAAAAAAGTTTTTATGAACTAGGGCTTCACCTCGAAATTTTGGAAGATAAAACCTCAAAAATGACAGTCCTTGAGGTTCAAAGGTCTAAAAACTTTAAAAAAAGTCAAAAGAAAGTCACTCATTTCGGTTTTTCAAAATCAGCTTTTTGGGCGCGGTTTAAAATTAAAAACCAAAGTAAGAGTAGAGTTTGGATCCTTTCTTTTAATAATTATCAACAAAATAACGTTTCGCTTTTTAAGTTGAAAAACAATGAATGGGAAGAGCAATTAAGTGGAGACAATCATAGTTTTTCAACAAGAGGAGTAAAGGCAAAGCCCATAACATTTATCTTAACTCCAGGAGATGAATCTCTTTATTTCTTAAGAGTTGAAGGGGTAATAAGTCAGATTAACGTTGACCTCTCGACACCTATTCACTTTGCAGGTGTCCAGACAAATGAAGACTATATCCTTGGTATTTTTTTTGGTCTTATTATCACAATGGGTATTTATAACCTCTTTCTTTTCATCTCCACGAAAAATGAAAGTTACCTCTTATACGTCGGCTATGTTTTTTTTGCAGGCCTTGTTTTCGCCAATGTTTTGGGGTTTTCACAAAGATATCTTTTTCAAAACCTCCCATGGATGAATAACTATGGTTATATTATTTTTATGGGACTTACGGGGCTCTTTGCTACTTTATTTACTATTTCGTTTTTGGAATTAAAAGAAACAACACCGAAACTTTATAAAATGATGTTTCTTTGCCTGTTTTCTAACATTTTTTTAATTTTTTCGGCCTTTTTATTTCCCATTAAGTTTTCTGTTTTATTTATGAACATCAATCTTCTCTTTTATACCCCTTTAGTCTTTCTTTGTGGTTTTATAAGAACGAAAATGAATTACAGGCCCTCACGGTATTTTTTAGGAGCTTTTGGAGCTCTTATTATAACGGTCATTATCAATACCTTAATGATTTTTAAAATTCTTCCTGACGTTAGCTTTTTTAGACAATATGGGGCTCTTTTAGGGCATGCTTTTGAACTAATCCTAATCTCAATGGGTCTAGCTGATCGGTTTAATTTGGCTAAGGAGGAGGCCCTTAAAAATCAAAAGCTGGCCTTGGAAATACAAAGAAATTTTACTGATAATTTAAGAAAAGAAGTGGAAAATAGGACCAGTGAACTTAGAGAAAAAAATGAATATTTAAAAAGTTATGATTATACAGTGGCCCATGATCTTACAAACCCAATTAGTGTGGCCATGACTTATCTCGATTATTACCAAAACATAGACCCAGAAAAAAAAGAAAAGCGTGACAGTGTTATCATAAAAACTAAAGAGGCTATTGAAAAATCATTGGCCATTATCAATGGTATCCTCCTCAACTTTACAGTTGACGAAGTTGATCTCACAAAAAGAAACATTTTAAAAATAATTGATATGACCCTTGACCATCTTCAATTAAAAATTGAAGAAAAAAAAGCAAATATTATTATAGATTTAAAGCAGAAAGAACTCATTTGTAATGATGTTTCAATGTATCAAGTCTTTACAAATCTTATTTCAAACTCTTTAAAATATTCCAAAGAGGGAAATGTGGAAATTAAAATTTCTTCCTTTTTAAAAGGAGAAGAATTCTTTTTAGAATTAAGCGATAATGGCATTGGTATTGAAAAAGAAAGAGTGAATACTATTTTTAAGTTAAAATCTAGAGAAGAGAGGGAAGATTTAAAAGATCTTAAGGTTAAAGGTCACGGAATTGGTCTTAATATAGTTCAAAGGTTGGTTAAAGAAAATAATGGAAGAGTCGAAGTTAAATCGGCTCTAGGGAAAGGAACTACGTTTACGCTTATTTTTCCAAATAAATAATTTTACCACTCTACCTACATTTTTTTTAAGCTGAATAAATAAAGTGAATTTGTCTTTTATGGAAAAGTAATCTTTTCCCTTATTTTGTCGAAAAAAATGGAAAGGTTTTTATTCTATAAAAAAATGGATGCGACTTAATGATTAAATTAATAATAAAAAAATTATTTTGTCTTTTGCTCTTTTATTTTTCCATAGAGGTCGCGCATTCAAAGTTTATGAACCTTAAAATTGATCTACTTTCAAGAGCCGTAGGTGGAACAAATATTGAGCTAGATTTTCTGAGTAACAAATTTTCTGTTGGTCCTGCTTATTATGGACTTGACTTAAGTCTTCCAGATTGGAGGTATGAAGCAGAACTATACGGAGGTCAAATCAGTTTTCATGCGGAAAGTGCTGACTCTGATGGCTGGTTAGCAACGGGAAAATATTTAAATGGAAAGTTTGAAATAACATATACAAAAACTAACCTTGTTTATATTTGGTTTGAACCAAATGTATCAGTTCTTTTCGGTTATTTAGGTTACCAGTGGATGTGGGATAACTTTAATATCCAGCTAAAATTTGGCCAGTCAAAGTATGATATATTGACAACCTTAAACCTAAAGGCCTCTGATGGTTCTACTTTGTCAAAAAATATAGGATCCTACTCCGGCACAAATTCATCTTTTGAGTTCAGGCTAGGTTTGGCTTTTTAAAAATATTTTCTTTAGTATTCTTTTATATTGGACTAATACCTAATAGACGGCTCAAAATTATTATTTAATTTCTAATTTATCTTTTTCACTAGACCCTCCGTCAAAATAGGCAATTCAATTTTGAATTTATAGAAAAACCAAAAAAAATTATTTAAAAGATAAAAAAAGCTAAATAAAAAAAAAGAATTTTTAACCTCTATTAAATTTATTTTTCTTTTTGAGTTCTGATGGTCAAAAATTGTAAGTTTAATTGCCAATGTAATGGTATTATCTAATCGGAATAAAGATGAGAATTAAGGACTAAAGAATGATTTATGACCCAAAGATTTGGTTAAAAAATTACGATAAAGAAGTCCCGCCTGAGCTAGATATCCAGGCCGATTGTATGATGGAATACATAGAAAAAAGATGTCAGGATTATTTATCTAGGCCTGCTTTTAATTTTTTAGGTGTCCAAAAAAGCTATAAAGAACTCTTTGATGGCGCCTATCAGTTTGCAAAAGGCCTTAATGAAAAAGGTTTTGGCAAAGGAGATGTGGTTGCTATACACATGCCCAATATTCCCCATTACCTTTTTGCTATGCTTGGGGCTTTGAAAGCAGGTTGTACAATAACAGGAATATCTCCCTTACTTTCACCTGATGAAGCCGAACATGAATTAAATGATTGCAAGGCAAAAGTCCTTGTTACCTTAGATGTTATGTTTGAAGAAAAAATAATTAAAAAAAAGAATGAGCTTCCTCATTTAAACTTAATTTTAACGGCAAATGTTGGTGATTACCTTCCCTCTTTTAAAAGTTTTCTTGGAAAGCTTTTGAAAAAAATTCCTGTTGGAAAAATTGAGCCGATTGAAGGTAAAGAGATCATGCCTTTTGTTAATTTTTGCAAATCATTTCCAGCAGAACCTCCCTCAATTCAAGTTGGAAGGGATGAAATGGCCATTATCCAATACACAGGTGGAACAACAGGTCCTTCAAAAGGTGCTGTTTTATCCCATGGTAATATGTTGGCTGGTATGTCTATTTTTGAAAAATGGGTAACTTCTAGGGATGGTGAGGGAAGAAACCTAGCGCTTTTTCCTTATTTTCATATTGGAGGCCTGGCGATTTGTTGGGGAACATTCATGAGGGCAGGGGAGCAAACCTTAATTCCCAACCCGAGGGATTTAAAGTTTCTAATGAAAGAATGGAAATCTTTAAAACCTACTTGGGGAGTGATGGCCCCTTCTCTTTTTATTCTTCTTTTGGGTGAAAAAGAATTTCACGAAATGGATTTTGCCGAAATGGAGTGGTGTTACTCAGGTTCAGCACCTTTTTCACCAGAAGTCCTTCACGAGGTTGAAGACATTATTGGGAAGGGGAAGATTACTGAGTGCTATGGGATGACGGAAACCTGTGCTATGAATACTGGAAACCCTCAAAGAGGTATGAATAAGGTAGGTTCTGTAGGACTTCCTTATCCTTCTACTCATGTTCGTATAGTTGATATTGAAACAGGTTTAAAAGACATGCCTTTAGGTGAGGAAGGAGAAATTATCATTAGTGGCCCTCAAGTTACGAAAGGGTACTTTAATAGGCCTGAAGAAACGAAAAATGCTCTGAGGGATCATGATGGGAAAACTTACCTTCATACAGGTGATGTCGGCCATATGGATGAAGATGGTTATGTTTGGATTGTTGATAGAGTCAAAGATATGCTTATTGTTGGTGGGTATAAAGTTTTTTCAGCGGAAGTGGAGTCAAAGTTTTACGATAATCACGAGATTAAGTTTTGTGCACTTATAGGCATACCCAATCCTGAAAAAGCAGGGAGTGAAATCGTTAAACTTTATGTTCAAAAAAATCCAGAGTTTTCTCATATTTCTAATGAAGACCTTAAAGCAAAGCTTATTTCTTTTGCTAAGGAAAAGATGGCACCCTATAAAGTACCGAAGATTATCGAATTTATTGACGAAATGCCTCTGACAGGAGTTGGAAAAGTTGATAAAAAGGTATTAAGGGCGAGGAATTAGTCTTTATTAGACTAAAATCTAATTTTTATAAGTTTCTCGTCTCTAGGCATCGATTGGGAACCCATAAATTTAAAGTCTTTTTCAAGAAAAGGAATCTTATTTTTTTTAACCTCTTCGAAAAAAATCTTCTTTTCCCGAGGAAAGCGTTTTAAGAAATTTATGATTAACCTTTCTTGAACAATTTTATTTTTTTGATGGTGATTTAAAGAGACTAGTGTTTGTTTTATTAGTTTTTTTACATCAGAGCTTAGAGAAACGAGAAAAACATGAGATATGGTAGGAATAAGAAAATCTGGCGAATTATATTTTATATCTTCTGTCGTCTTTGATGCGATGATTTCCTCATAGAGGATACTTTTAAGTTTTTTTTCAAATTTTAGTAAATAGGGAATGCTCTCAATGAGTTTCAAACGAGCTTTTCCTTCTCCATTTTTGGGTACAATATCCAAGGTTTCCTTAAAAAGGAGGAAAGACTTTTTCATATTTGGATGTTGCTTTATTTTATTTGCAATTTCTGAAACCTTTTTATAATGAATTGATTTTCCTTCACTCATTAAAAGAGTCTTTTTTTTCCGCTCATTCCTTCTTTTACCAAGGGGAATTTGACGGTTATGTTTTCTGTTTACTTTCCATCCTCTTCTTTTGACTTCAGGAGGATCCATGTCAATTTTGATTTTACTAAGCCCATCACTATCAAGAGAAGACAGCTTTTCCCATTGAATATCCGAGGCCCTAAGCCTTTTATTATTAATATTAATTAGCGTAACGTGACCTTTATAACCATCTCCTTTCATCATATACCAAGGTCCTCCTACATTAATAGCTGGTATACCTTTCCAAGTGCTGTATTTCGTCCTATGGGTATGTCCATAGATTATAGCGACAATATTATAGGGCTTGATAATGTTATAAAATCTTTTATGATCTCTCTTGTTAAAGCGCTTGTCCCCACGAAACATTCCGAGCTTGTTCGGCTGATAGAGAGGGTAATGCATCATAATAACAACACCCTCACCGGTTTTTTTAACGAACCTTTTGAGGTATTTTGATAAAAAAGGAAGGGAAAACTTTGGGTCAAGAAACTTTTCATGGGGTTTTCTTCCTTTTTTCAATTTATTTACATACTCATTATCCTGACCTGCCTTAATATTAAGATTTATAAAATGAACATTATCCCATTTCCAGGCGTAATGAGAATAATAGGGCGCCATGAAAGCTGTGATGTTTGACTTCAGTGGCGCCATTGATCCAATTAAGTTTATAACTGTATGGTATTTATAATTAAAGGGCCTATTCCTTATATAATCATGGTTCCCATAACCCTCATAAATTGGGTATTTTAATTGAGGCCTTCCGGTTAAAACATTTCTTCCTCCACCACAAAGCCCATACATTTCATAAAAGTGTTGAGTTTCTGTTTCGGCTTTACGCCCATTATCACTCGAAACCCCTGGAGTACCACCATATTCAACCAAGTCTCCCGCCACTAAAACACCTCGAATGTCCTTTATATTTCCATTAAAACCAAAATTTTTAGGCCATTTTTTTCCTTCAATTCGATTTATGGCCTTAATATTAAGGGGATTCATATCCTCATTAACGTTTACATATTTAAAGGGCTGAGAATCACCAAAGGCCATGAAAGTGATATCTGTCTTACCGTTTCCTGCATGAAAATCCTCTACCCTCTCTTCGCAAAATTTTAGGGTCTGCCCATAACAATTTGAAACGATAAGACTAAGTGAGATAAATAGCTTTTTCATTATCAAAGACCTTGGTTCTTAAAACAGACAAATTTTTTTCATATTACTTCAAAAAATATTTATCGAACCTTTTTCAAAGAACCTAAAATTTGCTTAAAAATAAACTTTAAAATCACGACTGGTGTTAATTAAGTCACAGTTTAATTGAAGATCATCCGACTAAATTAGAGTAGTTAATGCTGATTCATTCTAAATGGTAGGGTCAGGAAAAAAAACAAAGTGCTCTTTTTGAAATTAAAACAAAAATTCACCTCTTTTTTGTTTCAATTTTAATTTTAATTCTATTTGATTAAGGACTCCCACCAAAAAGTTGTTTTTTGATTTTTTCCCAGCTCAATCATCTGACCAATTTTCGGTGTTAAAAGGTTTATTCCTTTTTCTTTTGCATTTATTTTTATCTTTTCACCTGGTTCATACCAGGGGTGCAAGGCTATTTCAAACATGGCCCAATGAATCGGGATAAGGTACTTGGCATTGACATCAAAAAAGGCTTGGGGAACTTCTTTAGGGAGAAGGTGAGCTTCTCTCCACAAAACATTATACTGACCATTCTCCAAAAAAGCGATGTCAAAGGGGCCGAGCTTTTTTCCTATATCTTTAAAGTGAGAATCAAACCCAGTATCTCCACTGAAAAAAACCTTTTGAGCGCCTTTTTCTATGACCCAACCTGCCCAAAGAGTCTTGTTACGATCAAAAAGACTCCGGCCTGAGAAGTGTTGGGCAGGAGTAGCGGTAAAAGTAAGTCCCCCACTTTTAAAGTTTTCCCACCAATCTAATTCAGTAATTTTCTCTTTATTAATTCCCCAACCTTTGAGGCGGGCGCCAACTCCTAAGGGAACCAAGAAAAGAGTTTGCTTATCCCTAAAGTACTTTACCGTATCTCGGTCTAGATGATCATAATGGTCATGAGAGATAACGACATAATCTATATGGGGAAGATCCTTAAGTTTTACAACTGGTGGTTGAAACCTTCTAACGACGAAGGGAACAGGCGAAGCAGCTCCTGAAAAAATAGGGTCCAAAAGTAAAACTTTTCCACCTAAATTTATAAGAAGTGTTGAATGTCCAAGCCAAATCACTTTTATGTGATCTGACTTTTTTAAAAAGTCCTGCAGATTTGGAACAACCTCAGGAAGCTTTTCTTTGGGGGTTCTTTGGTTGCCTCCTCCAAAAAAAAAATCGTACCAAAGAGATTCAGCCTCCATCCTTTTTCTTATCTTATCAAAAAGATTTGGGCGTCTGTTCACAAATTGTTCTTTTTCTTTACTGAAATTATTGGATTTCTTAATTTTTTGAAGGTGTCTCCCACTTGGGAGTTGTCCAAACTGAGAACAACTAGAAAGCCCTATAAGAAGAAGCGCTACTAGCAAAATACTCGAAAAAAACATCTTAATGATACCGCTCCTTTAAGGGAATTAATCTAAAAAAGATATTACTCTTTTTCATTTGCGTCCATTCTTTTTACAATCTTATACATAACGATGAAGGCCCAAAGCTCAATCAAAACGATAACAATGTGGGCAATGAGGTCATTAACAGGCGTCATCGGAGCATTGGCCAAAGGATATAATGGGTCAATAATCGTTTCAAGCCCTTCTCTCACCAGATTCATAAAGAGAACAACCAAAAAGTATCTTGGGTTTTGTAAAATAATGACTAACAAAGATGCAATGGCCATCGTTGCCGTTCTTCCAGCAAACTCAAAGAGCAAATTTAAATTAGGAATTCCCTCTATCGTTATACCTGAATCAGCTACGGCCTGATGATTCAATGTAAACAAATAGACTTGCTGTAACATTATTAAAGTTAAAACGGCTTGAAGAATATTGATCCAAAGTGGAATTTTAACTTTCATAGCCCCTCCCGACTCTTAAATTGTAACATTTTTTGTTACAATTTAAGAGAAAAACTTTTAGGGAAAAAATTAAATAGCTTTTTTCAATTTTCTAGAGACTTTCTTAGTAAATTGAAACAGAGTTATTTTTTTAAGACTTTTAAGCAATACTTTTTTAGCATCTGCCGAGATCTCATCAAGAAGGTCAGATATTATAGGGGCGAGTGAAAGACCAACTTCACAACGAGATGAGTACTTAGCAAAAACAATATTGGTCTTATTTTCTAAGTTAATAGCATTATATATATCAAGCATTGTTATTTCATGAGGAGACTTTAAGAGGACACTGCCACCACCTACACCAGCTTTACTCCCTACAAGAGAAGCATCCTTTAGCAATGAAATAATACGACGAATTACAACAGGGTTTGTTCCAAAACCCTCTGCCAATTCATCAGATGTAACAGCTCCCTCATTTATTTTATGGCATAAAACGGCCATAACGTGGGATGCTAAATTCATTTGAGAATTCATAGATGACCTTCAGTTATAAAAGACAATGCATAATAATTGCCTATACAATAACGAATTTTGAAGGGTCGATCTAATAAAAAAGGTATTAAAAACAAAAAGAGTAAATACATTTTTGTAGTTTTTTTTTTAAGAAGCGGGGTAAAGACAGTATATTACGATAAAAATTTTAACAAATATGAACGATGTTTATAAAAAAAATTGCAAACAATGCTTAATAAAACACCTCTAAAAAAATAGTCTATTTTTCAAAACTCAAAAAAGAAAAAATTACACTTCTGATTCCTTTTATTTAATTAAAAGAGTAATCATGGAATAAGAGCTTAGTAAAAGTCCTAATTTAGTTTTGAATGGAGAATTTTGTGAAGATAATCATGTCAGTTTTTTTTGGTCTACTTTTAAACCATGGGTTATTAAAAGCAGAAATTGATAAATCTGCCTTAGTCGGTAAATATGCTCATTATGATGTAGTTTCTTATGCGGGAAAGTTGTGGGGACCTATAAAACTAAAGTCCAGGATTATCAGTTTTGGGATAACTGAATATTACTTGGAAAACGGAAAGCTAATGTCAAAAGACAAGTTTTGTTTTTCTGATTATAAAGCAAACCTTCCTTTTCAATCAAAAACCTCTGATGAGTTTACGAAGGCCATAAAACCTAAACCAGTAGAAATGGAAATTATGGAAACCAATGGTGAAATATTTATTCATAGGCCGGAAACTCCAACTCTTTTGGGGGTATCCTTAAAAAAATATACGGACTCTTTTCCCTCAGATCCTAAGGATCCAAGGTTTATTGATGCAGATAAAGATGGAAAACCTGGGGTCACCGTTAATTTAACAATGGGTAGTTTTTTAGATGAAGAGATCTATATTGCTAGAAAAGAAATCTTCTCTTATGACATAAAATTAAGAAAAAATGGAATCCTTGCAGGAACAGTTAGAGATAGGTCTCATCAGTATATTATTGGTGGGTCAAAACCTGACTTGGTAACAAAAAATAATCCACTCCAAAACAGTGACTTATCAAAAAGCCCAATTTACCTGATTCCTTTGGATAAGGACTTGTCTTGTGATGAACTGAAAAGGGAGAGAGATAAATATTTTCCAAAGAACGACAAAAAACACAAGAGGTTCTACAGTCGTTTCTAAAAATTGAATGGGTGCTTAACTTGAAGGATAAAGCTTGGCATTCATTTTATCTAAAAGCCTAACCATCTCGAAAATTTCTTCTTTGGAGAAATTGCCGATTTTGTGAAGCATAGTCATGGGCACATTTTTGGCCATTTCCTTTTTTTTCAGACCATCTTTTGTAAGTGAACATATCTTTTTTCTTTTATCCTGCTCACTATGCTTAATTTTAATTAGCTTTTTCTTTTCAAGCTTCTTAAGAATAAGGCTTAGCGAGCCCCCATCAATTTTTGAGAGGGCCTGTATTTCTTTAATATTGGCCTCCTCTAATTCCCATAGGGCCAACATCGTAATGTATTGCGGATAAGTTAGATTTAACTTATCTAAAGAGTTTTTATAGAGCCTAATGATGCCATTAGAGGCGGCATAAACGCGGTGACATATTTGTCTGTTTAGCTTTAAGTTTTCATACTCCATAAGCTACTCCACAAATTTTATAGTCAAAAAACAGATCAATAAATCATCTAAAATACATAGCTATTTCTTAACTTTAACCCCATTTCAGGAATTATAGGGAGATCTTTTGAATGCAAAGCATAATAAAAATCATAATACATTGCATGCAAAGCACAATAATAGTTATAATACATTGCATGCAAACTAAACAAAAGTTAGAAAGCTAATTCAAATAAGGGGAATTAAGGTGTTATTTAACCAAAGAAAAATACCCAAAAACTACCTTCAAGAATCTTATGATTTTGCCTCAGAAAAAACCTTAGCTGCGTGTTTTTTTAAGCTTTACAAAAAAAGACCGGATGAAAAGATGGTTTTTTGGAAGGATGAAAGTGGTAAGTTTTCAAACTCCCTTTCAAACGCTGAAATCCTTAATTATGCCTACTTCATTTCTAAAATGCTGGATTCAAATTGTCCAAAAGTCGGGATTATTTGTTCCAATAATCCAGCTATTTTTCCAATAGAGTTGGCCATTTGCTTAAAAAAAGGCACTTCAATTTCTGTATACGAAACAGACCCTATAGAAACTATTTCTTATAAACTGAATATTTCAAAAGCAGACACCTTAGTTTGCGATAAAAAAAGTTTTAACCTCATTAAAGACATCGATTTCAAAAATGGTTTAGATGTTAAACAAATACTTCTTTTGGAAAATTGTAATATCCCTGAAAAATTTGAGGAGAAAAATAATGTAAAAATCGAAAAGGTATGGCCTGAGAAAATAAATTTAAAAGCGCCTCTAGAAGAAAAGGAAATTATACATTTGATTGCCAAAGGCCATAAAGAAGATATTGTAAGAATCATTTTTACTTCAGGAACCACAGGGTTACCTAAATTAATCCCTCTTACTCATCAAAACTTTTTAACAACAATTAGGGGTTGGATTAAGCTTATGAAATTTAATAAGCTTCACAGGGTTCCTAGTTTTTTGCCAAACGCTCATGTTTTTCAATGTGCGGTCATTTATTTAGGTCTTTTAGGTGTTTTACAGCATTATATAACCTCGAAAAATGATTTAAGCTTGGACTTGAAAAAAATCAAGCCAAATATTTTAATCGGAGTGCCTCTTGTTCTTGATACTTTTAAAGAAAAAATTATTAATAAACTCAAGGGGCTGTCCTTTTTAAGGAATTTTAACTTTTATGATTTTTCTAAAAACAATAAGATTCTTAATTTCCTCACGCGCTATATTTTTGGAAGATTAATCGTTTTTAAATTAGGATTAGAAAAATGCCAATGGTTTATAAGTGGAGGCGCTCCCCTTCATAATAGTACCTATGATTTTTTTGAAAGTGTGTTGGGGTTAAAAGTCCGGCAAGGTTATGGTATGACTGAAACTGCTGCTGGGATATCCGCTAATGGAGAAAAAGTTAAAAAGGGAAGTGCTGGACAAGTTATAGAGGGAGTAAAAGTTAAAGTTGGAAAAGATGGATTACTATACGTTAAAGGCGAAACAATTAGCCAATTTGGTTATAACTTTGAAGGTAAAATTATTGACAGCGATGGATACTTTTGTACTGGTGATTACGCAGAAATAGATGATGAAAACTATATTTATCTAAAAGGCAGAAGCGGTAATAGGGTTAAGATGGCCAATGGTAAATACTATAACATAGAGCAGGTTTCCGAAGACATCAGTTCTGAATTTCACGAGTTTTCTTTTGTTGTTCCTGTCATCGAATCAAGAAATAAAGGTATTCTCATTGTAAATTTAAATGATTCAAAAATTAAGTTGGGTGAAAATAAATCGGAAAAGATCTTAGAGTCACTAGGGCAAATAAAGAAACTTCCACAATTTGAAAAAATTGTAGTCTACGAAGATTTTACAATTGAAAATAATTTTTTAACCCCTACTCAAAAAATAAAATTTAAAGAAGTTATTAATCATTATCTTAAGGCCGATAAGAAATTAAATGAATAAATGGACTAATAGTTTTATCTCTTTGTAAAAAACAGCTGAAATTAAATGACTTATTTAAAACACAAATCTACTCATCATAAGCGTCTTCTTCAGAAAAATGATAGTCTGAGTCTGAAAGATTAATAATAATATAAGTGAAAATAAATAAAAAAAATATGTTAATAAAATAATTTTTATTTACCTTACTAGCCTTTAAAATTTAATATCTTACGAATATTTTTTAAATTTTCCACACCATAACTTCTTTTAAGGTTTAAACCAGATCTTTATTACAAGGGAAATTGAGAATAATCCTAATTAAGCCTATATAAGGAAGTGATTGAATTTTACTTTCTAATATAGGTGACCCCCCAATGGTTAATTTTTTATCTAAAGCAAGAAAAAACTTAAAAAATGACATGTTATCAGGCTTAACAGTTTCTTTGGCCCTGATTCCTGAGGCCGTGGCCTTTTCTTTTGTTGCTGGTGTTGAGCCCCTTGTAGGACTTTATGCTGCTTTTTTAGTCGGTTTGATTACATCTATTTTTGGTGGGCGTCCTGGAATGATTTCTGGAGCTACTGGTGCTTTGGCCGTTGTTATGGTTTCTCTGGTTTCAAATCACGGAGTAGAGTATTTGTTTGCGGCCGTCGTTTTAATGGGAATTATTCAAATGCTTGCAGGCGTTTTGAAATTAGGAAAATTTGTCCGCCTTATTCCACATCCAGTAATGTTAGGTTTTGTAAATGGCTTGGCCATTGTTATTTTTCTGGCCCAATTATCACAATTTAAATTTGTCGATTCAGAAGGTGTGAGTCAGTGGCTTCAAGGTAATGACATGTCTATTATGCTTTTTCTTGTGGCCTTAACTATGGGTATTACTTATTTTTTACCAAAATTAACCAAGGCAATTCCATCTTCTCTCGCCGCTATTGTGAGTGTGACCGGACTCGTTTATTATTTTGGATTGGATACAAGAACAGTCGCTGATATGGCCTCAGTAGGAGGGGGACTTCCAACGCTTCATATTCCAAGCGTTCCTTTAAACTTGGAAACGTTAAAAATTATTTTCCCTTATTCCTCAATTTTGGCCGCCATTGGTTTAATAGAATCTCTAATGACCTTACAGCTTGTAGATGAAATCACTGAAAGTAAGGGAAATGCAAACCGTGAATGCATTGGACAAGGCTTTTCAAACATTGTGACGGGTTTTTTCGGTGGTATGGGCGGATGTGCAATGATTGGACAAAGTATGATTAATGTTAATTCAGGAGGTCGCGGTCGTGCCTCTGGAATAACAGCATCTTTATGCCTCCTCTTTTTTATTGTTGTAGGTTCATCAATGATTGAAATGATTCCTCTTGCAGCTCTTGTGGGTGTTATGTTCATGGTTGTGATTGGGACTTTTGAGTGGTCAAGCGTTCAGATTTTAGGAAAAATTCCAAAATCTGATGCTTTTGTTATTATTTTAGTCTCAGCCGTCACGGTCTTTTCAGATCTTGCCGTCGCGGTCTTTTGCGGTGTTATTGTTTCATCCCTTGTTTTTGCTTGGAAAAAGTCAGAGCGTATAAACTCTAAAACCTACATAGATAAAGAGGGCTTTAAACACTATACTCTTAAAGGACCTCTCTTTTTCGGCTCCGTACAAAGCTTTCAAAATATTTTTGACCCTAAAAATGATCCGCATAAAGTCTATCTGGATTTCGAAGAATCAAGAGTTTGTGATTATTCTGGTATTGAAGTTATCAATAGCTTAGTTTCCAAATACAGGAATTTAAAGAAAGATATTTATATTAAAAACCTAGGTCCTGACTCTCAAAGCATTATAAGTAATGCTGGTGTTATCTTTGAAGGCAAAGTATTAAACCCTACAAAGCTAACCTAAGCTGTATTTTATAGGTGGATCTGAGAATGGTATGGCTGATTAAGTGGCTGGACACCTACAGCTCTTGGGTATCCAACCACTAAACTTAAAACGAGACGTTGATTCTAACAGAGCCACTAATATACTTTTAAAAAGACATTGAGCCAAACATTGTAAGTTAGACAAATTTTAATAATTTACACTTCAAATAAATATAAAGTGCCATATAAAGCGAAAAACATTCATCTTTTTGTAACAATTTTGAGTAAAGAAGGTATTGTATTGATTGAAAAGGAAATTTCTTATTTTTTTAAAAAAAGGCCTGTCAGATGAAGACAACGTTTTTTTTCTTTGTAGTTCTTGCTTTTCTAGGTCCCTTTGAGCTTCAAGCAGGGGAATGGGAAGATATATTTAACGAAGATGGTATTAAGGTGTCACAAAAAAGCATTGAGGGGTCATCTATTATTTCCTTTAAAGCAGAGATGGTTGCAGAAAAAAATATCCATGAGCTTTTTACTGTCCTATATGATCCTGACCATAAAGAAGATTTTCTTGAAAATGTCATCGAGTTTCGCACCCTAAAAGTTTTGAATGACTATGAGGGCATAAGTTACGTTAAAGTTGCAAACAACTTACCATTTATTGATGACCGCGATGTTATACTTCATAGCAAAATAACCCTGAAGCCAAATCTCAAACAAATTTACGTTCCTACGAAAAATTCAGACCTAAAGCTTGTGCCCAAAAAAAAGGGAACTGTAAGGATACCCAAGCTTAGGAGTAGTTGGTTATTTGAAGCTCTTAGTCAAACAAAAACAAGGGTTACCTACCAAAATGAAGTTGACCCAGGTGGCTTCATACCTAAGTGGCTTGTAAACTTAGCGAGCAAGAGGTTGCCTTTTGGAACACTGCAAAAGCTCCGGAAGCTTTCTGAAAAAAAAGAGGCCTTAAGGCGGACGAGTACCTTTTTAAAATATTTCATTGATTGGGAGCCTTATCTAGGCAAGAATCACCCCGCATCCAAGCGCACTAAGGAAGAGGCCTTATCTATTCAAGCTGAGATGAGAGGAATTTTTAAACAGCACTGCGAAGCTGGAAGCAAGGAATCATGCGACGCCTCTAAAAACTATGTCGTACCATTTTTAAGAGGGGAGGGCTTTTAGAAAAGGTGCTCCAAAGTCTTTAATTTTATTTTTGGCCAGGGGGCTTGGCCTAAGCACTAGACAATCTTTATACAAATCTCCCCTTCAATTTTTTAAAAGTAGACGATTTCGCCCATCATGGAGTAGAAATGGTTCAACCATTTTACTATGGTCACGTTAAACACGTCTAGGGTTCTGATGTATTACTCTTTTCTAAAAGGAATTCACCTATTAGGTATAACAATATTCTTTGGGAATGTGATTGTAACTGGTATTTGGAAAATATTTGCGAATAGAACAAAAAACGGAAATATCATCTCTTTTTCTCAGGACATGGTGAATAAGACGGACTGGCTTTTTACTCTTACTGGAGGCAGTTTGCTTACCGCGTCAGGTATACTGATGGCGGTTGAAGCTGGTTATCATTTTATAAATGATAGATGGCTCTTTTTAGGCATTATTCTTTTTGGCCTTTCAACCATTTTTTGGTTGTTTCAACTTATTCCTTTACAAATTAAATTAACAAAAATTACAAAAACATTTAATCAAGATTCAAAAATAACGGATGAATACTGGGCATTAGAAAAAAAGTGGTCCCTCATCGGCTGGACGGGAACAATGCTGCCATTGATAAATTTTTACTTGATGATCTTTAAACCTTTTTAGGAGTGGATATGGAAAAAAAAATGATGGGGTGGGAAGAAATTCTTCAAAACCTTAATCTGGTTTCAAGAAGCTTTGCGCTTTGTATCCCGACGCTAGAAGCAGGTTTGAGAGATCAAATAGGGCTTAGCTATCTGCTTATGAGGGCCCTTGATTCCATTGAAGACTCGACTCTTCCTTTAGATAAAAAGGACTTTCTTTTTAAGGCCTTTTCCGATGCTTTAGAAGTGCCTGAAGACTTAGAGCTTAATATTGACCGTTTGACCTCAGTACCTATGCAAGGAATCAAAGTAGAAGAAGTGACTTTTTTTAAAAGCCCTTCCTTTGGCCATGTCTTTTCTAGCTTTTGGAGTTTAGGTCTAAGGGAAAGGGAAATCATAAAAAAGTATTGTCTTGAAATGAGAAAAGGGATGATTAAGTTTGGCGGTGATGATCCTTTTATTTCTGGTATTAACGGTGAAAATTTTATTAAGTCCATGAGCTTATATAATGAGTATTGTTATTATGTTGCTGGTACAGTGGGACTTCTTGTGACCGAGTTAGCGGAGATTTTTTACCAAGAGGACCTTGAGAAAGGCTGGAGTGATTTTTCTTTAGGGTTTGGCCGCTGTCTTCAAAAAACTAATATCATAAAAGACCATTTAGATGACCTGAAAAAGGGACATTGCTTTTTGCCAATAGATTTTTTTCAATCTAAATTGAGGTTTTCCAGTCCTCTTAAATTGGATTGGGATATGGCTTTGAATGATATCCGAAAAGAATTTGAACTCGCTAGGAGTTACCTGGGTCTTCTGCCTGAGTCTTTCAAGGGTCTTAGAAAGTTTTGTCTTTTGGCCATTATTCCCGCTTATAAAACCATTAAGTTTGGGGCAAAACATTGGGAAGATATCGAAAGGGGACTAAAGCCTTTTAAGATTTCTAGGGCAGAGATGGGTGAGTGTTTGCTTTTTGCTAATAAGGTATATCAAGGACAGGACTCCCTAGATAATTTACACAACGATCTATTCTTTGAAGGCAGGTCCTTTTAAGAATAGTAAAAGAACAAATGACTTTAATATAACCATAAAATGACTATAAAACGGCCTTAAAATGGCGTGTAAGTCATTATAGAGGAATTGATCATATGAAAAAGAAAGAAAAAGAAAGTGTTGCTATAATTGGTGCTGGCCCAGGAGGCTTAAGTGCTGGGATGATTTTGACCAATAAAGGGTATGATGTCTCTATTTATGAAAAAGCTCCTTTTGTTGGTGGGAGGACGTCTGCTGTCAAAATGGGGCCCTATACGTTTGATTTAGGTCCAACTTTCTTTCATATGATCGATGTTTTAGAAGAGATTTTTGAAAGTACGGGAAGAAACTTAAACGATTATATCAAACTCATGAAATTGGACCCTCTTTACGACCTCGTCTTTGAAAAAGATAAGGTCCTCCCTGTGACAATGGATAGGGAGCAAATGAAAAGAAATATTGAGGCCATATTTCCGGGTGATGGTGAGGGCTATGCTCGATTTTTAGAAGAGGAAGAAAAAAAGTTTTCTAAAGTCAAACCGGCCCTTCAGTCTTCCTTCACAAAGCTTAGCGACTTTTTTAAGCCAGAGCTTATTAAGGCCTTACCATATTTAGATTTTCCTAAAAGTGTTCATGAGCAAATGGGAAAATACTTTAGCAGTGACCTTTTAAAAATAGCTTTTACTTTTCAAACAAAATATTTAGGTATGTCCCCATGGGAAGCCCCAGCGCTCTTTTCAATCCTCTCCTTTTTAGAGCACGACGGTGGAATCTATCACGTTGAGGGTGGACTTAACCAAATAACAAAGGCCATGGGAAAAGCAATCGAAGAGGACGGAGGGCAAATCCACCTCGAAACTCCCGTTAAAAAAGTCATTATTGATAACAAAAAAATTAAAGGTCTAGAACTTGAAAATGGAACGACGACTACCGCAGATTACTACATCATTAATGCTGACTTTGCTCACGCCATGAAAAACCTTATTCCTGAAGCCGATAGAAAAAAGTATACAGATAAAAAACTCGATAAGATGGGGTATAGTTGTTCGACCCTCATTATGTATTTAGGTTTATCTAAGAAGTATGACCTTTCTCACCACACGATTTATATTTCTAGAGACTATAAGTCCAATGTTAAAGAAATTACGGAAAACACTAAGATTTCAGACGACCCGAGTTTTTACCTGCATAACCCATCTGTCACGGACCCGACTCTCGCCCCTGAAGGTCATTCTTGCCTCTATGTTCTTGTCCCTCTCCCAAATAATGACCTTGCTTTTGATTGGAAAAATGATCAAGAAAAATTTAGAAATGAAATCCTTGACCTCATTATTGAGAGGACTGGCTTCCATGATTTGAGGGAGAATATTAAAGCGGAAAAAATCATTTCTCCTATCGAGTGGGAGAAAGATTATAGCATTAATAAAGGAGCGGTCTTTAACCTAAAGCATAACTTAGGTCAGATGCTTTATTTTAGACCTCGTAACAAGTTTGAAGAATATGAAAACTGCTATCTAGTGGGAGGCGGAACTCACCCCGGAAGTGGTCTCCCAACTATATT
The DNA here is from genome assembly GCA_002474345.1 of Bacteriovoracaceae bacterium UBA7317. Taxonomy (GTDB): domain Bacteria; phylum Bdellovibrionota; class Bacteriovoracia; order Bacteriovoracales; family Bacteriovoracaceae; genus UBA7317. The sequence goes on from DKQD01000168.1 coordinate 65,799, forward strand.
TGAGTCAGGCCGAATAACAGGCCAGCTTATTCAAGAGGCGGGTCAGCGTTTGTAATTTTTAGATAGGCATCGCACAAATAAACGGTTGAGTGTTATTTTTCTGATTTGAAAATTCAAATAGCGTTTTATTGTGCATAATTAATGAAATAAATCTTTTCTAATCTTATTTTAGTGGGCATAAATATTTTGAATTTTTGAAAAGCTTTCCCATTTAAGCTAAACAAAGTTTCAAAGTAGGAGTCCATTAAGGTGATTATTTTAAAAGATATTTTGGCTTCATGTGGAGAGTTTTTTCCCATTCCTTTTGCAGTAACGGATTTCTCAATTAAAGAGCAACCGCTAATTTTTGTTAACGACCCCTTCCTAAATCTAACTGGTTATAACAAGGAAGATGTCCTTGGGAAAAACTGCAGGTTTCTTCAAGGACCAAAGACTGATCCTAAAACCGTTTTAAATATTAGGTCCTCTTTAAAAAAAAGGGAGTGCTGCTATTTTGATCTTCTGAATCATAAAAGGGAAGGCGAGGTCTTTTGGAATAGGCTAGCACTTTTTCCAGTTGGTCCAACTCCTGAATCTTGCACCTACTATGTTGGGATTCAAATGGAAGTTCCTGCATCTGAGCGCCAAATAAGGAATTTCGAAAAAGAGAGTGTTCACCGGCAAATTTCAAATAAAGTAAAAAACCCCTTCACTGAAATCATCGACACTACCAGAAGTGCTGATTTAATTTTCGGCTTTGAGAACCAACTAAAGTATCAGGATTTTGTGAAGAGGATTGCTCAGAATGTTCAAAAGATCTGTCATTACATAAAATCAATCTAGCTAGTTTAATGGTGAACTAAGCTCATCTTTAGGTTTTAACTCACCTTTGATTAACTTCTCTAAATACATCCAGGAGTACTTCGCCTTAATTTGTCCCATCTCTGCTTTTGTGAGAACTCCCGTCCTTTCCAAGATTTTATACATTTCATTGGCCTTCGAAATATCAATAGAGAGAAACTTAGCTATCTTTTTTATATCACCTTCTAGGTGGGGTAGCACTGAAGCAATATAAAAGAGGGTTAAGGAGAAGTTTTCACTTTGAGTAGTTGATAGGGGGCCAACTTGGGTTGAGCTTTTTGTTTTTGTAATAAGCTCTAAGATGGTTGGTGCAAGTTCAGGTCTTTGGCTATTAATAATATCAATAACAAGGTTAGAGTTAATAATGCGGCTTTTTTTTGTCAAAGGTAGGCTGATTAAATCCAAAAGCTCACATAATTTCTCCGGGTGCAGCGTCTTTTTACCCGTAAGGAAGTCATCAAGCTCTTTGAGGCCTACGGAAAGTTTAAGAGAAAGAGTGACTAGGGCTTCTTGTTTTTTGCCAAATTGGCGCTCCACTGCTTTTAAAATAATATTTTTGTTAGTCTTAAAGAAGCTTTGTGTTTGGTCATCTATGTTTTTAATAGGCTTTCCTTTGACCACTCGAGAGGCGTTTTGGCGCCAAGCGTTGTGTCGTATTCTACTTATTAGTAGAGTTGAGGATTCTCGAAGATTTTACTTACCTCGACAAGTTTTTACCTCTTAAAATTAGCCTTAAAATGATGAACAAATGTTCGACAAGTTATATGAAGAAGCTGATGATTGATTTTTTACCATTTTTTCCTGATTTTTTTAAGATTAGAGGCCTGGGCGATAATTTAAAAGACAATTTTTTATGGTTAAGTTAAGATAAAACTCCTGCTAGTTCTTAAAAAACGAGTTTAATTTTGAGGATGACAATTGGTTTTTATTAATGACGATGAGCCTATACTTCCCAGTAAAAAACCAAATGTTCCTGAAGGACCTCTTTCAAAAAAAATAAAAGAAAAAATTAGTGGTCTTATAAAGGACCAAAGGTTTTGTGTCCTCTCTTTAAAAGGAGAGAACACTGCTTATGGATCTCTAGTTTCCTTTACCTATGCCGATGACCTTAGCGAGTTTGTGATACCCCTCCAAAAAGGCTCAAGGAAATACAATCTTTTGGTTAAAGAAAAAGAAGTTTGTCTTGTTATGGATAATAGGGATACGTCACCTCCTTCGCCTAATCATATAGAAGGGGTTAACCTGCTAGGAACTGCGCATCTTCTTTCCGATGATAAAAGAAGGGCCGGTATGAAAAATCAGCTAATAAAAAGACATCCTCAGCTTAAGTCTTTTGTTTCCTCTCCGACTTGTTCATTTTTTACGATAACTCCAAAAACTTTTTACCATATTGTACGTTTTCAGGAAATTTACCAATGGACTCCAGAAAGCTAACCCTCGGTTTGAAAGAAGCCTTTAATGAAGAAGCCTCCCTATTGGGGGCAAAGTCAAAAAACTTGGCCTTTGTTGTAAGCAGAGGTTTCAATGTTCCTGAGGGTCTTTGTCTAACAACTGAGGCCTACGACCTTTTTCTTGAAGAAAATCAGTTGAGGGAGCAAATCTTTGCAGAAATTCATAGGAAGCCTTTAAGGAAAATGCGCTGGGAGGAGATGTGGGACACTTCCTTAAGAATTAGGTCTCTTTTTCTCCAGGGAACTTTTCCTCCAAAGCTCCACGAGGCTCTTTCAAGAGAGGTTAGTGATGAAGGCTTAAAAAATGGTGTCTCAGTCCGTTCCTCCTCACAAAAAGAAGACCATCGACTCGCCTCCTATGCTGGAGTTCATGAAACATTACTTAAAATAAATTCAAGGAGTGAGTTGGAAAAGGCCATTAAAATCGTTTGGGCCTCTTTGTGGAGCGATGTAACTCTATTGTATAAAAAGGAGCTGTCTTTAAATATTGAAAGAAGCAAAATGGGTGTTCTTATCCAAAAAATGGTTTACCCAACTTGCTCTGGAGTTTGCTTCAGTGAAAGCCCAATAAAGGAAAACTCAAATGATAGAAAGAATATTTGTCTTGTCGAAGTTGTGCCTGGAGAGTGTCGGAATCTTGTCGACGGTATTTTAGAGCCAAAGCAAATATTAATAGAAAAAGAAAATTTGGATCAAGTTAGTGATTTTGAGCTTTTAAGCTCTGGCGAAATTAAGCATTTGGGTGAAATCACAAATTCTTTAGAAGAGCTTTTTGGACATCCTGTTGATATTGAGTGGTGTAAAGGTGATGGTGTTTTATTCGTGTTACAAGTGAGACCTATTACGTCAGGAGGTCTTTTTAAGAAAGATAGAGAAAAGTTTTGGTTTATCAAGTTGCGTCCCAAAAAGGAGCATTTATGGGACTTGGCCAAAAAAGTGGAGTCTGAGTTAATCCCAAAAATAAAAGAGCGAGGAGAGCAGCTTTCTCGTGAGGAGCTTGATAGATTAGGCCCTGGGGAGCTTCAAAAGTGTTTAATACAAAGACATGAGGAATTAAAAGATTGGCAAGAAATATATAAAAATGATTTTATCCCATTTGCCCATGGTGTTAGGCAATTGGGGCAGTACTATAACGATCATGTTTCACCTGAGGATCCCTTTGAGTTTACAGGCCTTTTAAAGTTTGAAGACTTAGAAGCTACAAAAAGAAATAACTCTCTTTTAAAGTTAACAATCCACCTTAATAAATCACCCTCTTTAAAAGAGGTTCTTTTAGAAATATTAAAAGAGAATCAAAGCGTCTCGGAGTTTAAGAGGGTTCACCTAAAAAAGATTTTAAAAAATGAACAGGGAAAAGCTTTTTTGAGGTCTTATTTCAAAGTTCAGAAAAAATATTTGGATGTGGTTTTTGACTTTTCCCGTTTAATAGAAAGAAATGACCTTTTAGGGAAGCACCTCTTAAACCTTGTTGAAGCCCTGGACGGCACTAAGGAAATGGTTAAGAGTGAGGGGGCTCTAGACCTTGAAAGCAAGCTTTATAACGCTGTTGGAAAGGATAGGGAGGATGAGGCGAGGGAAATAATTAAGCTAGGGCGCCTCAGTTGGAAAATTAGAGATGATGATAATCTCTTCCTCTCAAAAATTGAGGCCCAGCTCCTAAGGGTTATCAAATTAGGCCTTGATTTTTTAAACCTAGAAATCGATGTTGAACTTGGTACAACCCCGATAGAAAAACTTGTGGAAGGCCTATCTTTAGCACTCCTCGACCCTGACCATAGGGGCCCTTTTAAAGAAGAGCTTCAAAAGATAAATGGTGAAGCCGAATTAAAAAAGAAAAAGAAGTCTGTCCAGGCCTTCCAGCTGATAGGGCAGCCAGCTGCACCAGGGATTATAAGTGGGGAAGTTAAAATTGTTTTATCTGTGGAAGACTTGGGAAAATTTAAAGCGGGAGATATCCTCGTTTGTAAGGCCATCCAGCCTCAAATGACTCATCTTTTACCTCTTGCCTCAGCTATCATTGAGCAGAGGGGTGGTATGCTTATTCATGGGGCGCTATTGGCTAGGGAGTTTTGTATACCCTGTGTTAATGGCATCCCCGAAATTTTTGAGCAAGTGAAAGATGGTGATTTTGTGACTGTCGACGGCCATTTAGGCCTAGTTACGATTGGAACACCGGATATATAGGTCTTTGTCTGGGTTTTGTTCAATTGCCAAATAAAAATTAGAAGTTATTCTATGGTCCAAGATAATTAGTCTTATAAAATAACTTGGAGATAAATGATGTTATTTAAAGCGTTTTCAAAATCACTTTTAATACTGGCCCTCTTAACGGTAAATGCTATGGGAAATGAAGAAACACCAACTTTTAATCTTATTGAAAAGGAAGGTCAGTTTGAGCTTCGGCACTACCCTGAAATGGTCGTTGCAAAAGTTATTAGTCAGGAAAGTGACAACGCTATGTTTAGAAAACTAGCGGGCTATATTTTTGGTGGAAATGAAACGGAATCACAGATAAAAATGACAGCTCCCGTATTTATGCAAAGTAAAAGTGGCCAAAATACAATGATGTTTTATATGCCTTCAAAGTATAGTCTGGATACGCTTCCTGAACCTAATTCTCAGGAAGTCGAGTTGGGGACCATTTCTTTTGGCAAGGTTGCAGTCATAAAATATAGTGGTTTCAACCCAATGAGAAAGAGGAAGGCGAACTTTGAAAAACTTATGAACTGGATTGAAAAGAAAGGCCTGGAAATTTATGATAATGAATTCTATTCAGCAGGTTACGATTCCCCATGGACATTGCCATGGAAAAGAAAAAATGAAGTTATGGTTCTTGTAAAGTAATTTTTAAGACCCATCGGTACTGTCGAAATCCGGTGGGTCTTTCTCTCAATTCATTGACCTTTTCTTTCCTGAGAATTTTTCCAAGCATGCCAAAGAATATTCCCAAAGGGAATCCACCATATAAGATCGTTGGTAAGAATAACCCATCCGAATAAAGGTGAAAACCTTTCTAATATCAAGGCGTTTAAAAAACCTATAGGGCCAAATATTTTTCCCAAAAGCCCAACAAGGACGATGGGCCAATGGATGAGAGGACTTTTTGAAGCAAAGTAATAACCAATACCATAAACTCCGACAATCATTCCCACACATTGCCAAATCTCTGGATAAAGAGGGGCTTTCATTCCTGTCATGTTAAAAATTTGAAGAGGAAAAATAACGATCCATGCTCCCCAAATTATATTGTAAAGGGCCGCGAGCTTAAGAAAGAGCGGGTGGTAATTTTTCATTTTAAAAGACCTTTGAAAAAGTGAATGAAATGGTTTTTAAATAATATACAATAAGAATGCATAAACCGAATTTATTTTATTTTAGACAAACTAAAATAAATTAAAGAGAACGAATTTTTAATATCTTAATTAGGTTTATAGAGAGCTTTTTTATATGCTTAAATGGCTTTCTGTATAAAGATTTGGTTGAAATTTTTGAAAAAAATTATCATATGGTCACATTAAATAAAGACTGTTTCCCAAAAAAAATTAAGTAAAAACCGACTAAAAAATACGGTCTAGTAATCGGAAAAAAAGGGGATGATTTAATTTTATGCCTTGGTCGTTTAATGAAAATTATAGTTTAAATTTTTATTTTTCTTTAATGTTCCTTTTGAATAATAAACTTAAGACAGTAAAAAATTTATTTTCACAGTCGTTCAAAAAAATCCATATTAAAAGTTATATTAATCTACCTTTTCTTTAGGGATATTCAATAAGAATTCAGTACCTTTATTTTTTATAGTTTTTACCTTAACATTTCCACCAAGTTTTTGAATATTCGTTTTGACAACGTCCATTCCTATACCGCGTCCCGATAAATCTGTAATAGTGTGACTAGAGCTAAAACCTGGAAGGAAAATTAAATTAACTTTTTCCTCCTCTGTCATTTCTGAAACTTCTTTCAGCGTTTTTAATTTTTTATCAACGGCGATAGATGAAATTTTATGGCCATCAATTCCTTGTCCGTCATCTTTTATGGAGATAGTAAAAAAGTCTCCGCTCTTTTTTAGGGAAACCTTTAATGAAGCTTCATTTTTTTTATCTTTCCTGTCCTCTTCAATGCCATGGTCAATAGAATTTCTAAGTATATGAATAATGGAATCGTTAAGAAGATTAAAAGTTTTATCATCTACAAAGCCTTCATCACCCTCAAATGAATAATTAACTTTCTTTTTTAGACTTTTTGAAATTTCCTCTACCATTTGGTTGAAAGAGCTTAGGTGAGTAAGAAAAGGGGTTTTTGTAAGATTTTTTTGAGCTGATTTTAGCTTTTCGAGGTTTTTTTCCGTTGGTTCTCCTAAATATTGAGTAATCGACTCCTTTAGATTTGTAACCGTTTTATAATAAACCCTTGTAAAAATAGATTCTTCCATAGGAGCTTTGCTTGTTGATATTGAGAATACTTCCTTAGCTATTTTTTTATAATATTCAAACTCTTTATGGATTTTCTCAATTTCCTTTATGATGGATTCAAAAACTTTAGAATCTAATTGTTTTGAGTTGGATAAGTTAGATAAGTTAGATAAGTTAGATTCAACTTTATGAATGAGCCCCGAAAGATTTGTCATGGAGTGCATCCTTGCATTACCCTTAATTGTATGGATATTTCTGAAAAGTTCTTCAGTTTGATCTTCACTTATTTCTTTATTATTTTTTAACGTTTTTAGAATCGTTATGTTTTTGTTTATAAGATTTATCGTACTAAATAAAAATCGCTTAATATCCTTTGAATGGAAGGATAGATCTTTGCCTTCCGGAGCGGCCAATTCTTGCATAACCAAGGATCTTTTATTTTCCTCCAATTCACGAATAAACTTCTCGGCTTCCAAGGATTCTTTTTCTGTGATATCGGTAATGGTCATCATGATTTCATCGATAAAATCCCCTTTATAGATTCCATTTAAAGCGATACTCAAAGTTTTTCTTTTTCCTTTTACTTTTATTGTGGCCTTTTCAGGAAAAAGGTCTTTATTTAACTCCCATTGAAAATTATCACCACCGATACAAGTCGTAAGAGCAAACTTAAGGGTGGAAAAGTCCTCGCTTGTTTTCGATAAATTTGGAAAAACAAGATCGTAAAAGTTTTTCCCTTTTATATCTTGATTAAAAACCTTTTGGGAGTGTTTGCTGACGGCTTTACTTTGTATGACTCCATCGATATCTATAGTAAAAACGGCTTGGCCCATATTATCAAGTAAGTTTGCAACCGAGTTTTTTTCCTCAAATAACTCTTTTGTCCTTTTTTCTACTTCTTTGGAAAGGTTATTTGCGTACCTTTCCTGCATTTCTTTTGCCTCTCTTTCGATTTTTAAGCTTTCTTCTTGCATAAGGTTAAATCTATCTGCAAGGCCCATTGATAAAAGAACAAGCTGAAGTGCCGTACCAACAATAGGCGCATAATCTATAATAAAGATATTTGGTAAAATACCAACGACTCCTAAAAGCCCAACAAAAGTGCCCACAATTGTGAAAACAAAAGCAGAAACAAAGTATTTAGCAGACCTGTAGCCTTGTTTTATTTTATAAATTCCAATAAATAAAATAGTCGGTAGTAAAAGGAGACTAGTTAAGACCCAAAATTTAGTTCCAATAGAATATGGAATAATAAAGCTAGATGGGACCAGAAGTAAACTGGTTATGGCAAATGTTTTTAAAATTGTATAAATTTTTGGCGTTTTATTATTAATTTTCAAAAAGGTTATGCTAAAAAGAGTTAAAGAAAAGAGGATAAGACCTGAAAGAAGAACGAGAAAGTTGTTATTTAACCATGGGTAATTCCAAACATAAAAACGACTAAAAAAACCTTTCCAAATAGAAAGGTTAATACCATAAAAGAAAACATAGAAAACGTAGTACAAATAGCTTAAACTTCTTGTTGAAATAAATATAAAAAGGTTGTAGGCGACCATGGCCAAAACTAATCCAAAGAAGAGCCCCATGATATAAGTTTCTTCTTCCATTGAATTCATGAATTTTTCTGGCGTATACAAGGCAAGGTCAATTTGGTTAGTTGTTCCTGAAATTTTTATAAAGTAGATAGATTCTTCTTGAGGGTATATTTTAAATATAAAAGGCCTACCTTTTACCTCCCGAGTTGAAAAAGATAGCTTGTCCCCCGTTTTAACTTTACTAATTCCTTTTTGTGTTTTTTTAAAGAGTGTGATTTCATCTTGGAGAAAATAATTAGAAATTAAATACCATAAATCCTTTTTATGATTTTCATTTTTTATACGAAATCTTATCCAGAATGCAGATCTTGAAAATCCGAAGTTATGAGTATTTTTTTGGCTACTTCTAAACTTCTTGGACCATTTTGGACTATTTACATCATTTATCGTAAGCTTGTTTTTAGGATCCTCCAATATATCAAGATTTAGGCCAATTTGATAATAACTTTTATCTTTTATAATAATAGGAGGAGCTTCAGCTTTTGAAACATTTGTCAAAATAGTAAGTATAATCAAAAAAATAAACATCGATTCTTTTCCTTTCTGCCCAACTTAACTTGTCGGTAAATAAAGAAAAATTCATTAAAGATATAAAAATTAAATGATTTTTTTTTGTTTGTTTTTATTTTCTATAAACAAAACTTATGAAAGAAGATAAAAAGCTCAATGAGACTTTCCTTAGAGCCGATTAGTTTCTGTCTTTACAGAAGGTTTTTATGAAAAATTTTCTTCGTTTTATATTCACTTTTACAATTTTTTATAATTTTTGTTTTGCTTCTCCTATTGCAAAAAAGGGAGTTATTGATTTAAGTAATTGGGATATTGAAAAAGAAGAAAAGATTGATCTCTATGGGGATTGGCAGTTTTACTGGAAACAATTTATAAAACCTGAAAATATTATTGCAGAAGTCTTGCCCTCAAACGCTCTAAGTATAACAATGCCTGGAGAATGGTCTGGCGCCATAAAGGATCCTAAAAATCCAAATAAGAAGTTTGAATTAGGGTATGGCACTTATATCCTCAAAGTCAAAGGTCTAAAAGTTAAGTCAAAAATAGCCTTTTTCATTCGTTACTTTGCTACGGCCTATACCTTTTATATTATCCAGGGCGATAAAATTACTCAGGTCGTTAGGACAGGAGGTGTTGGAAAATCAAAGGAAACGTCAATTCCAACGACAACTCAGCGGTTAACTGAGGTTAATATCGAAAGTGGAGACTTTACAATATTGGTTCAGGCCTCAAATTATCATTACCGTTCCGGAGGTTTTTTCGGTTCGTTTACCATGGGAAAGGAACCTACTTTAAGAGAGGAGTTTTCAAAAAATAATTTTAGGGCCTTCTTCCTCTTGGGTGTAATATTGATCATGTCTTTATATCATTTTGGACTTTTTAGTCTGAGAAGAGAAGACTTAGGAAGCTTTTGGTTTGGTGTTTTATGTTTTAACTTTTTCTTGAGGGAGCTAGCAGAAAAAACTTTTTTAATGCACTTTGTGAAAGAATCTGGAACATTATTTATGATTAACTCTGGATTAGAGTACATATCTATGTATTTGGGCGTTCCTCTTTTCATTCTTTTTATAAGAGAGCTTTTAAAGGATTATATTCATAAATTTATGGTCATTATATATGGAACAGCTGGGGTCCTTTTTTCTATTTTTTGTTTGGTGACAAGTCCTGATGTCTATACTCAAAAAATCCCATTAATTGCCTACCAAGGGATTCTTTTTTCAGGCCTTCTTTATGTTAGTTTTAATATTATAAGGGCCGCCATTAAAAATGCTGAAAATGCAAGGCTCCTTTTATTGGCGGTTTCTGTCTTCTCTTTGGGGGTAGTATATGACCTTCTTATTACTTATAAAGTAACTGAGCCTCCTTTCATTACACCTTATACTTTTATGGCCTTTATTTTTATTCAAAGTTATATTTTGGCAACAAACTTTTCAAGGGCTTATAAGACTGCTGAAAAATTAAGTAAAGATCTAGAGCAAGAGGTTGTTGAAAGAACTAAAGAAGCTGTAGAGGCAAAAGAAAGGGCGGAGGAATCTGAAGGAAACGTTTCAAGTTTACTTAATAATATGAGGCAATCAGTTTTTACAATTAATAATGAAGGGCATGTTATGACCCCTGTTTCTCGTTTTACTATTGATATTTTTGGTAAAAATATAGAAGGGCAGAATGTTTTCGAGCATATTTACTCTTCAATAGATGAGTCTTCAGAACTTTATGCTACCATCCAGAGTACTTTTAGCACGGTTTTTGATTCAGATGGCATACAATGGGATCTTTCGGAAGATAACCTTCCCCGACGAATTACTTTTAAAGAAAATGAAGACAAAAATGAAAAAATTTTAAAACTCGCTTATAATCCTCTTTGGAATAGTAGTGAAAATTTAGAGCGGATTATGTTTGTTGTGGAGGATATCACAGAAATTGAAAAACTTGAAAAAGAAATGAATGAGCAAAAAACCGCTGCTTCGAAAAATATCCAGATGCTTCAGGAAATGGCTTCCTCCAATAAAGAAGACTTAGGGATGTTTTTTACTAATGCAATGAAATTGGCCGCAGGTGCGATAAATTCCACGAAAGAGTACCGAAACAATGTTACTGATGAGAATGATTTTCCAGAATTAGAAAGTCTTTTTCGAAGTCTTCACACCTTAAAAGGAAACTCCAGAATTTTTGGCCTTTCCCTCATTTCCACGATGGTCCACCATCTTGAAAATCAAGTGACAGATTTTAAGAGCTTGGAAAGAGAACAAGAAAAACCAGAGCTAACAACTGTTGACGATTTTATACAGCAATTATATGGTGTTCAAGGTCAGATAAATGACTATATGAAAGTAGGGCAGGAGGTATTTGATCTTCACTTTACTGAAGATAAAAAATTTAAAAGAGAGCTTCAGCAATCCATTTCTTTATTTGATCTTCTTTTGCAAGAAGCTATTACTCACCCCCTGGAAAAATCAGATTCAGAAAATTTTTCGGATAAAATTAAGTTTATTAAAAGTAGGCACAATTTTTCAAATTTTTTATACCAATTAAAGATGTGCCTCCATACTACTAAAGGTATCGCACGCTCCATTGGTGAGCGAGAATTGTCTGATTTGGTTCACTCATTAGAAAGTGGTATAGACCTGCTGGAAAATGATGAAAATATAACAAAAGAAAAATTTGAAGAGGTCCTTCTTTCACCCCAAAAAAAGGTTTTTCAATTGGGAAAGGAGCTTTTTTTTAAAGCTCAGATGCATAAGGATAGGCAAAATATTTCACATGATGCATGGGTAAAGATTTTTAATGAATCTTACTCTCTTTCAAAATTTGTCATGGCAGAAACTCTAGATGATCACGATATTAAAGTTTCCCTAGAGGCCCTTAAAATCACAGCAAAAGAAAATAATTTAGATTTTATGGCGAGGATTGTAAAAAAGGGGTTTTTAGTTCTAGAGGGAGGAAAACTTTTAGATACCTCTTTACTTCCCTATTGCAGAGAAATGTGGACGTACTTGGCCCTTATCTCTTCTCTCGATTTAAATAAAAATAGTGATCCGGAAATAATGAAAGAGGTTTTCAATGGTTTCCAAAAAAATAATTTAGATCTTGATCAGGAAGGAAATCTAGGTAAAACCATTTTTATATCATTTCTTAGATCACTTAAAAGAGAGGGAGAAGACCCTAATGTCTTTTTTCAAAGGATGGAAAAATTCCTTCAATGTTCTTATAATATGTCAATAAAGTCTTTTGTTCCAGTTGATCAGTTCCTCAATAAACTGCCAGGTGTCCTAAATGATCTTGAAGATAATTTTGTGCCTGAATCTATAAACAAAACTATTCCAAAAGAAGATGAGACTAGGCACACTTTCTTTTTTACACTAAAGAGATTTATTGAAACGAGTCATGACATTTACCTCAGGCAGCTTGAAGTTCTAACTCTTTTTAGATTTTATACAGAATTTGAGGTCGATTCTCAAGAAGTTGTTATGCCTCAAATGGTTGAGGTTCTTCTCGATAATTTCAATACATTTAAAAAAACAATGGCACACCTTCAAAAATCGGAAACTAAAACTGAGCTAGATAAGGCCTTTACCCAATTTAACCGTCTTTTGGATATGCCCGTTAAATATTCCTTTGTTCGCTTTAAAAGTATTGTAAAGGAGCTTTCTGATGATTTAGGTAAAAAAGTCCAGTTTATTCTTTCCGGTGATCAGGGTTCCCTTCATAGAGATAAATTAAATCTTCTTCTCGACTCAATGATTCACCTTGTAAGAAACTCTCTTGATCATGGTATAGAGGAGCCAGGTATTCGACTCTCTAAAAGAAAGGAAGAGTTCGGTACCCTCGAAATTGAGTGTATAGAGAGAAACGATGATCTTCTTGAGATTTGTGTTAGAGATGATGGAAAAGGAGTTAGTACTGAAGCGGTTCTTAAAAAAGCCATCAAACAAAACCTTATCACGGAAGACCAAATTAACGAAATGAGTGAAAATGAAAAAGTTTCCTTAATCTTTTTGCCAAATTTCAGTACCAAAGAAATTACAACCGAAGTCTCTGGAAGAGGAGTTGGAATGGATGTCGTTAAAAAGAACTTGGAGGCAATAGGGGCCAAATTAACCTTAAATAATAAACCTGGTTATGGGACAGAGTTCAAAATTGTAATTGATCACAAAGTACCTTTAGATAAAGTTAAGTCCTAAGAGAAATATAAAAATTAAATATATTTTATCTAATTCATAAATTTAATTGGTCCATTCTTTTTGCCGACAAATAGAGTCTAGAATAGGAATTCCTTTATGAGTTTTTGTTTAAAAATTCTATTTCTTTTCGTTTTTCTTCAGAGCATAGGCTTTGGTGCACCTAAGTCTGTAAAAGGTGAAATAGATTTGGGGCAATGGGATATTGAAAAAAATAAGAAGATTGATTTAAGCGGTCAATGGCATTTTTTTTGGAATCAAATTATTGACCTTGAAAAAATAATGAAAGAAGGAATACCAAAAAAGGGCCATTATATAAATGTTCCAGGACTTTGGTCATCTTTGAATGACCCCTACAAAAAGGGTAAAAAATTAACTTTAGGTCACGGAACTTATATTCTTAAAGTTAAAGGTCTAAAATCGAAAGGAAAAGTTGGTTTTGTTTTACCTTATTTTGCAACAGCTTTTAAGTCTTATATTATTCAAGGAAATAAAATATATAACCTATTGAGTTCAGGTCAAGTCGGAAAGACAAAAGAAACATCTATTCCAACTGCTTCAGAAAGAACGAATGATTTAAGTCTGACTAGTGAGGACTTTTATATAGTTTTTCATGGATCTAATTTTCATTATCGTTCTGGTGGTTTCTTCTATCCTTTAAAAATGGGAGACGCTGATATTATTAAGAAAGAGGTCACTCAGAATAACTTTATATCCTTTTTTGTACTAGGTATTACTTTTATTATTTCCGTTTATCATTTTGGTCTTTTTACTTTAAGAAGAAAAGACCTTGGGAGTTTATGGTTTGGTATTTTTTGTTTAACATTTTTTTTAAGAGAGCTTTCAACTGAAACTCATTTGATGAATTTTATAGATAAGTCTCTTTTTATTTTTACTTTAAACTCAAAATTAGAGTATCTAACCCTTTTCTTGCTTCCACCAATCCAGTTAATGTTCATGAAAAGCATTTTAAAGGATTGTCTTCATAAAAGAATAATTAATATGTTTTGGGCCATAAGTATCAGTTATTCAATCTTTACATTATTAACCCCTAGTGTTGTATTTACGAATAAGCTGAATACTTTAAGTTTTCAATTGTTAGTGGCTTTTTCCAATATCTTATACGTACTCTATGTTTTGATTAAGGCTTCTCTTAATAAGGTTCAGTACGGAAAGTTATTGCTAATGGCAATCACCTTTTTATTTTTTGGGGCTATTTATGATATTTTGGTAAATAACGATATAATAATTTCCCCCTTTATTTCACCATATACTTTTATTTTGTTTATTTTTATCCAAAGCTATATTCTTGCCACAAAGTTTTCTATAGCTTTTAAAACAGCTGAAAATTTAAGTGTTAATTTAGAAAAAGAAGTTATGATTCGAACAAAGGAAGCTTTTGATGCTAGAAATGAAGCCATTAAATCTGAAGAAAACACTTCGAACCTTTTAAATAATATGAGACAGTCTGTTTTTTCGGTGGATATGGTAGGGACAATCATTCCACCGGTTTCTGAATACAGTCAAGAGTTATTTGGTACAGATATAAAAGGGAAAACAGTTTTTGACACACTTTTAAAAGAATTCGATAAAAAATCTGAAATTATTTCGCAGGTAAAGTTTGTTTTGTCTGTATCAATAGGTGCTGAACTTTTTCAATATAAAATTATTTCAGAAAATCTACCAACTAAAGTTACTTTCCCATTTGATAACGAAAAGGAAAAAACTTTGAAGGTTAATACTTCACCTATTTTAAATAAAGACCAGAAAATTGAAAAAATCATGTTTGTTGTTGAGGATATAACTGAATTAAAAAAGTTAGAAAGAGAAGCAAAAGAGAATGAGGAAGCCTCTGCTATTAAAATTCAAAGACTTCAAGAAGTCGTATCAAATGACAAAAAGGATTTTCGTGTTTTTACGAGGGATGTAAACCTCAATTTAGATTTAGCGGACGAATCAATTAAAAATTTAAATATCGATGGTTTCTTTAGGGCTGCGCATACAATAAAAGGGACTTCTCGAATTTATAATTTAACAGGCCTTTCAAGTGAAGTTCACCTTATTGAAACTAAAATTATGGAGCTTAAAAAAGTTAAGTATAAAGAGGATGTTTTGGAAGAAAAAATTTTAAATACAAATAAAGAACTAAAAATAATAGTGGAAGATTATTTAAAACTAGGTCGTGAAATTTTTGGTTCAGACGTCGATGAAACTTTCTCCGTACTTAACATGGAATCCATAGAGTTATCGAAGACAACTTTTTTTAATGGTTTAGAAAAATTAAAAGAAATTGGAAATGAAAGGAATGATCAAAGAATTCTTGATATTGTTAAAATGTTAGAGCTTGAAGAGCTCAGGGAAGCATTATCTAGCTTAAAAAAAGTTGTAAGCAAAATATCAACTTCATTGAATAAAAAAATCCATTTAGAGGTTTTAGGCGATTATGTTTACTTAGATGTAAAAATGACTTCAATGTTAAAAGATTCTATTATGCATATCGTGCAAAATAGTTGTGACCATGGCATAGACAAAGAGGGCCTTATTAAGATTAATTTATCTGAGATGGAAGAAGACTTTATAATTACTATTTTGGATAATGGGAGAGGAATTGACCCTGCTAAAATTAAGCAAAGGGCCTTAGATAAAAGAATTGTGGAGCAAGTAGAGTTAGAAAATTTTACTGATAAAGAAATTCTTTCCTTAATCATGCGACCTGGATTTTCAACAAAACAAGTCGCAACGGAGTACTCCGGCCGGGGTGTTGGCCTAGATGTGGTTCAAACAAATATTCAAAAATTAGGTGGTTCAATATCAATAAATTCTATTGTTGGAAGAGAGACAAAGTTTGAAATCAAAATTCCAAAAAGCAAGGCCCTCTAGCAAAAAAATGTGTACTTTCCTTAAAACTTATCAATGATAAAGCTTTACCCTTTAAACTTAAGGAAAATGTAAATACTTAAAATACCTTTAAATAAAAAGTTTTTTTTAATAAAAAATAATTGAGATTAAAAATAGATTAAAATAAATTTAGTTACAAAGTTAAGAATTATTAAGGTTTAAAAAGCTCATTTAAAATTGCTGAGAATACTGCTGAAGCTTCATGGGGGCCTTAAAATTAAAACTAACTTTATTCAAATATTTAGGAATAAAATTACTTCAGTCATCCTATTTGGTCTTTTAGTTAGTATTCCTAACCAAAGCAAAACAAAAAATATAGATTCCAAAAGAATTCTGGAAAACTCTGTCTTTTCAATAGAGTCTTATGAACATGGTGTGACGGCCAATGCCTTTTTTGTTAATTTTAAAAATAATACTTGGGTTTTTACAAATGCTCATGTCTGTGGCGGAAGAGATCAAGTCATTAAAAGAAATTCAAATTACTATTTCCTCCTGAGTGGAAATAATACAACCTATTACCGGTATATTTCTTCAGAAGATATTATTTTTGATAAAAAAAATGATCTTTGCTCATTTCCCCTTTCAAAAAAAATAGAGAAAAGGTTTTTAACTTTTTCTAAAAAATTAAACGTTTATAAAGGTCCAGAAAATTTTAGAATGGTAACCAAGTTTAGAGGACACTATGAAGATTTTAAAGGAGTTAAAGTTATTGAAAAGGATTGCACTTCAATTTACTCTTGTGAGCGATCACGTTCTCATCAAAAGGGTAGAAATGGCAATATGATAACTGACCTTGAAATTAAACAAGGAATGAGTGGATCCCCCCTTGTTAATAAAAAATTAGAAGTTTCTTATATAGCGTATGGAAGATTAGAATACAGAGTAGGAAGTTTTAGGGATGTCTATGGCCTTATTCAAGGTGGAAAACCTTTAGAAAGTTTTATTAATAGAGTCGAAAAGGCGGACTCTTTGACTAGAAAATTTGACACTGGTTTTTTGTTCCTCTTAGTTAAAAATGAAAATGTTGAAGGCGTTGTTGTCACAATTTAATATATAAACTTTGTTTCAAGTTTATTCTAACGTTATTTTTACCTTTAATTTATTTACTAATAGAAATATTTCATTTATTTAAAACTTCTCTTAGAAATATTTCATTGTTAAACTATCCTAAAAAGTTATAAATAAAAATTTAAAATAAAAAAAGTTTTTATGAATCAATCACATTTTGACTGCTTAGTTAATATTTACAAAAATGCTCCTATTAACCAAATTTATAATCCAAGTATGAAACTGAGTCTAGGAGAATGTCATATTGAAATGGATGTTCTTGAAAAATTCCATCATTCTGGACATATTCTTCATGGATCAGTCTTTTTTAAAATGTTAGATGATGCGGCTTTCTTTGCATCTAATAGTTATATTGATGATGTATTTCTTGTGACAACGTCATTTACTACTTATCTAACGCGTCCTGTTTCAAAGGGTAAAATCATTTCCAAAGGGAAAGTTGTCAATAAAAATAAGAGTCAAATTATTGCTGAATCTATTTTATATGACCATGAAAATAGAGAAGTCGCTAGAGGCACAGGCATTTTTGTTAGAAGTAAATTTTCTTTGAAAAAAGCCCTGGGTTATTTATAGCTCATCTTGAGCTTAAAGGTTGATTTTAAAAAATATATATAACCCTTTTTTTTATTAAGGCTTTATTAAATCTTAATAACCAGTTTCAGCACTATCGGTTCCACTTGCAGGTCCTCTTCCTTCCATTGAGGTAGATCCTCCAGCAGTTGTCATATATTCCTGCCATCCATGTTGTTCCTGCCAATCACCACCTCTTAAGTGAACGTAAACAGAAGTTAGTGGCTGGTCTAATGCCAAACCAAATCCTTTATAACCAGCTCGATTTTTAACCACTTGGTATAGTCCGGCACCAGACCCCTCTAGCAAACTCGTTACTATAATTGAAGAATCGTATAACCAGCCGTTCATGTGCACTGCACTTGTGTGAGACCAGGTTAGGGTGGCTTCCTTCCATAGCCTAGGAACACTTGTAATAACTCTCGTTACTTGACCCGCTCGATATAGTCTCGCTAACCGACCATCGGTCCCTTTAATTGTGTCAGCATATTTCCAGCCTTTGTGATTAAAGCCCCAGGATTTTGATAAAGCCTTACTGTTTTTTACTTCATCTGAAACGTCGTCAGCATAAGCATAGGCTTGCCCAGTGAAGGCATGCCAATCATCTGATTTAAAAAACTTAGCGATCTTCCCATCTCCTTTGGTAATATAACCGCCTATTATTTTATTTAACTTACCACTTAATTTCTTTATCAACTCCGTACCTATGTCGGAACCAATTGAGCCCGCCGCTGCATTTAAAAAACCATCCTTGAGAGCGTTTAAAAAGAATTCCATTCTAAAGCCCCGTCCATGAATATCGTACATGGCGCCTTGAATAAGTAAATTGGTCATTCCTGCAGCTATAGAGCCTACCGCTCCCTCAAAAATGGCCTTCGTTCCCAAGGCTTTTAACCAGGGCCCCCAAGTCATTGATGAGCTAGCCGCAGCAGGAGCCGCTGCTACAGCAGCATATGCAAAAATACCAGCGATTGCCCCTCCTAAGAGCGCATATCCCCAAGTTTTTGCTGACCACTTAAATGGATTCATTGTCCCACTAATGGCATATCCGACAGCAAAAAAGCCAACAAGAACGGCCAAACCAATGGCAACAATTGTAAAAGGTTCTTCGCCACTAGGATCTGTTTGCATGATGGGGTCGCCAGCATATCTATAAGGTGAGTGAAAAACAGATTTTGGGTCTGCTTGTAAAAAGCGTCTTGAGTCTATATCATAAATTCTTGAACCCATAAGCCGGAGTGTTCCTTTATCACCATCATTTAGGTGAACTCCTCGAGACCATTTTTCTTTAAAATTATC